>CAMAXD010000265.1 GCA_945861975.1 Candidatus Kuenenia stuttgartensis | reverse complement strand
CCTACAAACACAACTCGGTCTCCATCCTCAAACTGAAACGGAGCGGTTCGTGCTTTGGCAGGAATCACAGGCGCCGCGAAGGCTGTCGGCATGGAAACTTTGAAGCGATCGCCGGGTTCATCCGCGACTGTTTTCACTTCCGGCCAATCCCGATCGTTAAAGTCTGTCTGTTGCCAGCCAACCGGTGGCATCGCCGGAGCTTTCTTCCACGCTCCGCCGATGTTTCGCACATCGTTGCCCTTACGAGCACTCAGTGACAGACCAAAGACGGCCACCTTGTCTTCCGAATTGACTTCCACAGCAATCAGGTTACGTCCTTGTCGCAGCAATGACTTCACATTGTAGCCTGCGGCTTCAACATTTCCGTCTGCCTGTTTCAGAGCCACGTTCTTCAGAATTCGTTGCCCGTTGACATAGAGCGAACAGTGATCATCGGTCACGATCGTCAGTTCAGCGGACTCGGAATCCGCAGCCGAAGGATCGATCGCCCAGCGAAACTGTGCGCTCGCCGCCCCTTCTGGCACCTCAGCCTTAAACCACTGTAGAGCCGTCGCATCCTGTGCAAACGCCGGAGTAATTCCCGCTGGCAGCAGGGCCAAGCCTGCAATCAGCAGCAATTGAGCAACAGAGCGGCAGGCAGATCCAAAAGAGGTTTCAGGAACCATCGATAAAAACTCCGAGGACAACAAAAGCTTGAGAGCGTGGGCGTGGAATTTGGGGGCAAACAGTTCAGAACAGAATGATACCCGTTTTAAGGCGTAACGGCGCGAGCCGTCCAGTGAGTGCCGAAACCAAGAGTTTGTAATGCCCCAAATGGCCAAAATCAACTTCCAGCGTCCCGGCAGCCACGGCTGGCCAGTTTGTGAGTCTGCGACTCCGGTAGGGTGCGTGGAGCGGAGCGCAACGCACCATGGCTTTCGACGAATTCGCATTGGTGTGTTTCGCTCCGCTGCACACACCCTACGTGAAATTGACAAATTGGCCAGCCGTAACCCGCAAGACGATCGGCGATTCGAAAGCAGTATCGATACCATTGCCATTGACGCATCGTTTTTGGCGCTGCAGAATGGCGTCCGCTTGTTTTTTCAGCTTTTTCTCTCGGAGACGCTCATGCTTGCCGCTAATTCCGCAAACCATGTTGCGTCCTCGACACCACATCTCGGCATTACATTACATGACAGAGTCATCGCGGCGCTGATGGCCGCCTCTGTTTCGGCCATTGGGACATTGGCCATAATGGTGGCCGCATGGTTCGCAAATGCACTGCCGCTCTCAGACCGATTACCGCCGGAGCCGGGTGTTTCTCCTGTTCGGCAGCCTCTCGAAGACCTTCCATTGAATGTTATCGAAATAACATCACCTGAAGAGTCATCAGACGATTCCTCAGCGCAGAACGAGCAGCCCAATGTTACGGTGCTTGATGTTGATCAGGTGGTCGATGAGAATCTGAACGTCGCCGCGTTACGGCCTCCCGTCGAACCCGCGATCGAAAACGCAACACTCCCTGGCATCGCTGAAGGGACTGGTCGAAATCCGATTGGTCCCGGGCGTCAAATGGGGGGACCGTCTTCTTCCAAAGGAAATGAGCGACGCTGGTTTCTGGATTACCTGACTGTCAAATCCGTGGACCAATACAAAACGTGGCTCGACGCTGCAGGAATTCAGCCAGGGGCAGTCCTTGCCAAAGAAAAACGACTTGTCTATCTCACAAAGCTGACGTCTCCAAAGCCTGAGCTAACTTCACTGGAATCGAAAGATGCAGGATCAGAGAAGCGTCTCTTCTTCTCGTGGCAAGACGGCTCACGTGACTTCCAGCAGTTTGACCGCGAGCTGTTTTCGCAAGCTGGCATCGACATCGCTGAGGCGACTGTTATGCACTTTGTTTCGCCTGAAACAGAAGCTCGCCTTGAGCAACTGGAACTCGAGTATGCGGCTGGCGCCGAGATCTCGCGTATTCGCAGAACATATTTTGAACTGCGTGAAGTTGACGGGCGCATCGATTTTTTCGTTACCCGGCAATCGCTACGATGATCGATTCCTGCAGGTCGTCGCACCACTACGACCTCGCATCCCACGATCCTCTTGAAACCCGCCCGCGCAGAACACTGTCGAGAACAGTCGAGGTGCGTATGGTGGTTATGGAATTCTTGCCATGTTGCGACGCCTCCTGTCACTCAGTTGCGGACTTGTTGTTTCCTCGGGCGTTGCTCTGGCGGGCGATTTTCCGACCTTCACCGAGAAAGTCATCGACCCCAATGTGGGCAAGGTCTGCTATGCGGTGACGATTGCGGATGTGGATGGTGATAAAGATCAGGACATCGTGGCTCTGACGGAGAATCGAGTCGTCTGGTACGAACAGCCGTCATGGAAAGCTCACGTCATTCTGCAGGATCAGACTCCGCTTGATAACGTGTGCATTGCTCCTCACGATATTGACGGCGATGGCCAGGTGGATTTTGCGATCGGTGCCGGATGGACGAAGACGGGAACACTGCACTGGATTCGTCGAGCTGCCGATCCCAATGCACTCTGGCAGGTCGCGGCGATTGGCGAAGAAACCAACGTCCACCGCATGCGTTGGGCGGATGTGCTTGGCACCGGGAAACCTCAATTGGTGATCTCGCCACTGAACGCCAGCGTTGGTAACGGTGTGCGATTGCTGGCTTATGAGATCCCTGCAAATCCCGCCACGGAACGTTGGCCGGGGACTGTTCTGAATGGCGATCTGAACCGCATGCATAATCATTGGCACGTGGATTTCGATGGCGACAAAACCGTCGACACGATCACGGCCAGTCGAGAAGGCGTGTCGTTGGTGACTCGTTCCGGAAGCGACTGGACAATGGTCCGACTGGGCGAAGGCATCACGGGCAACGCTGATCCAAATCTCAATGGAGCAGGTGAAGTCAAGATCGGTCGACTGAAGAACGGCCAACGATTTTTGACATCCGTTGAACCAATGCACGGAGATCATCTGGCCGTCTATCTGGAACCCAGGTCAGCGGACGGCAAATGGGAACGCAAAGTGATTGATCAGGGCTTTCGCCGAGGTCATGCGTTATGGACGGCCGACTTCGATAACGACGGCTCGGACGACATCGCCTTCGGCCACAGCGATACACCGGAAAAATTTGGCGTCAGTGTCTACTCACCATCAGCAGATGGCACGGAATGGACTCGCCACATTCTGGACGCCGGCGGCATGGCCACCGAAGATCTGATCGTGGCCGACCTCACCGGCGACAACCGCCCCGACATCGTCGCAGGCGGCCGAGGGACTCACAACGTGAAGTTGTATGTGAACGAAATGCCGGTAGCGAAATGAACAAGGTCGAAACCGGACGCTAACGCTTTGCGGCTGATGAACGATGGACCAGCTTCAGATCAAATCCGGAAAACCTAAATCGGATCTTTCGGAGTTGCCACAGGCTTGGCGGGAGCGGCCTCGGGGGTGGGGCGTTTCCAGGTGCCGTCAAGAAGTTGCTGGATGGCGATCTGCATCGACTCACCGCCGCCCTGCTGATAACCGACATGCACATCTTCGATCACATTGCCTTTTCCCAGAATCACGGTGTGCGGGATGCCAGACACTTTAAACTGCTGTCCGATTTCTCCGTTGCGATCCAGAGCCACAATCGGCGACAGATCGCGTTCTGTCAGGAAGCCTCGAATCTGATCCGACGCTTCCTGCTGATTCACAGCCACGAAGATAACTTTCGACGAATCAAACTCAGAAGTCGCTGCAATGTAGTCCGGAAGAGCTGCCACGCACGGACCACACCATGTCGCCCAGAAGTCCAGGACGATGATCTTGTCCGCATGGTCTTTCAATCGAAGTTTTGAACCGTCCAGCAATGACAGCTCAAAGTCATCCGCAACCTGGCCAATCATTGCGGCCCCTTCCGAGGTACCGCCGGATTCAGCCGCGATATCCCAGTCCGGTTCCTGAGCATTCCGTGCAACCCACTGGTCAAACGTCGCAACGTGATCACGAGTCTGTGGATCGCCGAGGAACAGTTCTCTGATCGTGGCGGCTGGAAAGGCACAATTGCCCAGCAGCTTCGAGTGGCCCTTGATCTGACCGTTCTCGAGTCGAGCAGGTGTCATCGTGATACTGAAGCCGTCGGCCAACAGGGCCTGCATGGATGACTCATCTTCATCGCCCATCACAAAGCCATTTTCAGTATCCTCTTCGACCGTTGTTTCAGAAACCACTGGCTCTACTTTGCTGTCGCCACCCGGCGTTGCGGCATTCGTCTCATTGGAAGTCGTATTGTCCGAGGCCGCTTTTTCGGCTTTTTTGCCCGAATCTTTCTTCGGTGGATCAAGCCAGACAATCGCCGCGACTCGCGAACGATCGATTCGCAATGTCTCGAGGCGGGATTCAAACTGCACATCAGCTTCACGAATCGACTTTAATTGTCCTCGCAGCAGGTCTCCGTTGGCCGCGATCAGAACATTTGTGGGAGGATTGTCGCGACGAAAACGAGGAACTGTCAGAGTCGCGAGACGAGCTTCCTCTTCGATAAACTGACGAATCGATGCACCTGACATGTTGTCGATTTCAAACTTCGAAATCTCAACACCATCGCCATTCGACTGCTGAACCATTCCATTCATAATGACTCGCCCAGTCATCGTGACATTCGCATTGAAGGCCAGCCCTTTTGATCCAGCTCCGTCGGGATTCAGCTTGATCGTCTTGACCTGTTTGCCATCGATCGAAACCAGCAGATTGCCGTCGCGAGCCACAAGCTGTACATCGACTTCACCGCTGGCCGCGCGAATGATTTCTTCAGCATTCTGGCCGCCGAAGCCTCGAAAGAACATCTGGTTCTGCGGTGGCAGTCGATCCAATATCTGAAGGTTTGTCTGCATCAGAGAGAAAGAAACGTGAGTTGAACTTTCATCTTTGCGAGTTCCCGTGCCGAACAATGAAACCGTCATGTTGGCGTAGGATTGCACCGGCCATTTCATATGAAAACGGACCGTGTCGCCCGTCAGAATCGACGGATGCGAAGCCGAAGCGTTGCCACGCAAAACGATAGATTCAACTACTGGTTTGCTGGCCACGGCTGGCTTGTCTGTCGCAGCCGGGCTGTCTGACGTCGCAGGCTTGTCGGTTGACGCGGCCTCACCAGGCTTCCCGGACTTTTCATGATCCGCCACGGCTTTCTTCGGCACTTTCTGCGAAGCCACGCCGCGCCAGCCTTCGGCTCCGAATCCTCTCTGATGGATTCTCCCGGTGCCAGAAAGCTCGACCGCCTTGATGTGTTCTCGAGCAAACGACTTCACGTCGCTAAATGGCAGTGCGAGTTGAACCTGATCCTCCGTGCATCCTTCAACACGGCATGGAAGTACGTCATTATTTTTCAGATAGATGACGTCCGGAAAGCTGGCCAGCATTTCGGGATTCTCTGAAAAGTGTTTCATGCCCTCGGCTCGCACAAACCGGGCATCGCCACCATTTTTCAGCGTTGAAGCGTTCAGGCCTCCCAGAGGTTTCCATTGAATCGGAGTATCGGCTTCGCCGTCGACGACCAGACTTCCCTGAAGCGAACCGCCCGCATGAAACAGCCGATCTGACTGAGCAGACTCCTTCTGGCCCGGAGTCAGCCCCAGTCGCAGAACATTGCTGAGATCACAGCTTAACGGCGACTCGGAATACGCCGGTTGCAACACGGCACGACCGTCTGCAATCGAAACCAACGCCCCTGACACAAAGCCACCGTCAGCCCAGGCCAGATGAGTCGCACCACGGGCTGCGATCGGAGCATTCTCTTCGACCGCAAGGACAAGCGATGCAACCTGATCAACTGGCAGTGGCAGCTCAGTTCCTTCTTTGATGATGACCACACTGGAAGTCTCGGACGAAAAACTTTTGATGGCACCAAAGTGCACGGTGCCATCCGTCATCTGGACTCGATTTTCCTTGCCGGCTGCAAATCGTGGCTCACTACCATCCCAATTACTGATTCGCAATCGACGCAGGCTCAGATCCCACTCGCCGTTGCGAAGCAGAATCCCCTCTGCACCACCACGAAGCCCGGTGATCGCCACTTCTCCGAGTTTCTGGCCAGCAGGGTTGTAAACCTGCATGGTCTTTTTGGTGTAGTCAACAAAGACGTGGACGTGCAGAAAGTGGTCTTTTTCCGAGATCTGCTGCAGAGACGCAAACTTATTGCCATTTGCCGCCACTAGCACATCAACCCATGATTCCAGACGCAACCCTGCTTTGGCATCGCGTCCTATCGCCAATGCAAACGACAAGGTCTTTTTCGAATGCAGTTCAACTTCGAGTTCGAATTTCTGAGGCAGCTTTTGAGGCAGAAACAGAGCCGCATCTGCACGATTGGTCATGATGCCGCCTTCCGGGTCTTCTGACCAGAACGTTGGCTTCTCCGAGTCTTTATTGGCTACCGGTTTTTCGGCAACACCCGGACGTGCATTGCGAACAGCTCCCATGACTCGGCCATTCTCTTCTGTCTCACGCCGAAAGGCAGGCTGCCATCCATCGAGTCCGCGAGGCCCTGAATAAATCACACCACCCGAATTGGACGCCCCCTGAAGGCTGACGAGCTGGCTCCGAGGAATTTCAAAGACCCCAAATCGAGAACTCTCAAAGGTCAGTGCTGTCGCGTTGGCTGACTTCAATGTCCCAAACAGCAGATCACCGTTTCTCGTGAGAATGCGAAAGCCAGCCGGCGGCGTTACTGGCTCGGAGACTTCCGGATACTTCAGCAATGAGAGATGCTCAATCGCAATCTGCAGCGGGTGATTAAACAGCGGCGATTCCCAGACAACGACTTTGTCATCTGCTCGCAGCAGCTTTCCATTCAGACTGTCGCCGTTGCTCCAGACGAGAGTCGATTCGTCTGCGGAATGACAAACGCTGCACAGAATCAAGAGGGCACTGATCGGCAGGAAGGCTTTGATCATGAAGTTCACTTGTCCGAGAGAATAGTCACTGCTTCAGGTTCTTGGTTTTGCATGATCAGCCGACACGCGTTAGCGTCCGGTTGATTGTCTATTTTCAATACACAAAAGGTTGCCTGCAGACTGTTGATTTAATCGTTTAATGGCAAGCCGCAGGCGTCGTTGCCCGATTTCGCCTACGCCTGCGGCTCACCGTTAAACGAAAACGCTTAGTACGCGTTTAAATCAACACCCGCTAACGCACTGCTGCCGATAACAATATCGCACTGCCGAACCACAAATTGTCATCGTTCATAAATCGGTAGAAACCGATAGTTCAGAGCCATGGCCAGCAGCGACATGGCCGTCCCGTAGGCCGGTCCGTGCTGACTTTGAAAACTTCCATCATCGCTCTGCAGATCTTTCAGCTGCTTAGCAGTCTTCAGATTCCATTTGTTCCAGGCCTCGAAGTCTCCCTGAAACAATGCCTGAGCCGTGTAGTAACGGAAGTACTCCGGATAGCTGTACTCTTCGTGTTCCAGATTGACAGTGATGGCTCCGAGTACCCCTTTGTACTCTTTCCAGTCTTTCCGTTTTCCAATCGAATAGACCAGCGCTGCAATGGCTTTTAAATTGGCCGAGCCGCCGCCACCGATTCCGGAATAGCCAACCTCGCCACGATTCGTCGTCATCGTCTTGAAGTAGTCCAGCGCCTGATCGATGGCTTCATCCGGCACTTTGACACCGGCATTGCGAGCGGCCAGCAGTCCCATCAGGACAGCTCCCGAAACGGACGTGTCCGCATCGGTTGCTTCAGGTCCATAACGCCACGCGTGAAACTGATTATTCTTCTGTGAGGTCACTGCGCCGCGAACAGCCAGTTCCAGTGATTCCCCAATACTGCGTCGCTCGTCGGCCTTTGTCTCCGCGTCCCATAATGTGTCTTCATCAAGAACACCGTAGACTTCAGACATCCCCAGCATGGCAAATCCATGATGGTACATACTGCTGTGGCCCATATTTCCGCCAAAGAAACCAGTCGCTTCCGTTTGCCCTTTGATCATGCTGCGAACGGCACGCCGAATGTTCTCGCTGTAGCGTCCGAAGTTCGGATCCTCACCGCTGGCCAGAAATGACATAATGCACATGCCCGTGATTCCGGGCCCGCTGTCGCCACCTGACCAGATCCCCTCGGGCGTCTGATTCGTCGCCAGCCATTCGACACCTCGTTCATAGATCTGCTCGACGTCTCGAGGAACATCCGTCCCAAACCGCACCTGAGTTTCCTGGGCAGAACAGGCCGTACACAACAACAAAATCGCGAACAAACAAGCGACCATGGTTTTCAGCACACGGGCTCTCCGGA
>CAMAXD010000264.1 GCA_945861975.1 Candidatus Kuenenia stuttgartensis | reverse complement strand
CTACCAGCAACTCAATCAACGTAAATCCCCGATCAGCACGGCTCTGCATCACGGGCTTCATAATCTTTTTCATGACGACTGCCTCCAGTTTGAAACAATTAACAGGAAAAAAACAATTAACGGCAACACTCAAACAACGTGGTGGTGTTTCACTACGTCAGAAGCTGATGTGAAAACTGAACTCGGTCACTCGGTCACTCGGTCACTCCCGTGGGTCCCTACGGCAACTCGTGTTCCGAGTTGGCGTACATTTCTCTGCTCGCCAATTTTTTCTGAGCTGCTGCTGTGCAGCGTCAGCGTAGTTCAAATATTTTGGGCAGGGCTGCGGAATTTTTGTTCAGGACTGTCCTCCTCCGGGAGGCAAAAATCCTCCCGCATTGAAATTGTAGACGTTTCTCGGATTCAATACGAATCAACACGCGTACGGGCCAGACAGAAGCAGATCGAGTGGACGTAACTTGTCCAGGGTACTGTCTGCCGTCAATCGCCTCACCCGTGCGCACACAATGATGCGCAGCGAGGCAAGTCAGGACTGATTGACTCTCCCGAGAGCTTCAGGGATACACGAACGCCGGTAAGGAGTCTCTTCGAGAGACTTGCAAGGACTTCAGCTTCTCGGCTCGTCAACGTGGCGCAGAGACTTAGCTGGAGTTGATCACTGGGCGGCGAGCCATGCTCAAGAGCATGCGCAATGCCCGTAAGTCGCTAACCGCATGTTGAAAAACGTGTCTGGAACTCTGGAGGCGGCATTGGAACACGTCGAATAGGAGGAGCCGCCGAGAGTTCCGGACACCATTTTCAATGGCCTCCCAAACTCACTCTCTAAGGCCGCTGCTAATGAAACGCAAGTTTGCCGTCGAAACGTCTCTTTTTGATTCTACTGAAGACACTTCTGCCGAAACGGCTTCACTTCACAGGAACCTGAAGTGATTGTGGCACCATGACGTCGGGCGATTACGACTCAGACTCAAGACACGAACGGCAGCCTCGCAAATAATGGCGGCCTTAAAGGCTGAAACTTCGCCCAATAGTCGGAGCAGGGGGAGCGTACTCCACTGCCCAAAAATGGATGCTGGGGTTCACCGAGCCACAGTCCTCTGCCCCCAATGACTATTTTTTGTGAATGAGCTTTTGCAGATAGTTCAACAGCCGCTCGGTTGAATTCTCCAGGCTCAATTCCAAAGCTCGCACACGTGCCGCCGCAGACATTGCCTCAAGTAGTCCTAAGTCACTCAGGAGTGAAATGGTGTTCTGAGCCATCGCAGAATAATCCATGGATGGCACCAGATAGCCACTGACTCCATCAACGACTTGTTCGACGTTTCCACCTGCGGCTGCAGCGATGACCGGTGTTCCGGAGGCGAGGCTTTCCATAATCCCGGCCGAGAAATTTTCGGTCGTGGAGGCTGTCCAATAAGCATTCGCTCGAGCGTACCAGCCCTTCAGTTGATCTCCAAAGACTGCTCCGGGAACAAGCACCTGGCCACCAAAGACTGCCGCTTTGTGTCGAAACGATTTCAACAAAGGCCCGCGTCCCAGAACAACTAATTTGGCATTGGGCACTTTCAACTGCACCTGTCGAAAAGCCTTCAACAGCTGCCAAACACTCTTCTCTCTTGCAATGCGGCCCGCGCTCAGAATGACGGGCGAATTATCATCCGGAATCGGATTGAAACGAGTATTGTCAGGGCAGAAGCGTTCGCAATCCACGCCATGAAAGCCCAGATATTCGATACGCTCACCGTAGATCGTACGATTTCGATCAGACAGAAAGCGGGACGGAGTCAGATTCGAATCGTAACCCGTGACGATGGGTTTCATCATTCTGCGAACAGCGGGGACGGCAATGCGAAACGCCGTTGCTCCGATATAGTGTTCGCAATAACCCTGCCAGTCAGTTTGCATAAGATTGACACATGGAACCTGATGCTTCTGAGCATAGCGAATTCCAACGGGCTTGCCGTACCCTTTCAGCCATCCGGAAGCGGCTCCGTAGAGCCCGGCGGCTTCGTCGACCGTGATGACGTCTGGCGAAAAGTCTTCCAGCAGTTTGCAATCGTCCCAGACTTTATGGGACGCAGCTTCCGGAAAAGAACGGCGCAGTGGATTGCGAACTGTTGGAAACGAGACCGCACTGAAGTTACCCAATCCGGTAAGTTCGTCGAGCCCCGTTGATCCTGAGGCGTGACTTTCATCACCGTCTGGCACCTGGGGATGAAACAACCGCACGGTGTGCCCTCGCTTGAGAAGGCAGGCGATGCGTTCATGCACCAGTGATGAAATCCCCGTCATCATCGGGAGATAAGAAAACGTGAACGCGGCAATTCGAAGCGGAGCGTAACTGGAAGTAATGTCGGTCCCGCTCATGGGCAGATAGCGATTCAGGAAAATATGGCCCGTGCGACACTGGATTAAGCTACGTTCCCTGAAGCAGAATGGATGCGGAGGCAGGCTCGTTCGACAACCTTGGATCCTCTCTTGTCCAGTCACCCATCAGGGACCGGAGCATCGTGACCGTTTTACATGTGGCTGGTCGAGTAGTTTTAACGGGATTCCCGTGGAAATCTGAAAAAACAACCGCTATCGATCAGGTCACGTCGGCGGCGAGCCGGTGAACTGCCAGCCATTCCGCTTCCGTGACTGGTTGAACAGAGAGGCGGCTGCCCTTTTTCATGACCATCATCTGACTACACACAGGATCCTTACCCAGGGCGGCACGAGTGACCGGTTCGGAAAACACCTTTGCCAGCTTGATATCAACCATGAACCAGACTGGTTTGCTCTCGGTCGATGCTTCGTCAAAATATTTGTGGTCGGGCTGCCAGGCAAAGGAGTCCGGATAACCGTCTTTCACAACTTCGGCAGTGCCAGCGATACACATCGGGTCCGCATTGCTGTGGTAGAACAGGACCCCGTCACCCTTCCTGATGTCGTCCCGCAGCATATTGCGAGCCTGATAATTTCGCACTCCCTCCCACGATGTGCGTTTGCCTTTGCTTGCGGCAAGATCATGGATCGAAAATACATCGGGTTCTGATTTAAAGAGCCAATAGCGTTGCATCGTTCGATCTGCCGATTCTTTTTCCACCTCGCTCGAGCCCTCGCGAGTTCAAAATCAAATTTAAGAACCATCACGGCCTCAGACACCGTGATGGCTCTGGTCCATCGTACGAATCAGGCCTTTGGCTTGACCAGAACACTGGCCGACTGAATGGTTGCTGCTTCCAGCGGCTTATCGCTTCGGTCTGTTTTCGTGGTACCAATCTTCTTGACAACAGCCAGGCTGTCAGCATCGGCCGTTCGCCCAAATGCGGTGTACTGACGATCGAGGAACGACTGAGTTCCCAGGCAGATGAAGAACTGTGACCCAGCGGAGTTTGGATCGCTGGTGCGGGCCATGGAGAGGACCCCGTCGACGTGCGGAGTCGCGTTGAACTCAGCCTTGATCGTGTAGCCCGGGCCACCGGTACCTGTACCCAGAGGACATCCGCCCTGAATCATGAAGCCACTGATGACTCGATGGAATATTACTCCGTTGTAGTAGCCGATCTTTGTGAGACCGATGAGATTTAAGCAATGCCCAGGTGCGATATCCGGCAGCAGATTCAGCACGATCTTGCCATGATTGGTGTTAAGTTCAATCTGATAGTCGTTCTTCTTGAAGTCAATGTCCGTCACGGCGGCATCAACTTCAGCTTTTCGATTCTTGCTCATGGCCTCATTCTTGATCACGGTTGAAATGGATTTGGGGCGACCGGCAGCCGAGACGCCTTGCAATACGAGAAAGTGTCCGGATTTAGCCCACAAACGCAAGTCAACGGAAGACCTCTCGCGTACGAGAGGATCCATGCCGTAAGGTGTTCGCAGTAACGTGGTTCGCCCGCTGATTTCAAATTCTGGTACGAATGTCCGATGAGATCATTAAGGCTGCGGGTTAAAGGCTTTCTGCTTCGAACCGGGCTCCAATCGTTCAACTGAAAACAGCTTTGACGAATCCGGCGTGTTGGACGGACGCATGCAATCGAAATCCGATTTCGCCCTTCAGTCGTGATCACTGACACAGTGGAGAAGCTCGCCCAGAGGCCGTGGAATATTTCAATGAACTGCATGCGTAAGAATAAACACTTCTTCGCCCTCGCGAACTTCTACTTCACATCGGCGGGGGCTGGTCGGTTCTGCTTCATGGCTTCGATCTTCGCCTTGCTCTCATCGGTGGATTTCTGAATCGCTTCAAGTTTCTTCTCCACCTCAGCCGTGGTCTTCTGGCTTTTTTCAAGCACTTCCTGAGGCTCAGGGGAACTATCAGCACATCCCATGACACACAACAACATGATTACACAGGAATACCGGATCATATTTTTCTCAATTAGCTCGTGAGTGATTTCGTGTATTCGCTTGAGAGGACAGGGTTGCCTCTCAGTTTTCAGCGTTCTGGCGTTTCTCACCGTTCTGGCGTTTCACGTCGCTCTGAAGTTACTCGACCCCGCTACCATCCACTGCGGACAGGAACTGATTGATCAGTCCTTCCGAGGCGTTGACGATGTGTTCGGGGCCTGGGAACGTGCCGCTTTTGACATCGTCGATATAGTCCCGGAAACCTTTGACTCGCTCGACCTGGATCGCCTGCTCCATCTTGTAGAGATTTCGATACTGTTTGGTGTGTCGAGGATAGGGAGGAGCATGACACCCGAGGATGTCTTCGGCGAACATGAACTGAATGTCGCCGCCGCTGCCTGCACCAATCGACGAGGTGACCAGTCGAGTACGTTTGGAGATTTCCGCAAGCAACTGCGCTGGCACAACTTCAACTTCAACGGCCCATGCTCCTGCTTCTTCGAATGACTTGATCTGTTCGAAGATCCACATCGCTTCTTCAATCGTTTTGCCGACCGCCCTGAGGCCTCCCGTCCAGGTACTCAGGCGAGGTACCAGACCGGCGTGAGCTTCCACGGGAATGCCAGCATCAGAAACAGCCCGAATCAGTTTTGGTCCCCATTGGCACATGATTCCATCGGCACCAGCCTCCATTGCGATGTAGCCAGCTCGGACCGCTTCGTCCGCAGTCGCAATCTTTGTCAGCCCGATGCAGAACGTCATGAACGTATGGGGTGCTGCTTTTCGCATCGCGATTGCTTCAACGGGATTCGCTGGATCAAACTTGACCTTCAGCGTATCGATGCCCGCCTCCTCGGCGGCCACGGCCTCCCTTATTGTGAAGGGCATTGTCTCAGTGAGAATGGCTTTGCCCTTCAAATCCTGAAGGTGTTTAACCGTGTAGTTGCGGGTTGCGTATTCTCCGCCCAGAGTCATCGTCCGGTGGAGTCCTCGTTTGTGCGCGTCTCTGGGCGCCAAGGCGCCGAATGGGTGTTCGTCAGATTTCATGGGTTTCGCAGATAGAGAAACAGTGTGGAAAGACTTGTATCGGCAATTAGATTCTCGATTCGTCTACACAATTTCAACCAAGACAGCCCGCCAGCCCCTCCAAAACAAGAGCCTGTTTATTCGCAACATATCCAGAACAGATGACTCATGCGATTGCTTTAACCCACACTGGTCATATCGTCCGAGGTCGCGCGACCCATTCGGGGATGTGACCGGAGCCGTTTGCCGCTATCTCTGCCGATCGGACACGTCTATTACTGACGCGGCGACCAGCGTCCCGTATTCGGTCGCTATCGGACTCAACGCAATCTCAGCAGGAAACTCATGACCATCTTTGTGGAGTCCGCGCAGGGGAATTCCGGACCCCATGGGTCGTACAGCCGAAGACGCGTTCGAGTTGTCGGTTGGCCAGCACAATTTGTCCCTGCGAATTGAGCAGTACCATCGCGTCGGGAGCCGACTGCATGATGCCTTCAAAGAGCTGCTGTGAAGTTCCCTGGAAGTGGTAGGCGCTCTGGATTGGATGTTTCGGACTCGGCACGGCGCGTTGTCCAAATGTGATCTATCATCATGTGTCAGACGAAACGGAGACGAGCTCTGCTGAGGAGCAACTCGTCAAGGGATAGTCTGACGTGGGCGGGGAAATCCGTCGCGGCTGCAGAAATCTTCTGCAGCCGTTTCTTCAATACTATTTCTTTGTCCCACCTATGCCTTTAAAAACCTACTGCACTCCTGCCTTCACGATTGCTGCTCGAATTGTTCAGGGCTCATGTAACCCAGATGGCTGTGCAGACGAGTTCGATTTTAGACCGTCTCGATGCACTGATCAAGATGATCCAGAATGAACTGATCTCTCAGTTCTTTTCGGTCGCAAAGAAGGCCGCTGATTTTTTAAAATCTCTCGCTCCATCAACAAGCGACGGTTCTCGTCACGACGACGACGCAACTCTGCCTCCAGATCACTCTGAGCAGCCGGTGTCTCTGACTTCTTTCCGTATGTCTGACGCCACTTCCGAAGCAGGTTCGAATTCACGCCCAGTCGACGACCCACCTCCGCTGTCGTCAAACCTTCCGTCCCAATCATACGGATCGCGTCACGACGGAATTCCTCCGTATATTTCTTATAAACCTTACCTGCGTTACCAACCGGCCTCTTCGTCATCGCTTGCGCTCCTTGTGGTCTCTACTCGACCACACTTTTCAGCGCCTACTTTCTTCGGGGAATTCCAAAACTAGACCCACTCGAAAATCGGACAGAACTATTTTTTTATATGCCCCGAAGCCCGCAGCTCCCGAACCAGTTCCTTTCGAGTTCGACCGATCGCCTGACGAACATCTGAATTACTCCAATTCAGAGGACCACTCAGTTTCTTCAGCATTTTCATTTCACCGGAAGTCACTCGTCCGTCGACGAAAGCCACACGCATCAGGTCCTTCATCAGTAATCTGGCCTGTTCGATATCCCTCGGTAATAAGATTTCATCCGTTGCCGATTTTGCTGCGGCAATGCATTCCCCCAGCCGATCTTCCGAGATTCCCTGCCGCTGTGATAACTGACGAAGAAACTCTTTCTCCGCTTCCGCCAGTTCGCCATCGCTCAACAACATTCTGGCGGAGATCGTCAGGGAATCCAGAGGCTGTAGAGAAACCGAGAGCCACTGAGGATTCAGCTGCCAGCCCTTCAATTCCGGCACTTCAGCAGATTGGGGAAGATGCGATTCGCTGAATGGTTGATAGGAATCCACGGCTTCCACGACCCAATCGTAGGTTCCGTCGTTCAATGATTTGTTACAGAAACGGCAGGCTGCGCTCCCAGCCACATCAATTGACGCTCCGCAGGAACGACATCGAAACGAGGAAAATGTGGACTCGATTTTCGATTGAGCCCCATGTCGACGAAGCAGTGTCACCTCATTCGAATAAATAGTCTGGTCCCCAAGAAGTTTCGGGGCACTGCGTTTTCCCGTCGCCTTTGTTCCCGACCATCGCACCAGCACAACGACGCGATCAAAGTCCTCATCTGAAGAACCGGGATGACATCGCAGGATTTCCACGACCCCCATCGCTGGTCGTCTCCAGAAGCCCTCATCCGTTACCTGCCATGGCTCGGGAACTCCAGGCTGCCCACGAAACAGCACAGGCTCTGCCATTTGCGGTTTCTGAAAATACAGGGAAAGGAGGCATCTCCAGAGCACAACCGAAGCACGATCCTCCAACTGCTGGATGCTCAATCCTGGATCCGCAGAAATCAATTCATTCCATCCCGGTATCGAGGAAGCCGAATCTGCCAGGATCCACTCACAATCCTGAGTGATCTCTGCCAGTACCCAGTCGTCATATCCTGAATTCAAATAGGAATTACAGTGCGAGCACTGCGCTTCGTCCACAATCGTCAATACGACGCCGCAATGTGGACATTGACCGGCCAGCACAGACTTTTGTTCATGAGTGACAGCACCGTGCCGACGGGAAAAAGACCAAACCTCGGAGAACTCTTTTCGTGGTATTCCGGTCCTCTTTGCAGACGCCTGGTCGAGACGCTCCTCCGCGATCATTGCGGAGGCGACAAACATCACGTGTATCGTGTCGAAGTGCGATTCCGAATGAACGGCAACCAGCGTTGCCTCATGAACCTTCAGGTCATCGATCCGGTGTCGAATTCCTTCAGATTTCTGCATTTTCAGGTACAACTGAAAACGCTCATGAACTGCATCGGAAATGAAGACTCGGCATTCTCGCAGGTCCTGTCGACTCCAGCATTCCTGAATTGTCCGAAATGCCAGCGTGACACGCTCAAGGAAGACTGGCTGAGAAAACTTTCCGTCGGCAGAACTGATACGAGCGATTGCGTTCTGCATCAAACCTTTCTGCTGCATCTTTCGGCCCTGCCGAATCGTTCG
>CAMAXD010000263.1 GCA_945861975.1 Candidatus Kuenenia stuttgartensis | reverse complement strand
GAGAAGTTCGCAGGAATGTCCGAAAGCCAGGCGAAAGCTATCGGCGTTGAAATTGCCATCCTCGGACAGCGAGGCCTGAACATTAACAACCCCGATCGGAAGTACTCCCCTCACTCGCTCCCCGGCGAGTTCAGCGGCCTGCACCTGTGTTCCGTCATGTACGCGGCCTTCAAACACTTTGTCCCAGGCGAAGATTTGGGCATCGATTTTGCGAAGGAATACGAAGCCGCCGTTTCAATGAGGCCGTCGTAGCCCAGAAAATCCACGCATGACGTCTTTAATCACAGCCAAAGGTTAGCCATGGCGTACCACGACAGCCAGATGGGGTCTGGGATAGTGCGTCGCTTCGCAACTGTACGATGGCCAGGTCGTAAGTGCGCGCTGCCCTTGCGGAAAGCCGCACTTCAGACGCTTCAAAGTAACTTCAGAGTTTGGGTACGTCGTGGGCAACTACTTCCACTCGCGATTTGTGATCCCTGAATAATACGACAAACAAGATCGACAGCAGGACGGAAACCACTGCCGGGATCGCCCAGATCATTTGCCAGTTGTGAGTGACGCTGCCGTCGGCTCCTTGAATTGCATAGTGCTCCCCGACAATGCCCGACAGCCACGAACCGGCAAACATACCGACTCCCAGCGTCACGAATGCATGCAGCCCCTGAGCCGCCCCGCGAATCTCCTTGCCAGCCTGCTGATCGACGTACATCCGCCCCATCACGAAGATGAAATCGTAGCAGATCCCATGCACGGCGATTCCAAGGTACATCATCCAGTGGGCATCGCGGGCAGTGTCGAACCAGGCAAAGAGACCGAATCGCAATGCCCACGCCGCCATGCCGGCGAGCAGAATTCCTTTAACGCGAAGCATGGGCAGCAACACCGGCAGCAGCAACAGAAATACGACGTCAGACACCTGACCGATTGTCATCTTCGCTGCCGCATTGGCGATACCAAGCTCGTTCAGGAACACGTTCATCCACGCGAAATAGAAGCTCAGTGGAATGCAGATCAGGAACGAACACAGCATGAACGTTGCGAACGACGGCTGACGCAACAGGTTGAGGGCATCGATACCCAGCATTGTTCGTAACGATATTTTTTGACCTGCTCCCTTGGGCGGAGTATTTGGCAAAGTAAACGAATACAACCCCATCAGCGCTGCAGCTCCGCACGCCAGATGAAACATGCCCACATCGTTTTCGAGCTTCAGACTGCTATTCACCAAGCCGGCGGCGATCCAGCCTACACTGCCCGCCATCATGACGATCGGAAATTCTTTCCCAGGATTCGCCGCGTGATGCAGCGTCAGGGTATTTGTGAGTCCATGCCCCGCCATGTACGTAACGGTGTAAAGAATCAACAGCGGGTAAAACGCAGTGAATGTCACCTGTTCTGCAACAAAGTACAGCAACCCCGCGCCGATGAGATGCAGTGTCCCCAGCAGCTTTTGGGTCGCAAAAAAACGGTCAGCCACAATCCCTGCAAAAAACGGAGCAACGATCGCCCCGATTGCCGTTGTCCCGTACGCCAGCCCGACCTGTCCGCCCTCGAACTGTAACGTCTTCGTGAGATAGGTGCCCATCGTGACAAACCACGCCCCCCAGACGAAGTAGTGCAAAAAAACCATGATCCACAGCCGGATGATCATAGACGGGGACATTGGCGGAGTACTTTCGTGACCCGTGAGCAATCGCTCACGCTAAGTGTGCTGCAAAAGTTGCTTGTGTTTTTTTCCGTATGGCGCCGGAAAGTCCATGGCCCGTACTTGGCTTCCACAGGGCGGACTCAGGATCTGTCCGAAAATTTGCGTGAGTAAAATGATCCAGACCTGACGCTGTGAATCGCTCTAAAAAGTCGACAGCAAAAAAACGTTCTCCGGGCGCGATTCAGAACGACATGGAGACTATCAGCGGCTGGAAGCCGTAGCTAGTGAAGTGCGAAACCAAATCGACGGGCGTATGAAATCCTGCGAGCAGATGGTCGCGGCAAACTCGGAGAAGCTTAAAGCAAAAATCACAGCGATGCATCAACGACTGCTTGGCTGGACTTTGGCAGCGAATGAGACTGCTCGTAAGTGGCCTGGGAACCCTTTTGGTCCGAAGTTCCGTTGCGATTACCATCGGTTGGGTGGAGGTCACATGCTGCGATTTTCTTGCGGCGTTCTCCAGCAGTCGCGTCGATCGCGGTCATTCTTATTATCACGCTCGGGCTGATTCGCATTGGCCTGCCAGGGCTCACGTTACGGATCCAAATCTCCTCAATGACGTCAACGTTTGCCCTCATTCTCAGCATTGTTGGGATAGCAATGATTTCTCTGGGAATTACCCACGCCCGATCTCTCAGACGGTAGTGCGTGGATATATCGCGTCAGGAAGCTGTGTGTTTGTGCGAAGTCGAGGGCCCGGTCAGAGCCCCAATGCTCCGTGACTCCGGGCCTTTATCTCGTTCTGATTCGCTCAGGACGTTTCCGTTTTTCAATTGTCTCAAATGCCGTGCGAACAGGGTTGGTTCCACACCTGTGAATCAGAATGCGTGAGATACACGCTGAGGATCGACCACCAGGCGGGTACTTGATCAGCGACTCATCATTGTCAATGAGAGACGACACGTTCTGCCAAACTGGTAAGACGCATAAAGCACTGTTTTAAGATGACTTGCGTCATCGAAAAAAGCGAAACTATATTCGGGCAGCGATGAGGAGAGTTCCTTCCGAGGAGCTTAAAACTTCTGTGATCGGTTACAAAAATCTGATACGCTCCGAGTCCAGTATTCGTTGCACAACAGAGGGCGTTGTCGTGGATAACCAGAAATCCTTTCGTGATAACATAGATGTTCGGTCGACGAACTCCAACATGTTGCAATCCAGGGCGATCGGCCTCATTGGCGTATTGTTCCTGACCGTAACAGGTGCCGCACCAATTTCTGCGATGCTTTTTAATGTTCCGATTGCAGTCGGATTCGGCAATGGCCGGGGAGCGCCGGCCTCGTTTCTGGCAGCAACGTTGGTGTTGACGATTTTTTCGGTCGGTTATGCTGCGATGGCGCGTCACGTCACTGCTGTGGGTGGATTTTACTCGTTCATCAGCCATGGCCTTGGGCGTGAATTGGGGCTGGCGATGGGGTTGGGCTTAGTGGTCGCTTACTCGGTATTTGAGGCTGCTCTTTGGGGCGGCTTCGCCTATTTTGCGACTCTTAAAATGCCGGGAGTACCGTGGCCCTGCTTCGCATTGCTCTGCGTCTGCGGAGCGGCGTTCCTGAGTTATACCGATGTCAAACTATCCAGCAAAATACTGGGCGCAGCTTTGATTGCCGAAATTCTTATTCTGATTATTTTTAATATCAGCGTTTTGATAACTCCTGGTGGCACAAAGATAACCGGATCGATGCTCAATCCTTTAGCGGGATTTCAGGGTTTTGATGCGTTCTGCAGTGTTTCCGGTGAGAGCTTGAAAGAAGGGACCGCCGCGATCGGACTTTTCTTTGCCTTCTCGTCCTGGGTCGGGTTTGAGATGGCTCCGAACTATGGTGAAGAAAGTCGGAACCCACGGACCATCGTACCGCTGTCGCTCTTCATTTCGGTGATTGGCCTCGGAATATTTTACTTCGCTACAAGCCTGTTGGCGACATCTGCTTACCCAACGCTGGATGACGCCATTTTTAAAGCACAATCAGATTCAGCGAATTTTTTTCTGACACCTATGGAGGACAATGTTGGACCGTGGGCGAGAGATGTCATGAGCTGGTTAATTCTGACGAGTGCGTTTGCCTGCGGTCTTGCGTTCCATAACACATGCTCACGGTATCTCTATTCACTCGGCCGGGAGGGTATTTTTCCTGGTAGCCTGGCGAAGACTCACCCCATCCGAAAGAGTCCATATGTGGCATCTTTTGCCCAGTCTGCAGCGGCAGCCGTGATCGTTCTTTTGTTCGTATTGTTTATGGGATCCGACAACCCTACCCAGCAGGCTTATCTCGGCCTTTATGGTCTAATGGCCTTGCAAGGTACGTTGTTGATCATCTTTGCTCAAGCCATCGTATCGCTGGCAATCATGCGATATTTCTACGTTAAGAATCCAGCAAATTTTCACTGGTTCACAACGGGATTGTGCCCTGTGATCGCATTTTTCGCGCAGATTTACATCATTTACCTGCTATGGAGCAATCTTGACTTCCTCGGCGGTGGTTTTATGTTCGCCAAGTGGATTCCATGGATCGGCCTGGCTGTCGTGTCCGTTGGATTTGCAGGTGCTCTGTATCTGAAGAGAGTGAGTCCTGAAAAGTATGAACGGATCGGTCGCCTGATTATCGACGGTGATTGATCATGAATTGTTGTTTCTTGCGCGGCCTGTTTGTGTTGGCCTAATCAAAACTTGTCAAATAGGCATCGCACAGGCTGACGGTGTCTTCCGTATAACGAGGCCCCATTGATCTGGCCAGGTTGGTCTCTGAGTGCGACGCAATCCATGCCACAAGCAGAAGCCTGCGGAGCATCAGGAAGGTGGGTATCTCCGCCTCGTCTTCCTGCGAGAGTGGGAGAACTTTGCGGTAACCTGTTTTCCAGGCCTCGATAAGGTTCAGTACATGTGGCTCATGCTCATAAAAAGAAACTGGAGTCGCAGCGTCATACATGTACCAGCTAAAACCGCAATCATCAAAGTCAATGACTTTCACCGAACCATTGTCAATCAGCAGGTTGGCAAGGCGCAGGTCGCTGTGAATGAGCCCAAAGCGAGCAGAGCCTTTGCCATAATTTGCAAGGCGTTGGCCAATCACGCCAACGGTACGCGAAAATATTTGCTCCTTTGCTGGATCCATTCCCAAGCCGTTGCGCCAACGCCCCCAGTGAGGGTTTGCATCGCCCAGACTGGTTTCAAAATCCCAGGTGAGGCGAGTGAAAAATGCGGGTCGCTGCCACTGACGTGAGTGACAATGCATGTGCGCGGTCACCTCACCGAGAATTTCGAACGGCTCGCTCAGGTCCTGCCTGATACCGGGTTCGCTGCCTGCCTCCCAATCGGACAGCACGACATACCGGCCAGCAACTTCCTGAATGATTTCCGTGTTGATGCCGCAAATGGGTTTGGGCGTGACAACAATTCCTTCCTCTCGCAAAGCCACAAGCCACGCCAATTCAGAAGCGATGGCAGTTTTGGTGTGATAGCCTGCACGATGCACCCGCATTGCCCATTCGCGGCCATCATCTGCTCGCAGTTGATAGGTTGCATTCTCTGATACATTGTAAAGACGGATTGAAATATTATCCGGAAGGACATATTTCTTTATTGCGCTTTCCGCCACCTGCTGCAGGATATCAGGCATGGATCAATTCCCTCGCACGTGGCATGGCCGCATCAAAACGTTCCATGATTTCTTTGCAAAGCTCATGAGTCAGGAGAATTCCGGGCTTCCATTGCAGGACGCGTTTATCAAGTGATGAAAAAATAGCCCACACACCATTTTCATAGAGTGCTCTGGATACGGCGACTGCTCCCTGAGCGTGATTGAACTCAAGTCCGAGGATAACACCTTTTTGCCGTACACCCGTAAAAATGTCCCCATGCTTTGTCATCATTTCTTGCATTGCCTGGGCCATGAAATCAGTGACGAAACGAACATTTTCAGCAACTTGAGGTCGCAACAGCATCTCAATGACCTTGTGCGCTACGATGCAGCCAAGCTCTGCTCCGCCGGTTGTGCTGATGTGAGCTGCACCGTCTTCCTGCAGCCACTGCCCCGCCTGCTCGTTCACCAGGCATGCGCTGATTGGGTAAAGTCCGCCTGATAACCCTTTTGCCGTCACCATGATGTCTGGCTGAATACCATAAGTTTGCCAGCCCCACATGGAACCAGTACGCATCAGGCCTGTTTGCACTTCATCGGCCACGTACATGGTACCATGTTTACGTGTGAGTTCTCGGCAGGCCTCGAGGTAACCTGGCTGCGGCATCGGAAAGCCGTAAGTCGCCGGAATGGTTTCGATAATAAGTCCCGCAACGTCATTCCCCTGCAAGGCTTTTGCCAGAGCATCGGTATCGTTGAATGGAACCTGTACGAACATCTCAGGCTGGTCACTCAGGAAAATTCTGCTGAATCGAGCACTGCCTGTGGCAACGGAAAGTCCAGAATGGCCGTGATATCCATTGATGATCGAAACGATCTTGCGCCGTTTGGTGGCGTAACGCGCACTTTTTAAAGCAATCTCGACTGCTTCGGCACCGCCCGCTCCAAACACGGCGTACTTCATACCGGGCGATATTCCGATCAGAGATTCTGCTAGTGCTGCCCGCGCTATGGAAGGAAACCAATGGTTGCCCATGTCGAAATGATCAAGTGCTGTTTTGAGTGTTTCCACCAATTCAGGATGACGATGGCCAAAATTATAGGTGCCACCATTCAGGTGCAAATCGATCAACCGGTGGCCCGACATGTCATAAAGGAGGTAACCCTCACGTTTGTCGATGACCAGATCAACGCCGGCTTTTTGCCAGAACATCGTCTTCTCGGGATTCCAGAAACGGATCGATTTGTTGATGACATCTCGTTTGGACTGATGCTGGAAATCGCCATACTCAAACATGAATAATCTCTCGAAACGTAATGCTTTGCCGTCGAAGTCAATTTCATTCCAATTAAGCAGAGCCAACCGGGCGCATTCCGGTTTTGCCCAGCTGGCTTTCCCTGCTTGTCCAACGGCAAGCTTTCAGCCAGTCTTATTCGCCCCTGACTTTATCTTTTTTTCAGCGTTTGGCGAGTGATTGGTGAATGCCGGCCCCGGTCCATTCGCCATTCAATTTCACCGGCCGCTCCTTACCGACGTTTCAGTTCCTGCGTACATGCCACTGAGTCAGAACCGACATCGAATGAAGTTACGGTCGCCCCAGGACGAAAAGCAGCCCGGCTGAATAATCCACTCCCGGCATCCTCGGGACCGAATTTTTAGTTCTTGTCTATGATGTCTGTCCTGCGCACTCCGCTCCGTGAAATTAATTCAGGGCGATGAATTGGATTAGCTTCCTGGTGTTTGTTAAAGCAACACCAACCTCAAGATGGCCTTCAGTTCAGTTGAGTTGATTCCCATGAGTTGATTCCCAAAGAGGAAACAGGTTGTGTTCAAGGCGCGATTCAGATCCTTAGGAGGCGTCCCGAAGTAATATCCGGATCGTATCAACAGAAGACTCAGCCGGTGTCACAAGCGAATAGGCAGCCACAACACTCACGGAGATTGTGTTCCGGCCGATTAGCAGGGCTGGGCTGGAAACTCGACCGGCCTTCGGAACGCCCCAGTCTTTGACATACCAACGAAAAAAGCCCACCGAAAAATCGGTGGGCTTTTTTTGACTGACCCCAAGGGGATTTGAACCCCTGTTACCGGAATGAAAATCCGATGTCCTAGACCTAACTAGACGATGGGGCCGAATTAACGACCTGTTCAGAGCGGAAAGATAGCGAACTACCTTGCGGCAAATCAAATCAGTAAGCCGTTGAGTCGCAGGATTCTTCGGAACGATCTGAAGCCAACTTCAGTTTTTCGCCCAGAATTGCATCCAGCACCTCCTGGCGATGGACGGTGACATCGCGTGGCGCTTCAATTCCGATCCTGACTTTGTCCCCTCTGACCTCAACCACAGTTACGACGACATTGTCGTTGATGACAATGCTCTCGTTCTTCTTCCTTGATAAAACCAGCATGGAAACCTCCAGATATCCTGCAAATACTCCCCGCGACCGTGTCGAACAAGTCGATTGCACCCTCTACATGCTAGACGTGCCCAATGACATCGTCAACATGCGATCCGGCAATTCCTGCCGGAAGTGGACCGGAGTTCGCTACGAAATAAAAAAGGTGCCTGTTTCACGCGGAAACGGCACCTTTTGATGAAACCCTCAGCGTCACCGAGCAGGAAATAAGCTTCCGGCTAGTGAATCTTCCCGGAAAATGGGAAGTTAGATGAGTTCTTTCAGCTTCTTCAGAGCACGAACCTTCACGACCTTCTTGGCTGGCTTTGCAGCAATCTTGATTTCTTCGCCAGTTGCAGGATTGCGGCCGGTGCGTTCCTTGGTCGATGGGCGGGTGTGTACGTAGATCTTCAGGAGACCTGGCAGGTTGAACACACCTGGTCCCTTGGAAATGTTGGATGCAATGAGGCCTTCCAGAGCTTCCAACACGGCCCCAACTTCCTTCCGGCTCTGTCCGGTGGCGTCTGCCAGGGCATTCAAAATGTCGGTCTTTGACAGAGGCTTATCAGACTTTTTAGCCATCGGGAATTCTCTCCTTTAATTCAATTTCAGAACGGGAACAAACTGGTCACAAAGAGGGGATGTCTTCGGAGACACGAAAAACCCTCGTTT
>CAMAXD010000262.1 GCA_945861975.1 Candidatus Kuenenia stuttgartensis | reverse complement strand
GCGATGACGACTAAAAAAAGAGTGAGGCAATCGCCTTGACGCGTCCATTCATTGACAAAAAAAAACATCATCGCGCAGGCGAGGGACTAAACTGTTACTTGTTCGACATGGGGCGGCCGACTTTGTCATAGACGAGCGTCTTGCGGGCTGACAGAGATACTGATCATACGTCTCAGTCCGTGAATTGAAACGAGAATAAGTCGCCGTCTCGGAGTACGAAATGCAGTCGAACTTCCTTGCCCGCCAGAAGAGCAACATCGGGCGAGTTGTTCCACGCGGCTTGTTGATCGATAGTATCGCCGAATAACTCGTCGGTGTCGGCGAGCGAGAAGCCGGGAATGGGCGTACCAGCCGCGTCTTGAAGTTCGACTCGCAGACTACCGGCCGCGGATGTGGAGTAGTTCATTGACAGGTGGTGGCCGGTGAACTTCAGTGGCTTTGTCGTCAGTTCGCCGCCGGACAGCGGCGCGTGCAGGGAAACGAAACCGTCGAGCCGAATCGTGTAGCGTCGCAGCCGGTGCATTTCATCCCGCCATGCGCCTTCGTTGAAATGCAGCGAGATCTCATTGGGCAGCCCTGCCGTGTCGGCCTTTGTTTCGAACAGACCGTAGCTTTGATAATTATCGCCGTAGATCCATCGTCCTTCCGCTTGAGGCCCCGGTCGCAGGAACGCCTCGTCCCAGCGACGAAACATCTGGCCATCGCGACTGGCGATCAGTACACCGTCCGTCACCTCCGCCCCCGTGTAGGCGTCACTTCCCTTTACAGAGGCCGCAAATTGAGCGCGCGTTTCGGCCGGTTCGAGACGCCTCGCATGCTCGGTCATCGGACGAGCCACGAAGCGTGTGGGGAACCCGAGCAACAGATGCGGCGCGCGGTAATATGGCGCGATCTGATTGGTATACATCTGCTGCGGCGGTGAATTCGGATATGTCAGCCCGACCGGTTCGGACCAGGTCGTGAAGTCCGTCGAATACGACATGCCGATCGAACGCAAACCCTTGAATTCGCTTTCGCTGAAGTAACGCATATACATTGCGTAACGCTGGCGATCCGGATCCCAGAAGACCGTGTTGTGCGAATCGAACGCACCCGTCGTGACAACCGGATCATCGCTGAGTTTTGACCAATGAATGCCGTCGGTCGATTTGAACGTGAGCAGCCCATTGCTGCTTGTCGTTCCGCCGACGGCCTTGTAAAGCTGGTCGGGCGGGCACGCTGGATTGGCGTCTTTGAACGGCGCGAAGTTGTGCGTCTCGTAACCTCCGCGCCACAGGATATTGTTGTCTTTCGTGCCAGTGTTGTTCATGGTCGGCGGCCAGTCGAATAATCCGAGGTTCGGCTTCACCCAATGAACACCGTCGTTGCTCTCCGCGTAGCAGACGACTTCTGACTGAGCCTGCCGCAGCGGCGGAGGGTCAATAATGTAGCGATGGCCTCGGTAATACATTCGATAGATGTCGCCGTCCTGAAAGACCGTCGGGTAACCGCTGGCGTTACCTTCCCACGGCTTCTCAAACGTGATCGCGACTTCGCGCGGCGTCGGATGATGCAGCCTCAATTCCGCCTGTCCATCAAGCTGCTCGATCAACGCCTGATCGACGAACAGCTCCCGCCGCGATCCGATGTCAATCGGGTCTGCTGCACCTGCAAAATTCGTCCAACCTGATATTAGGATGACGACAAGCCATTTCAGCCGAGTAGGCATGTGTTGTTTTCCATTCATTGAAACGAATTTCGAACACCCGTCAGAGATAGCCTCAGCAGGCATTCGATATGCTCACATTCAGCAGTCTGTACGAGCTCAGTATCTTGTGGATTACTGCGATCCGATCAGAAAATTGATTTAGGCGTTTCGGATCATTCGTATTACAGACTACAGTACCGGGACTTCACGTTGAAGGAAAGGCTGGCATGCTGTCAATTCACGATGGTCAATTGAACCAAGTTTCGTCCTCGCGGCGCGAATGGCTGCGAGTCGGCGGATTGAGCGCGCTCGGGCTTTCACTGCCGACGCTTCTGCAGTCGAAACTTGTGTCTGGCACCCCGGTCACGACTCCTTCCTCGTTCTCCGGAGATCTTGGCGCTTCATTCGGCAAAGCAAAGAATGTCATCTTCCTGTGGCTGCAGGGAGGCCCTCCCCAGCACGAAACCTTCGACCCGAAGCCGGAGGCGCCGCTGGAGATTCGCGGGCCATTCAAACCGATCAGCACCAATGTGCCGGGCATCCAGTTCAGCGAGTTACTGCCGCGAACATCTCGATACGCTGACAAAATGGCGATTGTGCGTTCCATGTCCACTCGGGACGATAACCATGACGTCAGCGGGTACTGGCTGTTGACCGGCTATCCGTATCTGACCGGCAGCGCGCGGCAAATCAAGCCGACGGACTGGCCATACTTCGGTTCGATCATCAAGATGCTCAAACCGAGCGAAAGACTTCCCGCGCTGACCTCGGTCTGGCTTCCCGACCTGATGCGTCTGAATGACAACGTCACGCCAGCCGGACAGACCGCCGGGTTCCTTGGGCAACAGTGGGAAACAGAACGGTTTGTCGGCGATCCGGCATTGCCCAACTACGAGATCGAGGGACTCTCCGCACGTGAAGGGCTGGACCGCCTGCGAATGGACCGCCGCCGCGACTTGTTGCAGCAGTTCGAAACGGGGCTCAGCAGTATTTCGAAGGCAGGCAAAGTGGAGTCGTGGGATCGCCTGAACCAGCAGGCTTTTGATCTGATCACTTCGGGGACGGCCAGAGCGGCGTTTGATCTGAGTCAGGAACCCGACAGCGTGCGAGATCGATACGGTCGCTACACATGGGGGCAGTCGGTGCTGCTGGCGCGACGGCTGATCGAAGCCGGAGTGCGTCTGGTGCATGTCAACTGGGCTCGTGATCCCGGCGACAATGCCGTTGACAATCCGCTCTGGGATACTCATGCACTCAATGCGGATCGTCTACAAGATAATCTCTGTCCGCAGTTCGACCCCACGTTCGCGGCGCTAATGGACGATCTGTCGGAGCGAGGACTTCTGGACGAAACGCTGGTGGTCGTGATTGGCGAATTCGGTAGGACTCCAAAGATCAATGCCAATGGCGGGCGAGATCATTGGGGACACGTTTTCAGTTTTGCAATGGCGGGGGCAGGAATTCGCGGTGGCCAGGTGATTGGAGCCAGCGATAAGAACGGTGCTTATCCGGCCACGACGCCAATCACAGGCGGAGATCTCACGGCTACGATCTTTCATCTCCTGGGGATCGACCCTTCCGGAGTCTTTCACGACAAAGAGAGTCGGCCTCATCCGCTGACGAAAGGTGAGCCCATCGTCGCGATGTTCGGGGACCGATCGCAACTGTCACTTCAGACTTCTGAGGGAGATCCGTCGTTTGTGCCCCCGTTCGATACTCGACTGCTTTTCGATACCGAATTTCGTAACGACCAGCCGCTGGTTTCCGTGGAGTCCTCAAGCCGGGCCAAAGGGTGGCGTGCGTGGAGTCAGCCCGGGTTGACGGTTGCCAAATCGAACGGACGCACCGAACTTATGTTAGCGGCTGGCAACTCGGCCGAACCGTTAGTGATCGAACCGGGCTCGCGCGCGATTCTGGCACAGGAGATTCGCAACGCACGCGGCGGACAGTACACGTTCAAGGTTCAGGCCTCGGCCGTGGCAGATTCTCTGGACGAGTTTGAAAAGATCATCGCCCATTTCCGTCTCCGTCTGGTGCTGTTCCGCTTCCTGAATATGCAAAAAGATCCTCGTGCCATCCAGGAACTGGCGACTGCTGATTTTCGCCCTGTGTTCGGAGAGTCACATGAATTCCTGCTTGATCGCTTTCTTGGCTCAGCGAGCCCCGGTGCCAACTTCTCCATCGGATGTGGCCTTGGCGTTATGATTGCGATGGAGACAATCGTACCTCTGACTTTACCGACGGACCAATCTCGCCGACTTGCGGTGCGACTGCAGTCGGTCGAATTGACCTTTAATCCGCGTCAGCGCGACGAATCGGTCACGGTGTGATCGATCGATTTCGCCTCAGGACTGGCTAAGAACCAAACATAGTCTATGAAGAGATTACAAACCACCATCCTGCTTTTCCTTTGGAGCGTGTGCACCATTCCGGCCGCTCCCTGTGAGGATACTCCGATCAGTTTGGACGCGGCTAAAGATCAGGGACGCAACACGTCCAGATTCCGGAAAGAGACGGCGGAAGTCGCAACTGCCACTGACGCTGCTCCGAAGGCAAATTTGACTTACTTTCAAGAGTCGGTGGGGCCGATTCTGAACAAGAGCTGTCTGCCCTGTCATGGTCCCGAAAAGTCCGAGGGCAGACTCCGCATCGACCAGTTGAACCCTGACCTGCTGACGGGACCTGATGTGGAACGATGGAGTGAGGTCTACAACGCTCTTAGCAAATCCGAGATGCCTCCGGAGGACGCGCCAGATTATGCACTTGCCGACGCGGATCGAGGTCGCATCGTTGATTGGCTGAGCGAGGAATTGAATCAGGCGTCTCTTGTACGCCGCAACAGCAAAGAGCATTCGTCGTTTCGTCGGCTGACGAAGTATGAATACAACTACGCTCTGCAGGATTTGCTCGGCCTGCCATACGCCCTTGCGAACAAACTGCCGCCGGAAACCGCATCGGAAGACGGTTTCAAGAACAGCTCAGAACTGCTGCAGATGTCGGTCATGCAGTTCGAGACCTATCGCGAGCTTGGGTTAAAGGCGCTCAAGCGCGCCACCGTGAGTGGTGAGCGTCCGCAAGCCGTCGCCTACGTTATTTCGATGCCGGAAGAGATGTCGAAGGCAAAGTCCACGAAGGACGACACGGCCGCCGACGAGGGTAAGAAGAACAAAAGAAAGCCGCGAAATGAGCAGCAGCTATTTCATCGCGAGACCGGCGAAAGCATACCGTTTCCTGGCGGAAAGACGATGCCTCGGGCCGACGCTGTTGTCGGGCAGACGCCAGCCGTTTCTCAGGTCGTGCTGGTGCTGCCTCGATCTCACGAACTGAAGCTGGACCTTGATCGCTTTCTACCCGACGAAGGGATCATGCGCGTTCGCCTTCGAGCCGGTCGCTCGACGATGAACCCTGACGAGTACGCGAGCCTCCGTCTGATTTTCAGTGCTCACACGAGCAACAACGCCAACTTCTCGCAGACGGTCAGTGAGCGTGACATCCCGGTGACAGCATCCGCCGACGACCCTCAATGGATTCACTTCGACATTCCACTCAGCGATATCCAGCGCAACCCGTTCCGGAAGCTCGAAACCACGTTTCCGCGGCGGGATGAGTTTCTGCATATCCACAATGTCTCGAATTCACATGGGGGAGAAGACCCTCTGCAAGTGCTGATCGACCATATCGAAATCAGCGCTCCGTTCTATGAACAATGGCCGCCAAAGACTCACACGGACATCTTCTTTGAAAGCGGTAGCAGGAGTGACGAACAGGTCTATGGCCGCGAGGTGCTGAGTCGATTTCTGAAGCGTGTCTGGCGCCGCCCTGTCACCGCGCCGGACGTCGATCAGTTCATGGATCTGTTCGCGAGGTACCGGCCCGGCTTCGCGACGTTTGAAGACGCGATGGTCGAAGTTCTGGCGACCGCGCTGGCCACTCCGGAATTCCTCTATCTGACGCAGAGAGCGACGGCCGATGAAACACAACCGTCGTCGAGAATTAGTGAGTTCGAGTTTGCCAGTCGCCTCTCCATGTTTCTGTGGTCCAGCATTCCAGATGACGATCTGCTGAAACTTGCGGAACAGGGAAAGCTCAGAGAACCGGACGTTCTAACCGCCCAGGTGAACCGCATGCTGGAAGACCCGCGATCAAGACGGTTCTCGCAGAACTTCGTTGAGCAATGGCTGGGGTTGGACAGAATGAGCAGCGTGACTCATGTTAATGATAACTCTCTCAGAGAATCGATGCTGGAAGAGCCGGTCGCCTTCTTTGAGGAAGTCCTGAAGAACAACCGCAGCGTCTTGGATTTTATCCACTCCGATTACGCGTTGGTCAACGAGCGACTTGCGGCTCACTATCAGATTCCAAATGTCTACGGCCCGCATTTTCGTAACGTGCCGATCACCCCTCAAACGAATCGCGGCGGCTTGTTGACGAGCGCTGCGATCATGACGATGAACTCTGACGGCACGGATTCACATCCTCTCAAACGCGGCGTCTGGATGCTGAGACGCATTCTCGACGATCCCCCGCCCCCGCCGCCGCCGAATGTTCCCGAAGTCGATTTGACCGACCCGAGGATTCTGCAAATGACTTTGAAGGAACGGATCGCCGATCACCGAGACAATGCGGCGTGTGTCTCGTGTCACTCCAGGATCGACCCGTGGGGAATCGCCTTTGAGAACTACGACGCGCTCGGAGTCTACCGGACTCACATCAAGAACCAGCCTGTCGATGCAACCTCGGAACTCTTCAATCGGCAGACGCTGGAAGGGATCGATGGACTGAAGCGCTATCTGCTGACCGACCGACAAGATCAATTTGCCCGAGCGATGGTGCACAAGCTGACGGCATACGCCCTTGGCAGGCCGCTTTCTTTTGGCGATCGTGCCGACGTTGACAGCTTGACCGCTCAGTTCAGACGCCGAGATGATGGCCTGGGCGACCTGATCCACCTGATCGTCAGCAGCAGTGTTTTTAACTCGAAGTAAGAGTCCACTGACATCCGCTAAGAACGAGGAATAGACTATGGATAACAAATCATCGCTACTAAGCCGTAGAACATTTCTTCGCGGCACTGGAATCGCCCTGGCTTTGCCGTGGTTGGAAACGTTTGCTGTGGGCAATCCACGCCAGGACGAGACTCCGAAACGATTCGTCAGCGTCTATCACCCTGATGGCGTTGGTTTGCCGCTCAAATCCGACCCAGCCTGGAAGGATTGGAGCTGGTTCCCTCGTGGCGGCGAGCAGGATTTTGAATTGACCAAAGTACTCGATGTGCTCGAGCCACTGCGGAGTGACATCACGATCTATTCCGGGCTGTCACATCCTGACGCTAGAAACGTCCATGGACATTCGAACGCGGATCAGTATTTGACCGCCGCGCCCATCGGTGGTGAGGGCCCGTATCAGAACACGATTTCTCTGGATCAGGTGTATGCGGAGTACGCAGGTGACTTCACTCGACATTCTTCGCTCGTGATGTCGACCAATGGCGGCATCGGTGGTCCTCGAGGCGCCCAGACTCAGTCCTTCAATCGTGAAGGACGACCGATTCCGGCAATGAACAAGCCCAAAGAAATCTTCGATCTGCTGTTTGTTACGAGCGGCAAAGACGCGGCGGGAAAACTGGCGAGAAGCAAGAGTGCCCTCGATCTGCTGATTGAGAATACTCGGTCGCTGAATCGCCAACTCTCCAGTCGCGATCAAGAGACGCTCAAGCAATATCTCGACGCCGTGCGTGATACCGAGTTGAAGCTCGTGAAGGCTCAGAGATGGGTTGATAATCCGATCCCTCAGGTTGATACCAGCAACCTGCATCTGGAGGCTGATCCGAAAGAAGCCCGGCTTTATTTCCAGACAATGTATGAACTGATCTATCTCGCCTTTCTGAGCGATTCGACTCGGGTCGCGACGTTCCAGTTGGGACGCGAAAACGGCGAAGGACCACACGACCTGCTGTCATTAGCCGTTGGCCTGAATGGCGCTCATGGCCTGACTCATGAAGTCAAGAATCCGGGAGGCTGGGAAAACCTGGGCACCTACAATCGCTATCAGGCTGAGGAGTTCGGGCGATTCGCCCAGAGACTGAAGGAAACTCCCGAGCCAACTGGCGCTGGCAATATGCTGGACAACACGCTGGCCATGCACGGCTCCGCTTCAAGCAGTTTCCACCTCTCACGCAACTATCCGATCATATCCGCCGGCGGTAAGAACCTTGGCTTCACCAACGGTCGGTATCTCAAGTTCGGCAAAGGAAACGAAGACAATCAGGCCGGTGCAGGAATCGACACCGACGCTGGCTGGCAAGGGAAGTTGGAAGTGGAAGAGCTTCCGCTGGCAAAGCTCTTCGTCACGATCCTGCAAAGGCTTGGTGTCGAGACCGATTCGTTCGGTGGGCAAACGGGATCGTTGAGTCGGGTGTAAAAACGCCGTCGGAGTCACTTGGCGACAACGCCTTGCGGGTCGTCAGATTGTCAGAGAATCTATCGGCGCGAGTTTCAGCCTGCAACCGGTCAAAGGAAAACCATGCAAACGCTTCGTCGTCCCAAAGTTCGCGATCAGGTTGCCGGTCAGATCCAGCAATTCATCGTCGAGCAAAAGCTGGGGCCCGGTAATCGGCTGCCGACGGAAACTCAGCTTGCCGAGACATTTGGTATTAGTCGACTGAGCCTCCGTGAAGCCACAA
>CAMAXD010000261.1 GCA_945861975.1 Candidatus Kuenenia stuttgartensis | reverse complement strand
AGCGAATGCACTTGCACCGAATGCACTTGCCGCCTCAACACGGGCAAAGGGAAAACCTGTTGCAAAGAAGCGTGGTCGCGGAAGTCGTGCAGGGATCATCGCGATGGCGATCACTGCGATATGCGTTGCAGCCGGCGGCTACGGCGCGTTTGTAATCAATCAGCAGAAGACGCAGCAGGTCAAGAAAGCGCCTGCGGTTAACAAGGGCTGGGAAGCGAAGAAAGTTGAATTGGCGGCGTCGAATGAAAGTGCTGAAGCATTAAGCCCCACTGCGGGGAAAGCGATTCCCCTGGATTATCTGCCGTTCACGCCTCATCTGGTCTGTCATTTGCGCCCGGCCGAGTTATGGAAAAAATCGGATCGCACGGCGGTTGAGTTTCAGGCCATTCTGGGTGACCTGGGGACTTGGTTACATGAGCAGATTCGGAGTCGAACGCACTTTGAGCCCGAAGATATTGAAGAGCTGACAATCGCTGTGAATTTTGGGCCTCGCATGTCGGTGCCGGATGTTGCCGTTGTGGTTCGCCTGAAAGAAGCTCTAACCAAAACGAATTTTCTGAAGCAATTTAAAGGGCAGCGCAAAGCCGATTCGAAAGCAGAAATCTATGAGTCGTCTGAATACAGCTTTATGCTGATCGATGATCGTACGTTTGCCGCGGCACCGGTGGGTCTCACGCAGGACCTGGAGCTTTCTCGTAACGATGCCGCTTTGGCTTCTCCGGATATGGAGCCGTTGCTGCAGGCTTCGGATCGTGAACGGCACGCGTCCCTGATTTTCGACCTGAAGATCCTGGACTCCCATCGCGAAGACATCTTCATGGCGCAGATGCAGAAAGTCGTCGACAAGTTTGTCGTCTGGATGGGGAATGAGATCGAAACAGTCTCCTGGAGCATGCATCTCGAACCGAATTTTTACATGGAAACACTGCTGCATAATTCGTCCGACAGTTCGGTCATGAAGGTGCAGCGACATGCCCAGTTGCAGTTCAGCAAGCTGGCGGAAGAAATGCTGGCGGGAGTCGAAAAGATGAAGCCGGCAACGATGGGATCTCGCCAGATGATCGGGCGTTTTCCGGCGATGCTGCAAGCTCTGGATGTTGGCACAACGGCGCATGTGGCGCCATCGTTTGCGAGGCTGGTGACGATTCTGCCAAAGCAGGCGTCTGTGAATCTGGCAGCGGGCGCGTTATTGACCTGGAATCAGTCGTTGCTGACAAACTTCGACGATGAAAAAGTTGTGGCCAAAGGCGATACGACGTCCATTCCGGATAAATTGGTTGATCGGCTGCAGTTGAAGGTGCTGATTGACTTCCGCCGCACGCCTCTGCAGGAAGCGATTGGTTACATCGGCGAATCCATCAAGACAGAAGTTACGATTGACGGTGATGCACTGAAGGGAGCTGGTTTTACTCAGAACATGCCGCAGACGTTTGATCTCGGATCAGTGACTGCTCAGGCGGCCCTGCATGAGATTATTCTAAAGTATGCCAAAGAGCGTGATCCGCTGGTGCTGATCGTGGATGAGAAAGCAAAGAAGCTGATTCTAAGCACCAAAGTGAAGGCCGAGGCTGATGGGCTGACGACGTTCGACACGGCTCCGAAGAAATAGTCAGACGGTTCCGGTGAATCGAGAGATGGAAAACGGATTTGAGTCAGCCATGGGTAATGGAGTCAACAATGAAATCCAGTCGACGCGTCTCATGTTTCTTTCGGCTGGCGAGTTTATTGGCCGTCGTGGCGAGTTTCTCTTCGACTGAGGTGACCTCAAAGGCCCAGGCTCAGATGTTTCGGATTCCCGGAATGAGCGGACCCGACGAATCGGACGAATCGGAGAACGAAGGCGATGGTCTGCATACCGAGCGACGCATCGAGACCAAGCTGGAGCAAATGTCTGCTGCAGCCAGAAAGAAGAACACATCAGAAGTTCTGGAACATCTGGAGTCTCTGAGAGCTGCAGATCCGATGTTGATTGTTCGCGGATCCGATAAGGTGTTTGTCCCCCTGCATCGGGACCTGTTTTTTTTGATTCAGCGATTCAGTTCTGAGATTCGGGAGGCCATTGAAAAATTGGATCCGGGGGCCGATGCGGCATTAAGACTGGCCATCAATGCTGATACACCAGAGGCCTTGCCGACCTTCCTGCAGCGATTTGCGGGGACGAGGGCTGCGGGAAAAGCTCATTTACTTCTGGCCGCAAAACATGCCGATCGAGGCCACAATATGGCGGCTCAGTATTGGTTGGCCCCGCTGCTCACCAAACAGGCCGATCCTGAATTGAAGGTCATTGCGGAGAGGATGAATGCTCGGCTAGTGGCTGCAAGCGGCCCAGCCCACGCGGACGCTAAGCCACCCGGCCCAGACAATGCGGCTTCAGACAATGCGGCTTCAGACAATGCGGCTTCAGACAAAACAGCCGAACGAACGACTGACGGTCAGAGTGCTGATCCAGAGAGTGTCGGTGATAAGACTGCAGGCGATCAGTCACTGCCGAATTTATCTTCTGACGTCGGGGCGACGACAGATCCTTCGGTCGTGAAGTCTGCAGAAGGCAGAGAAGACTCTCCGTCAGAGTTGGGTTTGGAATCAACGCCAGCTCAGAACGTTAACGCACTGGGAGAGTCGTTTATTCAGCAGCGGCACTGGTTCAAGTCGCTTCCGATTTCCAGTGCCGCGCGAACACGATCTCAGCAATTGTTGCGAGAAGCTCAGGAAATCAAGGGGATTCCTTGGTCTGCGTGGCAGCCGGAACTGGATGCCGAGCACGTGTATATTCGTATGCCGGGATTGATCTCTGCGTATCGATTGAGTTCTGGGCAACATCTGTGGACGAGAACTCTGAGTCATGAGCAGTCCCCCGTGCGTCCTCTCGAGCCGGACTTGATTGGTGGTGGATTCGGAGCAGACAGAAGTCCGTTGCAGGAAGCATTGAACAGTCCGGAGATCCTGCAGTTACATCGCAACGAGATGGTGGGGCGGATGACGTCTGATGCTGAGCGATTGTATCTGGTGTCGCAGTTAAGCAGTGGCAACGGTCCTGTCGTTTCTCGGGGCATGGTGCGAATTCGAGGTGTTTCGGACCAGACCAAAGCCGGGCTGTGGGAACTTGTTGCCATCGACAAGGAAACCGGCCGTCGACTGTGGACGATGGGTGGCCCTCCTGTGGAAGAACAGTTCGGCAATGAACTGGCAACCGCGTGGCTGGCAGGGCCGCCTGCTGTTGAGCGTGGCAGTTTGTATCAGGTGATCGAGCGGGAGTCTGTGGTCCAAATGGTGTGTCTGGATGCGGCCACCGGACGACTGCGGTGGCGGGTTCCTTTGTCTTATCCGCAGAACCGGATTGGGCTGGATGCCGCGCGGCAATTGCTGGCTGCTCAGACGAGTGTGCGAGACGGCGTCGTATATACCACTTCAACGACCGGCTGGCTGTTTGCCATTGATACCATGACTCACTCCATACTTTGGGCTCGAAAGCTCAATACGAGGTCAGCCGACGGTCGAGATGAACGTCTGCTTCACAATTCCGGAATGTTCATGACTGATATTGCGCCGCTGAAACAAGCGTGGCGTTCTCAACCGCCTATTCTGCTTGGCGACAAGCTGTTGGTTCCGACGGCGGAATCGGCAACCTTGCTTTGTATTGATCCCCGGAGTGGCAAGACTCGTACCACCTCGATTCCCGCTTCAGGAGTCACTGTCGTTCTGCATTATGATTCGCAATGGCTCATTCTGGCCTCCGCCGAGTCCATTGTTGCTTTTACGCTGCCACGACTGAAAAAGGCGTGGACTCTGAAGGTGACGGACCCGGCGGCTCCACCTGTTGGACCTGCATCACGTCAGGAAGACGATCTGTACGTTCCTCTGGCCGACGGCTCAGCGGCCGTTGTTGCGATTGCGAACGGAACTTTGAAACAAACTCTCAAGCGATTCCGGCCAGCATGGAGTACCGGAGGTTTGTATTCCACGCAGGGCGGAATTCTGAGTCATGCACCAGATCATTTGACGTTGATGTCGCATGAGCCGGTTACCGGCCATGATGAGACCGATCCGCTTCAACATACGACGTTCCTGTTTGAATCCGGAGCTATAAAAGAGGCATCGCTGGCTGCGGCGAAAATTCCGGTAACGGCCTTGCGCAGAGATGCTGTGCGGCGTTTGAGGTTTCGAATTGCCGTGGCGATGTTGAAAGCTCAGGAAAGCGAGAACTCACTGGCGTCCGAGAAAGATTTGATCGCAAAGGAGGCGGCTCAACTGGAAGAGATCGCGGGCATGGCACAAACGGCTCAGGAAAAAGCCCTGACCCATTTTTTGCGGCTGGATTACCTGCTGCGAACGGCTCCTGAGAATGTCGTCCCGTCTTTGATCGATGCCTTAACTCTGGATCATTCAGTCCACATGGTTGATGTTCCGGTGACCTCATCCATGAAGGAACTGCTCGCGGATGCTGCGGGAAGTGACCCGTTGGCTCGAAACCCGCTGAAAACCTCGATGGATCGGCGATTTGTGACGTTTCGAGCCTGGGTGTTGATGCAACTGCGGGTTCGAATTGCGGTGGCTGATGCCAGGGAGCGAAGTGCTGTCATTCTGGCATTGGCCGCTGTTCCGGATACTCTGATTGCAGAAATACATTCGAAGGATCTTGCCGAGGAGTCGTTGCGGCGAGTTGAAGTGCAGTTGCAGAAAGGGGATTGCAATGAACTGACCCTGCAGCTTTTGATGTCGGCAGCCGAGGCCCAGTTGGATGCGAGTCTGCCAGGTGATGAACATGCGTCAGATAATGAACAAAGGATCAAAATCTCAGCTCGAATTGCAGACGACTTTGGGAAGGCTCGCGAGCTGCTGTTGAAGAAGTCGAATGGGGAGTCCGTTCATCGGGAGCTTGTGGAGCGAATTTTGACGGTTGCACAATACGAACTTCAGGGCAAGCTGCCGGGCGTGACCATTGCGACTCCGGATGATACTCGAGAATTCATCGTCAATCGGGTCGCGGGCACTTCGGACGTTCCTTTGACCATGTTGCCAGTCAGCAATACGGGAAGGATGATGGGGCGAATGCCGGGACGATCCGATGTTAATCTGAGTTCCGCATCTGATGCTTTCCTTTCGGCATTTCGCTGGTCCGTACGGACGATCCCGGGAGCAATTCAGGCGAAGTCTGTTCGCGAGCCATTTCTTGCGCCGTGGACGATTGGCCGCGAGGCATCGGGGAACGTCAATGAAGTGCGAAATCAAGAACTCTATCGGTTTGGCACCGTAGTCCTGCTGGCGGACAGTGATGGCTTGTCTGCATTTTCAGTGACTGAGCAGCGATGGTTGTGGAGGAAAACGGCCGCCGACGGCTTTTCCAGTCGACGTTCAAGACTGACAGAAAAGACTTTCGCAAAGCTCGATACGGGCTTTGGCTCTCTGGCGATCTGGTTTGGGGGATCTGGCGTCGATGTTTGCGGAGGAAACGCTCGCTGGGTTTGTGTGAAGTCGAATGATAGCGTGGAAGTGATTGATGTCTACACCGGCAATCGACTTTGGGGAATGCCCCTGGAGGATACGTATAGTTCAGTGCTGGCTTATCGCTCGGCCATTATTGGCCACAGAGGATTCTCACATTTCGTGATGTTGAATCCTGTTGACGGTAAGGAACAAGACTCTGCTGTTCTCAGTGCGGGCGAGCTATCGACAATGGCCCTTCTTCGTGAGACGCCGGATTCGATTCTAACCCTGAAGCATCCCTTCGAAGAACAGCCAACGCTCTTGTGGATCAATCCAGCGGATGGGCTTGTGAAACGCCAGTTGGAGTTGTCAGAGAAAATGCATGCAACCATCATGGAAGAAGAGACACTAGCGGTGTTGGCTGATAACGGTGATCTGAAAGTCGTGGACCTGATGACGGGGGCTCAGCAGGACTTTGTCGGCTCTGGGGCGGAGATTGCAAAGTCGTTATCGATTGAGCCGACGAAAATGGCATTCCACGCGGATGCTCTGAACTATTATGTCTACGAAATCGACGACAATGGACTCGGGTTATTTGCTTTCGAGACGGCTCGTCTGATTCCGGTAAAGACAAGCGTTGTGGCCTTTAGTCGAAGTACCGGAAAACTTGCCTGGGTGCATCCTCTGAAGGGAGCGGGTAGTCTCTACGTTGACGGCCCGGATGAGTTTATTGTTCTGGCTGAGATCAACGAGAATGCTGCGGCCAACCTGGGCGGTGGGCGCCCTCTTAATATTCCGGGGCTGATGATTCAGATGGGGCAAACTTACAACGTCAAAGGACTTTCGCGAGCGACCGGACTTTCTCGATTTAGCTACAAGGTCGCTGCTCAGCGTCCATTCTCGGAAATCCGCCTGACAAGAACAGCGGCCAACCAACTGGATCTCGAGGCGTTTGGCCACCGAGTGAGATTCCTCTCCTCCCCGGTTGCGACGGCTCCCTGAAACGGATGATGGGAGTCTCCGTGCTCGCGAGTGGGTGATTTCGCCGCATACGAAGCGTTTTCGTTTAACGCCAAGGCGGAGGCAAAATGGGGCGACGACGCCCGCGGCTTGCCGTTAAACGATTCAATCAAGAGGCCGCAGGCAGAGGCCTGAGAGTTCCGGGCTGGCGATCTATTTTTGAACTGGCGTTTGTGATTCTCGTCAGGAAAGCTAAAAAGCGACGTTGAACGCCTAACAAAACCGGGACACGCTCCCGTAGAGATCATGGATTCACAGAGACAAGCGACCGCCGAGGGTGCCTGTCCCGGTTTTGTTGGTGGCTCTTAGTAACGGCTCACCATTTCACTTGTTTGTTCTGGAATTCGTATCAATGGCCAAGGGTAAAGTCAGCGGCAACGTTTATCGAGATCATGAAATCAAGGAAGATCATTCCTTCACTCAGGGTTTTGGAGCCGGTACCGGAGTTAATAGGCGATACTCGGCCAAGGTCGGCGGCAAGGCCAAAAAAGGCAGCCTGGAACAAGTGAAGGCCGATATTGACTATTTCCTCGACAAGAAGAAGACTGAGGAAAAAGACGCGTGATTGGTGATCCCTCTGGATTCTGATGCCATGCCTCAGCGTCATAACGTCAATTCGGACGTGGTTCAGACGTTGTTAAAGCTTCCCACGTGGCTTCTGGGGGGATTTCCTGGCGTCTCCCGTTTTTGCCGCGTGACGCCATGGGATCGCAATTTTGGCGGCACAATGCGGTTAATCGCGTGATGGAGGTTCCCGGTTCTTCAGAGTTGGACGTTGAATACTGACTTTTCTTTGAGGAATCCGGGCAGAAAACATTCCTCCGTTGCTGACCGGCTGCTGTCTTCATAAAATCTCGCCGCCTGTTGAGCGCGGGGCGAACGAGTACTGATGTGCTCAAAATTCGTACGGCCGCATTTTGAATCGCTGACTGACAAGAATTTCTCATGAAACACGTTCTTTCCGCTTTGGTGATGAATCAACCGGGTGTTCTGGCTCATATTTCCGGCATGCTGGCTTCCCGCGCCTACAACATTGAGAGCCTTGCTGTGGGAGCCACGGAGAACCCTGAACTCTCACGGATCACGTTCGTCGTCAACGAAGATGAAAAGAAGCTGGATCAGGTCCGTAAACAGCTTGCAAAGATCGTGACCGTTGTCCGTGTTCAGGACTTTTCGGGCTCGGATTACGTTGAGCGCGACCTGATGCTGATGAAGGTCAGCACAGAGAACGGCCGCCGTGGTGAGATTCGTGAGCTTGTGGATATTTTCCGAGGCCGCATCGTCGACGTCGGGGCCAGCCATGTGATGATCGAAATCTCCGGTCGCGAAACTAAGATCGACGCGTTTATTGATCGCATGCGGGAATTCGGAATTCTGGAAATGGTCCGGACTGGCCGAATCGCCATGATGCGGGACCGCACGATTACCGAGGAATCCGGGGCCGACACTTCATGTGAGGCTACGACGACCTCTAAGTCTTGAGCATTGTCCTGAGCATTTGCTCTGTCAGGCGATCAGCATTGGCATCCCGTGAATCTACAGGCTCTGGGGCCTCATTCAAGATTTTACGCATGCCAATGAAATGGTCCTGGGGCCTGCAGTTTCAAAGTCTCCAGTTCCTCAGGTAGGGTCTTTCAGGATTTGGACTTGTTGGATAGGCACCACTTCTGACGTGATAACCAATTCTGTTCAGGCGTTTCACCGGCCTGTTCCCTTACTCAATATTTCGTGGCTCAATATTTCCGTCGCCAGGGTAGAATTCAGCCTTTGGGCAAAGAACCCTTTTTGATTCATTCTCGGGATAGATTTCGTCCATGGTCCAGATCAATGCAAACTATCTTAAACTGAAGGCTGGCTACCTGTTTCCTGAGATTGGTCGCCGCGTGACTGCGTTCTCTCAGGCCAATCCGCAGGCACGGATCATTCGGCT
>CAMAXD010000260.1 GCA_945861975.1 Candidatus Kuenenia stuttgartensis | reverse complement strand
CCACCAGTTCCCTGAGCCGGCAACGATCGGCGGGTAGCGCGTTTGGGGTTGTCGTGACAACGCCCATGGGCCTGCGCTGGCGCGGTCGACAACTTGCGGATCAGCATGTGGTAGCGGTTTCTGACGAATCCACCCTGCATCAATCCGTTACAGTAACGGGTGCATGGCTGACTCTGCGAGGCGCCGCCGATGTGCAGACAGTGCTGCCTCGGAGATGGAAGGGAGCCTGCGATGCTCGGTGATCGCCAGTCTTCTGCAGTGCGTCGAATTGAAGGTGGAACTCGCTCCCGCCGTGGGACTGCACAGCCATATCACGCGGCCACCACGCCTGCTGACGATTCGGGTCGGCATCGAGTCACTGCCGGTTCACTGCATTGGATGACGGTGACCATGGCACTTCTGGCAGGAGCGATTTTTGTTCTGGCCGATGCCGATGGTGGGCGCAGCCGGGCTTCGATCTGGATGCAACTGTCGGTGGAGGTGGCTCTGGCCGTCTCTGGAACACTGATCGTGCGTCGCAGACTTGCTGCTGGCAGCGAAACACCGCTGATCATGCCTTTGCTCGTGCTTGTGGTCGTGGCCACTTTGCTTTGGGAACCGTTTCAGCGAATGTTTCTACTGGCTGGCCGACCTTTCGAAATGATGGTCATGCTCACACAGAAGAATCTGATGCTGGCTGCGGCGGTGCTGGGATATCAGGTCGGTTATCAGCGACTCTCGATCCTTGCGGGCGTCGCACTGACAATCTTTTGTGCGGCCATCGCGAGGCAGAATCAGGTCCTTTGGCTGACGGCGATCTATGGCTTCGCTGCTGTGAGCTGGATGGTGGCGGGATATTGGGACAGTCTTCGTGGGCGACTGTTGCATGGTCAGTCTCGTCAGATTCCGTTGCGATGGCTGATTGTCGGGCCCTGCATTCCATTGTTGTTGCTGTTAGCATCAGCCTCGGGCGGTCAGAATGCGATTACAGTTCTCCGTGGATTCCTGCCGGGATCCGGCGGTGACGGCGAATCAGATCCGTATGCTCGCAGCGGAGCGAATGATGGCGAGAATCTTGTGGCAGGCTCCGACAACATTAAGTCGTTCGGCCCGATTGAAGATGCTCCGTTTGCCGAAGACGATAAGCCCAGCCTCTACGATGTGTTCAATGATGCCTTTGACGAACCCGTGCGCAAAGTCAAAGAACAGGATCGTTCGATTGCTCTGCCGCCCGAACTTCTCGCTGACATCAATGCTCGCATGGCCAGATCCGCGCAGAGCGGTCGTGAGTTTACAACGCTCCGCAAGTCGACTCGCCCGGACCAGAAACGAATTAAGGATCTGAAGAGTCCGGCTTTGTTGTACGTCGCGGGGCGAGTTCCGCTGCATCTGCGGATGGAAATCTACGACGTGTTTGATGGTATCGACTGGATTCCCGAACAGCCGCTGGAACATCCGCCGGGAATGGCGATCGTTCCGACACATGGAAAACCGTGGCTGCGAGTCCCCTGTGGCAGTCGCAGTCTTGGGCTGTATTCGGATCTTGAGACGCATGCCGTCAAGATTATCAATCTCAAGTCAAACGTGATCCCAGCTCCGCTGGAACTGCGAGCCGTTCATATTGATAAAGTTGACCAGTCAGACATGTATGGATGGACACAGGATACGATTCTGAAATTGAATCGAGAATCATTGCCTGAGTTTCTCGCGATCAATCTGTCTTCTGAATGCCTGCAGCGATCAAAACTGCTGCATCATACCGAGCTAACGTTCAATGCCCTTGGAGACAAACGCAGAACTCAACTTCCTCTGCTTCCGCAAATGAGCGATGTCAGGAATCTGGCCGAGCAGATTACTCGAGATGTGCCGAATGGGTTTGCTCGTGTTGATGCAGTGATTAACCATCTGCGATCCAATTATGAGCTTGACCGTACGGCCGTAGCTCCGGAAAGCAGTGAGTTTCCCGTCAGCCATTTCTTGTTCGAATCCAAACGCGGCCCGGATTATCAGTTCGCAACGGCCGCTGCGTTGATGCTCAGAAGTCTGGGATTTTCAACGCGAGTCGTCTCTGGACTTTATGCTCGCCCGGAGAACTACGATCCGCAAAAGCAACACACATCGGTCCATAATGCAGACGCTCATTTCTGGTGCGAAGTCTACATCGGCTCCTCCACGTGGATTACGCTGGAACCTTCGCCGGGATACGAAGTCCTGACTCCGCCACCGGGATTTTTTGCTCGTTGCATGATCGCCCTGCAAACCGCCTTGAAGTGGTTGTTGAGTCATTGGCTTCTGACGCTTACTGTCACAGCCGTGACAGCTGCCGGAATGATGAAGCGGCATGCAATTCATGACCGGATCTCTACGGCGATCTGGGTGCTGAGTGCCTCCGCCGATCCACGAGTTCGAGTCGTGCGAACTCTGCAGTTGCTTGATACGCGTCTTGCCTCGTCCCGGTTGGCTCGCCCCAGCGGAATGACATTCTCACGCTGGATAAAACGGCTTCCGGATTTGTCGACAGAGACTCCACATCTCAACGATTTTCTGCGCCTTGTGGAGTTGGCGGCGTATGGCACGAGAGAATCCTTCTCCTCAATCGATCGACAACACATCGTCGATTGCTGTGCCGCCATTCTTCGTGAGATCAGCCTTGCGAAGTGTCAGAAAACTGCTGAGCGACTGCGGGCTCGTGAGAAGTCAACGCTGCTGGAAGCGGATCGATCAGCGAATTTCCCTGTCAGCCCGGATGAAACGTTACCAACCGGGACTGGTTCGAACTTAGTAAGTGTCTCCTGAGACTGTTTAAAAAGAACATTTGATTCATGACGCTGGCAACAACATCTCAATCGATCGACGTGAACCACACGGCGCTGTCAGAACTGCGCAATCGACTTAATCATGCATTACGCGGCAAGGCGGACGTTGTCGAGCTGGTCCTGGTATGCTTACTGGCCAACGGACATTTGCTTTTGGAAGACAAGCCGGGGCTGGGAAAAACGACGCTGGCCAAAGCGCTGGCTTCTGGCCTTGGCGGCCGGTTTGCTCGCTGCCAGTGTACGCCGGACTTGCTCCCCAGCGATATCACTGGATTCAATATCTTTAACCAGAGCACTCGTGAATTCGAATTCCGCAGCGGGCCGGTCTTTGCGGATATTCTGCTGGCCGATGAAATCAATCGCGCAACACCGCGCACGCAGAGTGCTTTGCTGGAGGCGATGGCCGAGAGACAAGTCACTGTAGACAATCAGAGATTCCCTCTCAGTCGTCAGTTCTTTGTCATCGCGACCCAGAATCCCGTCGACCAGCATGGCACTTATCCATTGCCGGAAGCGCAACTGGATCGTTTCGCCATGAAATTGAGTGTCGGTTATCCGGAGCATGCCGACGAACTGCAGATGCTGCAGGATGCTGTTGGCGGCATGGATCAGGCTGTTGATCAACATCCCGTGCTTGATGCTTCTACGCTCAGCAGCATTCAGTCACAAGTTGCAGCGTTGTCGGTGGCTCGCAATGTTCAGGATTACCTGGTGAGACTGGGACATGAAACTCGCAGTCATTCCAGTATTGCTTTGGGCTTGAGTCCTCGCGGATTACTAACGTGGCAGCGAGTTGCTCAGTCTTATGCCTGGCTGGCCGGACGGAATTTTGTCACACCAGATGACGTGCAGGACGTTGCCTATCCTGTGCTGAGTGTTCGGCTGGGTCTTGAGCCGGCGGAAGCGCAAACTGTGATCGAAGAAATTCTGAGTCGCGTTGCCGTTCCGAAGTATCAGGAATAGTCCGGCGTTGATTTTTTATAGATGAGGAGTCCCATGATCAACGATTTAGAGCTACCAATGCACGAACAGATTTCGCCGCAACGCAGCGTTGAGCAGAGCTTGGTCCGCAAGTTGAATCGCATGCTTCATCTGACGGCGTGGTTGGGATTGTCGCTGGCGATCGTCGGCTGTGGTTCGCATGACGATCATCATGAAGACGAACATCTGGAACACTTTGTTCCAGCCCACAAGCCGGTCGACTATTCGGCTCTTGTGGAACAATTGGAGAAGCGGATTGCTCAACAGACACTCGCGTCTGGTTCCGGTGAAGGAGCTGCGGATGCCACTCAGTCAGCCACTGCTCGACAGGAGTTGATCGACATCCTTGGCTGGATTCCAGAGCTTGCTGCCGACAGTGAGCTGCGAAAGCAGGATTTTGAAGCGGCGGTCTCGGCTGGAACGCGGCTCAGTATCGCACTTGGATTCACGAAGCAGAGTGATGGCACCGCGCCGGTTGATCAGTCAACGATTCCCAAACTTCTGGAAGAGCTGAAGGCTCTTGTTTCCAAATCACAGACTTCCACGGAGCCGATGTAATCATGGCGGAAATGATGTTCTGGGGATTCGCGGTCAGATTTACCAGCAGCCTCGTGCAGGCGTCGCCCTTCATCCTGTGCGGTTTTGCAATTGCCGCAATTCTGCGACGGTTCTTCGGCTATGAGGCGACTCGTCGACTGTTTGGCGAAGGCACTCGCTCCGCTTTGTTTCGGGCGTGGGTGATCGGGATGTTGCTGCCGGTCTGTTCGCTGGGTGTCATTCCTGTCATTCGGGAACTCCGGCGGGCCGGTATCCGAGGCGGCACGATTCTGGCCTTTGCGATGTCAGGGCCATTGTTCAATCCGCTGTCGCTGTTGTACGGGCTGACGTTGTCAGAGCCGATTGCAATCCTGTCGTTCGCTGGTTGTTCATTAGTGATCGTGACCGTGAGTGGGATCATCTGGGATCGTCTGTTTCCCGATTCAGCATTGCCGATGGTCGAAGAAAAGCCGGTGGCCTATGGCTATCGACGCATGCTGGCCGTAGCGACAGCTGCCGGACGAGAAGCGACTTCAGGTTCGCTGATGTATATCCTGATAGGGCTCGTCGGAGTTGGTTTGCTGGGGGCGATCATCCCGGCCAACAGCCTGCAGCATACATTCAACCATGACAATGCGCTGGCTCCATTATACATGGCTGCCATCGCGATTCCTGTGTATGCCACCCCCATGTTGGCGATGTCTCAACTGGGCATGATGTTTCAGCATGCAAATTCCGTAGGAGCCGCCTTTGTATTGCTGGTCCTTGGTGCCGGCATGAACATGGGCATCGTCATATGGCTCTACCGCGAATACGGTATGCGTCGAGGCACCACGTGGATGGTTCTGCTGCTGGGCATCGTGTTGGCGCTCGCCTACAGCGTCGACAAACCCTTGTTCCCTCGAGACATCGAACCAGCTAATCATACCCATGCCTTCGATATTTATTGCCAGCCGTTCACTAACGCCGCTGGAGCTTCCTGGCTTCAACTTGTCAGTCAGAAACTGCAACGCGATATTAATCCATTTGAATGGCGAAATCTCTGGCTGTTTGGTGGCCTTATCGGTTTCGGAGTTGCACTGAGGCTGGTCGATCGTGCGTCGAAACTGGAACGCTGGCTGGAGTCAGAAGTGCCCGCGTCGGCTCCTCGTCGAGGTGATCTTGTCGTCCCCGGTCCGGTACTTGGCTTTCTTTCGCTTGCCGGCCTGGTCGCCTTCAGCATCGTTGGCTGCTTTGCGTACTATCCTGCTCCCGATGAATGCCTGGAAGCGATGGTCGACGCCAAAATCAGTGCTCTCAGCGGCGCGCTGGCAATGAATCATACCGAGACAAAGTACTGGGCCGAGCGCTACGACGACTGGACTCGAAAACTTGAGGTCGGAGCCTATCTGCGACATGGTGAACTCAGTGACTACCATCGCTGGAAAGCTCGACTGATTCGTGAGCAACTGGAGTTGCTGGAGCATGAAGTTGAGGACAAAGAACGTGAAGAAGTGACCCATCTGGTGCCAAAACTCTCGAGAAGCCACAATCGGATGAAGCACGCCTTTCTGCAGGAGCTTTAAATCGCGTCGCTTCCAATCGCAGACTGAGTTCAGCAGAATCCCGGTCGCCCACTTCAATCTTGAACCTTGGGGGAACTCTGCGATGAGAATTGCTTGTGCTGCGTTGATCGGTGCGACCATTGTTCTGTGTGAATCGCTGCCTGCTGCGACGATTATTCATGCCGGACGATTAATCGATGGCCGCAGCGATGAGTTGCAGACGGAGATGTCCATCGTCATCGAGGATGGAAAGATTACCGAAGTGGTGAAGGGATTCATCAATCCGGCCGACGGCGATCGCCTGATTGATCTCAGCCAACTCACGGTCATGCCCGGCCTGATGGACATGCACACGCATCTCATCGGCCAGCACTCCAAAGAGGCGTACACCGAAAAGTTCTTCATGGAAGAGTCGGACTATGCTCTGCGATCCACCATGTTCGCTCGCGCTACGCTGATGGCCGGGTTCACAACAGTGCGAGAACTGGGTGACAACGGCATCAACTCCGTTTCGCTGCGACGTGCCATCACGGAAGGCTGGATCGTCGGGCCTCGGAGTTACACAGCGGGAAAATCCATCGCCACAACGGGAGGTCATGCCGATCCAACAAACGGTTTGAAGGGTGATTTCCGCCGCGATGCCGGTCCGACGGAAGGCGTCATCAACGGCGTCGACGATGCTCGCAAAGCCGTTCGTCTGCGTTACAAAGAAGGAGCAGATTTGATCAAGCTGACTGCGACCGGCGGGATTCTGAGTCTCGCGGCGAATGGTCAGAATCCGCAGTTCACCAAAGAAGAATTGGAGGCTATTGTTGAGACGGCTCGTGACTACGACATGGTTGTGACCGTTCATGCTCACGGGGCCGAAGGCATGAAGCGAGCGGTATTGGCCGGCGTGGATTCCATCGAACATGGCACGTATATGACCGACGAGATCATGGAACTGATGAAAGAGCGAGGAACCTATTGGGTTCCGACCAATATGGCGGGAGAATGGGTCGCAAAGAAGGCCGCTGAGCCCGGATATTTCCCTGAAGTTGTTCGTCCCAAAGCCGCCGCAATCGGCCCGGCGATCAAGCAGACATTTGCGAAAGCTTACAAAGCTGGCGTCAAGATCGCCTTCGGCACGGATAGCGGAGTATCAACTCACGGCGAGAATGCTCATGAGTTTGAACTGATGGTTGAAGGCGGCATGCCTCCCATGAAAGCCATCCAATGCGCCACAATTGAGGCGTCTCGATTGCTGCGTGTCGAAGACAAACTGGGAACACTGGAGCCCAACAAACTGGCCGATGTTGTTGCGGTGTCAGGAAATCCTCTGGAGGATATCAGTGCGATGAAGCATATCGTTTTCGTGATGAAAGAAGGCGAGATCTTCCTGCAGCCGTAAAATCCGGCACGATATTCAGCTTGCCACATCTACCACTTCAGGGCTATCCGTTGCTATCAACCTCCCACGGAGACTTTCCCCAGGTGGATTGCAACGCGTCGACCGTCGAGCCCTTCGAACAGCACTCGTCTTAATCCTCTCCTTTTCTGTGTGGATACACTCGCCATCAAGACAGTCCTTTCTGTACGCAAGGGTGAAGATCAATCAGGCATCAAAACAGCCCTGTTCGTCAGTATTGCCCAACGGGAACGACATTGTCTCTTCAGCATCCAGCCAATGGTTCCGGACCTTGAACTCCCTCAGTCCGGCGTGTTCCCATTTGGCAACCTGCATCGTGAGCCACAACTCAAACTCACGAAAGCCGTAGACCTTGTCCTGGTCACCTGCCTCACCCGCTCCCGATTCGAGGATGAACCGGCCAATCACATCATCAATGTTCTCGTGCCGCTGTTAGTCCAGCCGATGCGAATGGCCACGGAACCAGACGTAGTATTCGAACTGGTGTTCCAGCGGCGATTCAACATCGATCGGCTGCGTCAGTAGTTTCCAGAATTCCTCCGGCGTGAGCTTTTTTCAGGCATATGCGTTACTCCAGAATATAAAGTGCGTCGAGATCAACCGGATGAACCCACCACCGGAGCGATGGGCTCGACCGCCGAGTCATCCCTGGCACTTCATTTTTTCGATAGCCGCTGAAACGACCTCTGCGTAACGCGATATCGCACGCGGAAGAGCAAAGTTCCTGTCGCTTGAAATGCCGTACTTTCTTCGACTCGGTTCACCGACCAGGCTGTACTGGAACAGGTCGCCAACCGGTGGTATGGTACCCCGTCGGTCGCCTCAGTCCGCAACACGGCACCCATGTGACTCACACCGTCATGGGAGAACTTTGAACGGGCTTTTTTCAACGGACTCCGAATGATGAAGTTTCTCTCGCGTGAGGCAACGGTCGCAAAAGCGGGGTTCAACCGCTGGCTCGTTCCTCCCGCTGCTATTGCGGTCCACATGTGTATTGGTGAAGTCTACGGTTTCAGTGTCTTCAACGTGCCTTTGACACAAGCCGGTGCAGGCTGGACCATTCCTCAGGTCGGCTGGATCTATTCCATTTCGCTATTCATGCTGGGGATGTCAGCCGCTGTAT
>CAMAXD010000259.1 GCA_945861975.1 Candidatus Kuenenia stuttgartensis | reverse complement strand
ATGCCTGTCGACGATCAGCCATTGGATCGTGGCCTTTCCCCAGCAGAAATCAAGCGTCTTAAATTTCAGGCGGATACGGACCAACTGGTTGCCACATTTCACAAAGATCAATTGAAGCTCAGCAATGTTGACTGGGTTGTGACTCTGTTCCTGATCGGAGTCCACGTCGGCGCGTTATTCGCATTCATGCCAATGTTTTTCAGTTGGACTGCCGTTGCCGTCTGCCTGGCTCTTCACTGGGCCACCTGCAGCATCGGAATTTGTCTCGGTTATCATCGCTACCTTGCTCATAAGTCAATGAAGCTGCGCGCACCCGCGGAATTTGTCGCGATGGCTTGCGGATGTTTGTCGGGAGAAGGCTCTCCTCTGACTTGGGCGGCCACTCATCGCCTGCATCATCAGAAGTCCGATCAGGACGGCGACCCGCATTCACCGATCATAGTCAATGGGGCTTGGTCGCATATTCTTTGGTTGTTCCCAAAACGCAGCACCGAGTCGTCTCGGATCCTGTATCGCCGTTACGTTCCTGAACTCGTCGATCGTCCGCTGTTGCAGTTCTTCGAGAAGACATTTGCTCTGTGGCTATGGGGCGGCGGACTTGTGTTGCTGGCCGCCGGCTGGGCCATTGGTGGCTGGCAAATGGGTGCGTCTCTTGTTGTCTGGGGCATGTGTGTACGAATGGTTGCGGCCTATCACAGCACCTGGTTTGTAAATTCTGCGACTCATCTGTGGGGATATCGCAACTACGATACTCGCGATCATTCTCGTAATCTGTGGTGGGTCGCTGTCCTTGCTTATGGCGAAGGCTGGCATAACAACCATCATGCTCATCCGGCGGTTGCTCCTGCTGGGCACAAGTGGTGGGAATTCGATATCACCTGGTGGTCGATCAAAGCTCTTCGGGCTGTCGGATTGGCTTATGACGTTAAAGACAAGGTGCCAACTGGCCGCACTGCTGATGAATCCGACCAGGAATCAGACATGATGGAAAAGGCTGTGGCCGGGGCTGCCTGAACGAATCTGCCGTGAGTCCTCCGGCCGTTTGAGGGGGCGGGTGAGTCTCTCCATTCAGAATCCTGACGCGGGGATGGTTGCTTTGGCAATCATCCCCGCGTCGTTTCATTTGGCGAGTGTCTTTTGTCGGAAATGCGGTAAACTCAGAGCCTTCCGCAGCGGGCTTCATGAGGAAGTTCACACCGTTTTCTTTGGGTCAGCGTAGTCGAACAATGGCAGAACGAGTCGTACTGGCAATGAGTGGTGGAGTTGACAGCTCCGCCGCCGCCGTCCTGTTACATGAACAGGGATATGAAGTCATCGGTCTGTTTATGAGATCCGGTGAAACCGAGACCGCCTGCGCATTGCCGGGCGGAAATCTGCTGCCCATCGTTAACGCACCGGCCCATCGGCAGGGCTGTTGCAGTTCCGAAGACGCCGCCGATGCGCGGCGTGTGGCGGACCGCCTGGGGATTCCATTTCACTCGCTAAACCTGCAGGATGCCTTTCGCAGGATCAAGGACTACTTCGCTGACGAGTATCTTGCGGGGCGGACTCCGAATCCCTGTGTGCAGTGCAATAACTGGCTGAAGTTCGGAAAGCTCTGGGAGTTTGCTCAGCAAGTTGGTGCGAACTACATCGCCACAGGGCACTATGCTCGACTTCAGCAGAACGAGATGACTCAGCAATGGGGCTTGTTTCGCGGCGACGATGACAACAAAGATCAGTCCTACGTGTTGTTTGGGATTCGACGAGAACTTCTACCTAACGTGCTGCTGCCGATTGGGACATTTCAGAAGCCGGAGATTCGAGAACTTGCTCGCCAGTCCGGACTTCGTGTTGCAGACAAAAAGGATAGTTACGAAATCTGTTTCGTGCCCGATCAGGATTACGCGGGGTTTTTAAAACGCTATCGGGGCCACGATGGAACGGCCGGAGACTTTGTCGATCTTGAAGGTCGCGTGTTGGGGCAGCATGAGGGCTACGAACACTTTACCGTCGGCCAGCGCAAGGGGCTCGGAATTGCTTTTGGCGAGCCGCGATTTGTGATTCGAATCAATCCAGAGAACCGACAAGTGGTTCTGGGGCTCCGGGAAGATCTCGCGACGAAATCAATTCGAATCCATCAGCTCAATTGGCTGGCCGATCGTCCCGGCGACAGTTTTCGTTGTGAAGTCAAAGTGCGTTATCGGCAGACTTCAGAAAGCTGTACGGTGCATCTCGAGCAAGACGACCGGGCCACGATTATGCCGGACGCTCCCATCTTTGGCGTGGCACCGGGACAAGCGGCCGTCCTGTACAACGGCGACCAGGTTCTGGGTGGCGGCTGGATCCTCTGATTCTGCTCCGCTTGCTCTCCGAAACTAACATAGCCTGCGTTGAGCACATCGCAAATGAGGCCGATGCATTCGCGCGTCCTGTCACTCATTTTGCGGATTGCTATGCAGTCTGCAGCAGAACCCGTTTGCTCCAGTTGTTGTCCGTCGCGAAGCCTGCTGGGCGGCACGATGCCCGGGGAGAGGGCTGCTTAAACTTAAAACGGAGCAGATTCGTCGGCGGGGCCGAAGTCGGGTTCGTCGTCCGCGACTGCTGAAGGCGATGAATCACCGCCCGAGATTAACTGAAATCCGGTCGCTTCCGCGCTGAGGAAGAATTTGACTTCGCTCATTTCGTCCCGCTGCCATTTGCGACCCGTGAGTCGATAAGACACCTTCACTTTGTCGCCGAGCTTCAAGTTGTCGACTGAATCACAGGCGTCAGAAACAAACTCCAGAGGGAGGTAATTCGTAAAACGGCCGTTGGTCTGCTCCAGCACGACCATGCGTTTACGGAAGCCTTTTTGTCCAAAAGTCTTTGTGGGTTCAATCAAGTGAACCTGACCGGTGACCGTGGCGTCGGCCATGGAAATCATCCTATTTTCTGCTGACGTTATTGCGTAGAGAGAGCATGGTACGCCACCCGACAAAGAGTCTCAAGCAGGCCGCCACTTTCCTCCGCCGGGAATCAGAAACAACTGATTCATCCCTGACGCTCGACGGGCGACGATTGGGACGGGGCGTCTGATGAGACCTCCGGTATGGCGGCGTTCTCCGGCTCAGCAAGATCTTCCCCCTTTCGGTTCAGGATATTCCTGTGCGTTTTGGGTCAGATAACTAACCGTTTTAGAAATAGGGAACATGCGTCCTCGCAATCAACAGGACTGCCATTCTCGCGACGCAAAAAGCAATTTTCTCAAGTAATATGGCTGTTAACAGCGAACAAACCGTACGGTACAGTAAAAAGGACTAAAAAGATTTCTAACCAAGAGCAATGACTGCCGTGACCAAAGATAAGATCTGCGAAGCCGCCATTTGTATCGCCAGCCGTGATGGGCTTTTGGCGATGACATTGGAAAACGTCGCCCGCGAGGCAGGCATCACCAAAGGCGGCGTGATGTACCACTTCCCCAGCAAGGATGAGCTGATCCGGGGAGTGTTGGAACACTTCAGTCAGCAGTGCGAAACGATGCTGATGCGGCGAGTCATCGACGACCCGGAGCCGCGCATGCGATGGGCCCGCTGTATGCTGGACTGCCTGTTTCCGCAGTCGCCGGCAGAATCACGACCGAACGACGTTGGTACCGATGTGCTGGCTCGCTTCTTCGTGGCCACCCTGGCCGGTGCTGTGACAAGTCCCGGCGCGATGCAACCTTTAAGAGACCTGGCGACTCGGATGCGGAACCGCTGTCTGAGTGATCCGCGAGATGGGATGGAGCAACTGCTGGTGTGGCTGACGATCGATGGTTTATTGTTGTGGCAATTTATGGGCCTGATCGGTCCGGAAGATCCGATGATTCTTAAGGTCGCGGAAAGTCTGCGAGTACGTATCGCCGCTCAGATGCAGTTGTCCTCCTCGGCAGAAGAGATCGTTACAGAACGCATAGCTGTTCCGGAGGTGCAGCAATGAGCAATCCTTCTCCTCGAAAGACGGGACGCAGTCGACTTCGCCTGCTGATGATACTTCTGTTCGTTGGTGGCAGTGTCGGCGGTTGGTTTTATTATCAACAGATTCAGGCTCAAACCATGGCGGCGAAGGTTGCCTTAGAATCATTGAAGCCTGCGAAGCGAGTACAGGTGCATTCGCTCGGACGACTTGAACCGGCCGGTACGATTCTGCAATTGTCTCCCAGCTCCGGCAACGAAGGCGCGGTGATTGAACGACTGTTGGTGAAGGAAGGTGACGACGTGAATGCCGGTGCCACACTTGCGATCCTTGACAATCAAGCACGCCGGATGGCCGCTCTGGAGGAAGCTCAGGCTCGGTTGGCCGCCGCAGAAGCTCGCCTGCAACAAATCAAAGCCGGAGCGAAAGCGGGAGACATCGAAGCCCAGCAAGCGGCGGTCAACATGGCCGAATCCCAATCGAAAGTGGCTGCTCGGGATTTGAATCGAGCCAAAGAATTGCACTCGAAACAGGCGATCTCGATCGAGCTGGTTGATCAGAGGCAATGGGAGTTTGATCGACTACAGCTCGAACAGCGTCGAGCCGCCGGAACACTGGAGAGTCTGAAAGAGATTCGCAATGTCGATGTCGCCGTAGCAGAGAAAGAGATCGCCGGAGCGCGAGCTGCGGTTGCTCGAGCCCAGGCTGACCTTGATGCGTCTGTTGTCCTCGCACCGGCCGCCGGACGGATTCTGAAGATCCATACACATCCGGGTGAAAAGCTCAGTGATCGCGGCATACTTGAGGTGGGCGATGTGCTCAGAATGCAGGCGGTGGCGGAAGTCTTTGAAGCGGATGTCTCGCTAATCAGCGTGGGAATGAAGGCGACGATCCGGATTGATTCTTCGGGGCATCAGATCGACGGAACCGTGATTGAAATTGGCAATCTTGTTTCTCGCAAAGTCGTGCTGACCAATGATCCCGTCAGCGATACGGACGCTCGAGTTGTCGAAGTGAGAATTGATCTGAATTTGGATCAGATTGAGTCCGTCGCTCGACTTTCGAACGCTCGTGTCGAAGTCACAATCCTGCTGGACATTGCGGACTCGCAGTCCACCAATGCTGCTGGTGGATCAGTGCAGGCTATCAGCCAACAGTCGGCGAGATAAACTTTATGTACTCAGCGTTCTTTGTGGCCTGGTGCCAGCTCACATACAACAAGGTCAAGCTTGCCGTTGCCGCGGCTGGCGTTGTTGTGGCTGTGATGCTGATGCTGGTGCAGTTGGGAATTCGCCGGGGAGCCATGGATAACAGTGTCGCTGTGGCTCGGCGAGTCACAGCCGATCTGGTCATCGTGAGTCCTCGGACCAAGACAATTTTTGCATCCGCTCAGTTTCCGCGACGGTTGCTTTACCGCGTTGGCTCGGACCCCAATGTCTTAGCCATTTCGGAGATGTACATGGGGCAGGGGCGGCTGCGAAACCCGTGGAACAAGCTGGAGTTTCCTGTCAGCCTGTATGGTGTTGACCCCAGTGCGGGGATGATGGAGTTACCCGGAATCGAGCGATTTACGGAGGAACTCAACGATCTTGATCGACTGCTCTACGACGGGATGAGCCGAACAAACTATGGCCCGATAAAACAGTATCTGGCGGAAAATGGTTCGCTCGATGTAGAAGTCAATCTGCGAAAAGTGCGATTGATCAATTCGATCGATGTGGGAATTTCGATCAATACCGACGGGAACCTGTTTACATCGCCGGTCAATTTTCTGCGGCTATTCCCGGACCGCAAGCCCGGCTCCGTGGATATGGGCCTGATCCGTCTTCGTCCCGGAGCTGATACTCAGGCTGTGCAAGACTCGTTGCGACAGTATGTCGGCACGGAAGCCAAAATCCTGACTCGTGAGGAACTGGTCGCCGCAGAAATCGTCTTCATTCGCGAGAACGCACCGATTGACTTCATCTTCGGCATGGGAGCAGCCGTTGGATTCTTCATCGGGTTCGTTGTTGTGTATCAGATTCTGTATACCGAGGTCACTAATCATCTGCCGCAGTATGCGACAATGAAGGCGATGGGGTTCAGCGATCGTTACTTGCTGCAGGTGGTCTTGAGCCAATCAGTGATTCTGGCGTTTTTGGGATATCTGCCTGGATTTGTGTTGGCTCTGGGGTTGTATCGTGTCGCTACGAAGGCGATTCAAATGCAGTTCTCGATGACTGTGGAACGAGCCCTATTTGTATTTGCGTTGACGATCGTGATGTGTGGATTGTCGGCGATGATTGCAATTCGCAAGGTCCGCACAGCAGATCCGGCGGATGTGTTCTAGCAGAGTTATCCAATTTCGAAGACTCGAACCGACAATGGTTGATGAAGCTCACAATTCGACGGCTCAAACGGCTATCTCCACCGCGAAAGCGACTCCCGCAATTTCCGCGCGGCACGTAAACTTCGCGTTTGGCGAGGGCGATCTGCAGAAGCAGATTCTGTTCGATATCAATCTGGAAGTCGCGACCGGCGAGATTGTACTGCTGACCGGCCCCAGTGGCAGCGGCAAGACAACTCTGTTGACACTCATCGGTGCTTTGCGAAAAGTGCGGGACGGTGAACTCGATGTCCTGGGCCATCATCTGCACGATGCCAGCCTGGAAGAACTCGTCGAAGTTCGACGAGAGATTGGATTCATCTTTCAGCAGCACAACCTTCTGCCATTCCTGACCGCTCGACAGAACGTGCAACTCATGTTTCATCTGCATCCGGAAGTCAGCCCTGATGATGCATCACGACTGACCGCCGAACTGCTGACCAGCGTCGGCCTCGGGCATCGCCTTGACTATTACCCGGCTCGGCTTTCCGGCGGGCAAAAGCAACGAGTCGCGATCGCGCGAGCACTTGCGGCCAATCCGAAACTCATTCTGGCGGATGAGCCCACTGCCGCATTGGACAGTCAATCTGGCCGAGACGTGGTCAATCTGTTGCAGGAGCTTGCTCGTGGGCGAGGCTGTCCGATCCTGATGGTGACTCACGACCCACGAATTCTGGACGTGGCCGATCGCATCATCAACATGGAAGACGGTCGGGTACACCCGGGTGAAAAGTAGCATTCATCGTCGTCAACAGGGGATGCTCAGAACCCGGCCATTTACCGACCGAGAAGAACACACCCGGAATAACATGTTTCCCCAGCAGCAACGTCAGCAGCGAAACTGCTACTTCTTCTTGCCCTTCTTCACTTTAACACTGCTGCTCTTTGCCCTGGCCTTTGCGGCAGATTTCCCGGCAGCCTTTTCTGCTGGCGCATTGCCGAAAACTTTGTCCCAGCCACTAACAAATTTCTTGGAAGTCCCCGTGTGTACGGTATACCCGGTCATCGTTTTTCTTTCCTTGATTCAGCGTCAAAAAAGCAGAAGTCTGCTGCGTCTTAGGATGCAGGCTTCCGCAGGATTCGTCAAGTCTTCGGGGTTGCTCTGGCACAATTGGCCAGATTGAAGCTTCAGGCGATTTTTTTTACGAGTCATCGCCCGACATTGGTGATGTTATAAAAACGCAGATCCCAGTCGCACTGAGACGACTGGCCCGCGCCGGATGGCATGTGCCATGCCACTGATGGTTGATCCTTACCTCACAAGGAAGAACTCGGGAGTCATAAAGATCACCCAGAGAACATCTTCGATTTCCTGCGATGTTGGGGGTGAGCTGAGCGACGTTTCGAGAGTGGCCGTTTCTTCAGGTAATGGCTTTCGAGACAACGCGAACTCATACAGATGATTTATCAAGGCCGTTTTGCCGGAGTATGCGCCATTCGCCAGATTCGCGGCTCCGGTGCTCAGATACCCCGCCAGCGTCGCTCCGTTGGAAAGGTCAATTGCCTCCAGGGTTGTCAGTTCGGTGGGACGCATGGAGACGATCTGTTCGCGAAATGGTCGGCCGAGTGATCGCATCAGAAAGTCATTCTTCATCAGCGAGGCTCGAATCATCTGCAGATTGCCGGTCAGCGCCTGCATCAGCAGATTCGGAGCGGTTGCAGCAACGGAATTCGTCCAGACGTCCAACGCAGGCACAACGGTCACGGGTTTCCAATCACCGGTGATACGCCCCAGCCGGCCTTCTTTTTTGGGCGGCACCTGGGCGTTCCATTCCCAGCTTTCATCACTGACCACGGTAATGACTTCGCCGTTCGTCAGTTTCACGCGTGATTCGAAGAAGAACCCAGCCGCATTGGGACCGTTTCCGGCATTCGTGGCAATGGCCACAACAGAGTTCTCGCCCTTCTTCAGAAGACCTCTCAGGGGCACAGCTTCGGTCCTCGTCCATTCACTGCCGGACTTCAACTCACGGCCGTTGATAAACAAAGTAAACCCGTTATCGCAGGTCAACACCGCGCCACCCTGATCAGCGTCGGCCGACAAAACAAACTGGCGCCGAAGTAAAATCGCCTCGCCGGATGGAGGAACACTGCCACTGGCTGCGGAGTCTCCCCAGATCCATTTCGCCTGTAATGTGACCGGTTCCAAACCTGCCGCTTGAGGTGCACTGCGAAT
>CAMAXD010000258.1 GCA_945861975.1 Candidatus Kuenenia stuttgartensis | reverse complement strand
GCCTCATGCCGGTTGTTGCTGTTTTTCTGGAAGCACTGGGGCTTCCTTTCACCGGTGCGTCAAGTCTTGCGATGTTGACGACGACCAGCAAGCTTGTGGCGAAGCAACGCCTGCTGGATCGGGAGATCTCGACACCGGCTTGGCTCACTTTGCGTGGTGACGACTGTTGGCGAGGTACTCATGAACGAAGTTGGAGTCCAGACAGAGCGATCGTTAAAGCGATTGCCGAACACGCGTCGCTGGGTCTGGGAGATGACAGCGTTGTTGAATGCGGTCGTCACTCAACGGAGAAACTGCGATCTTTGATTGCTGCTCGTGCTGAACGGTTTGGCACTCCACATTTTGCAGAGCAGTTTATTGACGGGCGAGAATTTAATCTTAGCCTGCTTGCCGGGACAGATGGTCCGGATGTTTTGCCACCAGCGGAGATTGAGTTCATTAACTTTGCCACCGGGAAGCCTCGAATTGTCGGGCACGATGCCAAGTGGGATGAGTTGACAATGGAGTATCTCAACACGCCGCGTCGATTCGCGTTTCCGTTATCTGACCGCGCGCTGTTAGATGAACTTGAAGCTCTGGCACGTCGCTGCTGGACCGCCTTCGATCTGCACGGTTATGCTCGTGTTGATTTTAGAGTCGACAACGACGGGCAGCCGTGGATTCTTGAAGTCAACGCTAATCCCTGCCTGTCTCCCGACGCCGGTTTCGCGGCCGCGCTGCAACAGGCCGGCCTTTCATTTACTGATGCTGTGGAGCGAATCATCGCTGATGCTGTGAGATGCTCTCGCGTCGGGTGACAGTTCGTGATTGTCAAACCAGCAGCGCAACCATGTCTTGCCCGAAGAGCTTCGAGCAGCGGTCATGTTGATTCAGGTTGCTCATCAAACATTCTTGAGACGAGTTCTTCATCCATCGGCATTGTCATGAGACTCATCAGGATTCCGGATGTTCCGGAAACCAGTATGCCCCAGATCAGCGGGTCGAAGCCCCAAAGATACCACGGCCGAAAGCCGGTTGCCGCACCTATCGCTTGTTGGGGAAGTAAGTTCAGAATCCCGATCAGGTAAAGCGTCAGGACGGTTAACGCCCCACTCGTCATGCTTGCAAAAATTCCGGCTGTTGTCGCTCGACGCCAATAACAGGCCATCAGGGCCGGGACCAGAAATGTGGCTGCGGCTCCGGATGTGCTGAAGACGATGAATGCCTGAAGATAGGTGACTGGATACCAACTGACGGCAACCGAAATGAGTCCCGCAACAATCATAGTTCCCCACGCGGCGCGGCGCAGTTGATTGCGATCTGCGTTTGGAGCAATGAATCGCTGATAGATATCTCGCACAACACCAGAGGACAGGACTACAAGATAAGAACTGACTGTGGCCATAACGGCACCAAAGGGTGCGGCAAGGATCAATCCAGCGACAAATGATCCTCCCGGCCAATGGCTTGTGGTCATGATCGCCATCCGGGGAATGATCTGGTCCGTCTTGCCATCCAGTGAAGGGATCAACGCGCGTCCGCAAACGCAGATGACAATCAGCGGCAGATAAATGCCCATGTTGTAAATGCTGAGCAGATAGATTGAACGACGAATCACGCTCGTATTCTGGCTGGCCATCAGACGGACAAGTCCGGCAGGCGCTCCGACACCTCCCCAGATCCAGACGACGAAGAAGGAGATCGCGAGAGATAATGGCAGAAACTCATGAGTCGATCCATCGGCAATGAACCCCGGCCCTGTGGCAAATCCCGGCCCTGTGTTTGCCACCGATACTCGTGTTGCATTCTCCAGTCCTCCTGCCGCATTCAGGGATGCGACCAGCAGAATTACAACTCCGACAAACATCAGCAGGCTTTGAAACAGGTCTGTCCAAACCGCTGCAAGGAATCCACCCATCAGCGTATAGCCAACCACCGTGACAGCAAAAACGATGAGGCCGATGTGATAGCGGGTTTCCGAAACAGATACCGCGTCTTCTGACAACGACAGCTCTCCGCCGTTCGGCCATGCAAGCTGAATCACGATCGCCCCCGCTTTAAACTGTGCGAACATCATGAATGACAGATAGAGCAGGATGAAGATAGTACAAGTGAAACCCAGCGCGGGGCTGTTGAAGCGGGTGCGAAACAGATCAGGGACCGTGATCGCTCCCGTTCGTCGACTGAGTTGAGCCAGTCGCTTTCCGAGAATGGCAAATCCGGTAATCGGCACCACCATGTAGCTGCCAATCCACAGCGCGACAATCCAGCCGTGGGAATAGACGAGCGACGGAAATCCCATAAAGGTTCCACCGCTCTGAATGGTTGCGGTGAGCGCTAAAGCCCAGGCTCCCAGTCCTCGGTTGCCGAGGAAGAAGCCTTTCATGAAGCCACCCTTCTGCGTGGTCATGTTGGCGAAGACGCCGATGCACATTGAGCCCGCAATAAAGAGAATCAGCATCGTCATCGCACCCCAGCCTACACTTGGCGGAGCAGCGGCATCGGCGGCATCGGCGGCGAGTATGGTTGATGCGTTTACAAATTGAGTCAGAGCATTCATCGAGATCAGCCTCCCAGTCCAAGATCATCGGCATCTTCAATATCTTTACCCAGATCTCCGTCGCGGACGAAGATCAGACTAAAGACGATGGACACGACAGTACATGTCGTCCACGGGATAACGATTCCCCAGAACACCCAGTCCGGAAAGCCAAGAACAAGTTTCAGGTCATCTGTCGCGCGGTGATATCCCATGGTGTAGCAGACGGAGATTGACCATATCGCAGCGGCCAGCCAGATGCCGGTCACCAGAATGGCTTCGCGAATTGAGGAATACACGAGCGGATCGTTTTTTCGAGTCATTGACGAAAACTCATTGGGGCGGGATGAATGTCATTCAGCAAACAAGGCGGGAAAAACGCATGCTAAGCATTGTTTGCAGAAACCAAAGTCAATCAGGGCAAGACTTCCCCGGATTCCTCTTTCACTTTCGCCCACGCCACCTCTCCGGCGTTCTGTCGAGCATTCGCGGACCACTCTCTCGAGGCCGAAGCGCGATGTTGAGATGGACAAAAATCGGGTCTTCAGTGGAGCACCATGCAGTAACTCATGCTGATCCTGCTGACGGTCACTCAAGAACTCATCAAACAAAACAGAGAGCTGGTGAATACGTTGCGCGATGCACGCTGAGTCCTGTGGTAAGAGTCGCTATCGAGCGCGCTTCGCAAATTCTGTCTGTGTGATTTCAGCAGACATCGAATTGGTTGCAGCATCACTCCATGCATCATCGTGCGGAAGGCAATGATGGCTCAGCTGAGCTCAGACATCGGGGACGGGATTGCTCAACCATGTTATGCGAAGCGGATGAATTGACGGCCCATGATTGCTGACCAGCGCAATAAAAAACGGCTGGTAGTTTGCACTACCAGCCGTCGCAAGATCTCCGAAGGAGTCATTAAGACTACTTCTTCTTTGCAGCCTTCTTTGCAGCCTTCTTAGCAGCTGGTTTAGCAGCTGGTTTAGCAGTTACAGTCTTCTTTGCGGCCTTCTTTGCAGCTTTCTTTGCCACTGTACGTTCCTCCAAAAAAAATTGAACTTGAGCGGCCGTCCTGCCGAAGCTTACCGGGCTTAAAAACATGCAGGAACAACCACAGACCAAAACATCAGATCATCTATGTCCCCATGACAAAGATGATGCAGATTCCTTTCTTTGCTGATGTCCGTATTGAAGTCCGCTGTGAGGCGATTTCTTCGCTACGTTCATCCGATTAACAAACAACAGAATCTGCTGTTGGTGGTCGGAATCGTAGGTGATCGTTTGAATAACGCAAGACTGATGCGCGGGTTTCCCGCGCTCGTGAGAACATTTTTTTGAGCACTCATCATCACACTTTGCGAGGCTCGCGCAGAGTGATGATGAGCATCATGATGGGCTCCATGACGAGCATCATTTTCGATCATTGAAGGTCATCGTGTGACCTCATGAACTGGACTCGCGCATCGCTGATGAGTCGGCATGACAGGATATGAAAACGAGTTGCTCCGGTCATTGAATAACGATTGAGTCATGAACCACTTCGTCGCTGCCGTTGTTGCAAAAAAACCTGTTTTTTATCGTGTTTTTGTAACGTGTTGAGGCACTACGAGACTCTGCGATCAGCTGGAAATTCCATCTCGCTGCAGGTCATTCAGGACACGTTTCATGTACTCGATACTTTGCACTGCGATGTGCTGCGCGCCGGGTTTGTAATCGAACACTTCGACCGAAACCCAACCCTCATAGCGTGACTCAAGAAGGGCCTTCAGGATCGGATGATAGTCCGTTTCTCCCATACCCGGACCGAGAAGATTGGTGTCGTTGACATGAAAATGTTTGCAAAAATTTTTGTGACGATGGATCAATGACGGGATCGATTCGGTCTCTGCGCCCAGCATCGCTTTGACATCCTGGTGCAACATTACTGTCGGATGATCAACTCGTTGAATGATCTCCATGGCGTCATCACACGTGTTGATGAAGTCGGTCTCTTTCCTGGTGAGTGGTTCCAGGCAAAGCACGACCTGCTGTTCGGCAAAGGTGTCAGTCACAGAGCCGAAGACCTCAACGGCAAAATCTGCCGCTTGCTGCGCTGTAACCCCTGGCAAAAGGTTTCGCTGAAACGGTGAGCCGAAGACCAGTACGGTACCTCCCAGTGTCCGACAAACTCTGGCCAGCAATCGCAGGTATTCCGCCGTCTTTTTGCGGACATCACTGTCCGGGCTGGTCAGATAGAGACCTGTCGTTTTGGCCAGCATCCAATGGAGGCCGATGACTTCCAATCCATGTTTTGCAGCCTCCTCTCGCATGCTTTCATAAACTGACATCGGGACGGACGGCAGGTCGAGAGAGATTGTGAATGGCGCAACTTCGATCCCCTTGTATCCGGCCTCAGCCATGAGCCGGCATTGTGTGGCCCAGTCGACGTTTTCATAAAGCTCGTGGCAGATTGCAAATTTCATTCTGGCATCCTCAATAAGGAACAGTGTTGATGGCTATGAGTTGTGAAAGAGTCCGTGTTCTTCGAACGGGCTCTTGTCCGGCGAGTGGCTATCGGGTGGCTATCGGGTGGCTATCGGGTGGGAAAATGTCAGGTATTCCGGTAGTCCGGAAGAATCAGATCGTATCGAATTCCTGACTATGTGACTCAGAAGTCTCACAACCGAACCGCTCGCATCCCCGCATTCTGTTCAAACGTGGATGACTTGCAACAAGGTTTGACGATTCATCAACGGTGACCTACATCCAGAGTACTACCCACTGGATCTGCTCACCATTGAAGGAGTCTGTCGCGTGTCGAATCTGCAGTCCGCCCGAAAAGACTCTGCCACAGATGGCCTCGACGAACTCTTTAACCGTGTCAATATGCTGCTCGGCGAGCCGCCGGCGGAACGCCGCGAGGCGAGCAAGTCGTCGTCCGACGGATTCGTTCCGCGTCAGCCACGGACGATGCGCGAGGCCGGGATTCCGCCTGTGATGGTCGAAAAGATCATCATGCGTTTCCTTTTTCAAGTAGGGATCGAGACCAGTCGAAAAATCGCGAATCAGGTCAAGCTGCCGTACAAAGTCATCGAGCCGATGCTCAGGCAACTGCGGCAGGACAAGCACATTGATCTGGCGGGAACAACATCAACGGGCGATTCTGAGTATGTGATCACAGAGTCCGGCCGCGAGCGTGCTCGCCGCTATGTTGAAGAATGCACTTACTTCGGAGCCGCACCAGTTACGCTTGAGGATTATGTGGCGTCGGTTTCTGCTCAATCGATCGCCGGACAGGTCGTGACGAAAGATGACCTGCGACGCGCGTTCAAGGGGCTGATTATCAACGAGGCGATGATGAATCGTCTTGGACCTGCCATCAATTCCGGTCGCGGGATGTTTTTGTTCGGTGAGCCGGGTAACGGCAAGACGAGTATTGCAGAACGAGTCACCGAAGCCTTCGGGACGACCGTCTGGATTCCTCGCGCGATTGCCATTGAAGGCGAGATTATGCGAATCTTCGACCCGGCAGTACACGAGTCGGTAGAAGATCCAAATACCAATTCAGGGCTGATGGATTCGCAGGATATTGATCGACGCTGGGTTCAGGTCAAACGCCCAACTGTCATTGCTGGTGGCGAATTGACGATGAACGAATTGGAGATATCGCTCAACCCAACATCAAAAATCTGCGAATCCCCTCTGCAGGTAAAGAGCAACTGCGGCACACTGGTGATTGACGACTTTGGCCGTCAGAAGATGCCGGTCGATATGTTGTTGAATCGCTGGATCGTGCCGCTCGAAAAACGCTATGACTTTCTAAACATGCCGAATGGCAAGAAGATTCAGATTCCGTTCGACCAGTTGATCGTGTTCTCAACAAACCTTGAGCCGAAAGACCTGGTTGATGGGGCGTTCCTGCGACGAATTCCGTACAAGATTGAGGTTCCGGATCCATCGGAATCCGAGTTTCGAGACCTGTTCCGCATCATGTGCGAGAAAATGAATTTTGCGCACGATCCGGCAACCATCAGCTACCTGGTTGATACTCATTACAAGAGCATCGGGCGTCCGTTTCGACTGTGTCAGCCGCGTGACTTGTTGCTGCAGGTTCGCAACTACTGCCAGTATCATTCCGTTCCTCTTCGGCTCAGTCCGGAAGCGTTTGACGCAGCCGTCCTGAACTACTTCTCCGTGATGGAGTAATCACTGAACTATTTGCGGATGAGAACTTTCGATCCTGTACTCAGCAGGCTGAAGACTTCTTCAATCTCCGAATCGCCGAGATGAATGCAGCCCCTTGATGCGGCGCGACCGATCGTTGATGGGTCATTCGTGCCGTGAATGCCGATGTGGTTTCCGAGTCCCAGCCAGTATTCTCCAAGCGGGTTCTCCGGATCATCGGGTTCCACAATTCCGCCATTGGGATTGTACCAGGTCGGATTCTCAAGTTTGTCCTCAACGACGAACTCACCCAGAGGCGTCTTGTGATCTCGACCTGTACCGATGCGGTACTTATTCACATACCAGCCATGCGCATGGACAGTTAATGTGAACGCACTGAGATCGACAACGGCACCAAAGGGGCCACGGACGACTTTCAGTTCCTGCCCAGCCTGCAGTTTCTCTGGTGTCACTCGATTCAGGCGAGCCAGATACTGCCATGGGACTTCATACTGTTTAGCAATCGTTTGCAGCGTCTCTCCATACTCCACGAGGTGCGGCGTGCCAAACTGACGCTCGTTGCTGGTGAAGATCAAACTGGCTGTCTCACGAATGCGATCATCAATGGTGCTGCGGAGTTCGGAGTGCTTCCAGTAGATCTCAGAAAGCTCGGCATGGGCATCGAGAATGAGATCATCTTTCAGGCAGTCGTCGATGGTCCTCAGCTTACTTGCAACGTCAGCAGGCAAAACTTTGGGCGTCTGGTCTGCCGAGGAGAGACTCGGAGCCGATGGATCATCGCCTTCATAGGCAGCACGAGTGACATTGGGATCACGAAGAGTCTGTTTGTTCGGCTGCACGTTATCCGAGAGTCCTGTTTCTGCAGCAACCTCTTCAGGTTCCATCAGCTCGTGATGTGCTGGTCGGACTGATGAACTACTGGTTTGGCGGAAAGGATCCTGCAGTTCCAGATCCGATTCTGCTGGCTCCGGATCGCCGGTGCCCTTAACTCGAGGAGACCAGTCATCGTCGAATGCTTCGTGATGCGATTGTGCAGCGCCATCATCGGCGTCAGATGTGGCCAGCGATCCACTGGATGCAGAACGAACTCGCGGGATCAGGTCGAAGCTCCACACAAAGAACGCCGCCGCGATACCCGCGACAACCCACCAGTGCAACTGCACTCGACCACCCGACTTCATGGCGAACGGTTTCATGTTCCGAGAATCCTCAACATCCATGCTGATCAACGAAATCGTCCGTATCCTGGCACAGGTGAGATTTCAGGGCTATCCCTTGTTTTCGGCAAGTATTCGGCCGTTTTTCTGCCGGGGAATTGAGTTCGCAGAGGATGAAGGTCGAGGCCAACGGCTTTTATGGAATCGCCATCGAGCAATTTCCGGGCGTCATGCGGTGAAATCGGGGCGACCTCTATCTGGAACACGGGGCAATGGCAGTGGTGCAGCAGCGGCCAGATTTATTTTGACGTGACGTAGAATCGCACTTTCGAAGCGTCATGCTGAGGAGATCTTGAATGCTGATGACTTTTCAAAACTGCCCTTGAAGTTACCAGGAAAAGGCTGGGCGGACACCGATTGTCATAGAGGTCTGAAAGCTCGCGAAAAAAAGTAGAGCGCAACAGAAAAGGGGATGGACGAATCCATCCCCTTTTCCACCGCGAGAACCACCGAAGCAATTCTCTCGGCAGGAGCTTCCCGCTCGGGCCACGCACCCATGTGAGCGGGAACAGGCGAGTTTCCTGACCTTCCCCTCCTTCAAACCCCTGCGGAGTTTATGCAACCAACGAGTCCCACCACACCGTTGACTGCCTCCTGA
>CAMAXD010000257.1 GCA_945861975.1 Candidatus Kuenenia stuttgartensis | reverse complement strand
CGAGTAGCCTGCTCATAATTTGTATGCTTGCACCACATCCCATGGTCGCCCAGATGCCAGCCGTGATCACCCCAGAGCACGACGATGGTGTTGCTTCTGGCTCCTGTCGCGTCTAGTGCGTCGAGAACTCTTCCGATCTGTGCATCGGTATAACTTGTCGCGGCATAGTAGCCATGGATCAGCCGTCGAGTGTCCTCCTCCGAAATTGCGCCTTCACGCGGGATGTCACTGTATTGGCGCAGTTCACCACCAAACTGCGGGGCGTAGCTCGGTGCGTTCTCTGGAGCCTCAGTGACCTGAGGCATGGGGACGGTCTTCGGATCGTAAAGGTCCCAATACTTCTTCGGCGCTACGAATGGCAGGTGAGGCTTCAGGAAGCCGCAGGCAAGAAAGAACGGCTGATCCGCGTTCTCAGCGGCAGCCGTGATTCTTGCAGCAGCCTCGGTAGCAATCTGACCATCACCATAGACATCATCTGCAACATCTGCCGATTCTGTCGCTGGTCCACGTGGGCCATTGTTTGACTTTCGTTGATTGGCCTGACTTTCAGAAAGCTGGTACTGCGCGGCTTTCGGTCGCCAGTGCGGAACGTTCCACGAGACTTCGTCTTCAGCGTTTCCGTGTCCCACATGAAACACCTTGCCTAATGCCTGAGTTACATACCCGTGCTGTTGAAAATGCTGGGCGATCGTCACGGCATCCGGCCGACTACGGCGAAAGTTCGTGGCCAGATCGTAGATGCCAAGCGTCTGAGGTCGCAGGCTGGTCATCAACGCATTGCGAGACGGTGAGCAAACCGCCTGATTGCAATAGGCCGACTCAAAGAGCACGCCCTGCCCCGCCAATCGATCGATGTTAGGTGTCTTTGCGGTCTTGTCGCCATAACAACCCAGCACTGGTTTCAGGTCATCCACGCAGATCAGCAGCACGTTCGGCCTGCGAACTGGTTCATTTGCCAGGCTGACGCTTGACGCACCCATGAACTGAACCGCCAGAGCGCAAACAACAATCAGAGGATGGCGAAGAGAACTGATCGATATCATGGAAGGCTCTTTCGAATGGGCTTTTAAAAAAAGGCAATTCCGATGAAGCAAGAAACTCAGAAACCGCCGCGGATCACCAACATTTCCAGGCGTTAAGCCTCTCACCATCACGCTACAAAAAAGCCCGGGATGGCAATCCTTCCCGGGCTTAATCGACGTCGCGTTACTTGCGATTGATTAACTGCATTCCGGGTGCAGAGCTTTGCTGACGCAGCCATGACTGGCCTGAGCAACCGTAGCGGACCAATCTGCCAGATATCCTCGTTTCACTTCCAGAGGACGACGAGGCGCAAGCCTCGAACGCCGTGCTGTCATCTCATCATCACTGATGTTGACCGTAATGGAGCCCTTGAGAAGATCGAAGCCGATCAGATCACCGTCCTGAACACATCCGATCGGCCCACCGACAGCAGCCTCCGGAGCACAGTGAACTCCAATCGCCCCGTGAGACACGCCAGAAACGCGAGCGTCAGAGATAAAGGCAATCTTCCCATCCAGCTCCGGAACCGCGAGTGCAGCCGTGGCGATCAGAACTTCTGGCATTCCACAGGCCACTGGTCCCATGTTGCGAAGGACAATGACACTACCCGGAGTGATCTTTCGTTGCTCGACGGCGCGGACGATATCGCGAGGATCCTCAAAGCAGACAGCCTTGCCCTCAAACTGCGGGTTCTTCATGCTGGAGACTTTGAACACAATTCCTTCCGGAGCCAGATTGCCAAAACAAATCTGCATATCGGCAAACGGCTTGTAGCAGTTCTCCTTCGTGACGATGAGGTCCTGGCCTGCCGGTGGTTTCGGAACGTCCTTCAGGTTCTCTGCCATCGTCTTTCCGGTAACAGTCCTGCAGGATCCGTCGAGTAACCCACTGTCCAGCAAATGCTTGAGCAGAATTGGCGTGCCACCAATCTTGTGGAGATCCACCATTGTGCGCTGGCCGCGAGGGGCGAAGCTGCAAAGCACCGGGGTTTCTCGGAAGATCGTCTGAAGATCACGCAGCGTAAAGTCCACACCTGCTTCACGCGCCAACGCCAGAATGTGCAGGACCCCATTGGTTGATCCGCCTGCGGCCGCAATCGTCACAGCACAGTTCTTGAAGGCAGCTTTGGTCAGGATGTCGCGTGGTCGAAGATTGAGCTGAAGCAGGTTCATGATCGCATGTCCGACCTGGCGACACTCGGCCTTCTTCCCGGGATCCACAGCCGGAATGGAGCTGCTGCAAGGAAGCATCAGACCAATCGCTTCCATTGCGAGGCCCCATGTATTGAAGGACGCCGCGATTCCGCAACCGCCCGGTCCCGGACAGGCATTACGAATAATCTCGTCTGATTCTTCATGCGTCATCGCTCCGACAGACGCAGCCGCCTGAGAATCGTAAACGTCCAGAATCGTAATATCTTTACCTTTATGACAGCCCGGCAGAATACTTCCGCCGCTGACGATCAATCCCGGATAATTAGAGCGGGCCAGGGCCATCGCAAAGCCCGGACCATTCTTGTCACAATTGTGTAACCCGACCATCGCATCGTAGCAATGCGAGGTCACCACACATTCGGCGCTGTTGGCGATCAGGTTGCGAGACGGCAAGCTGGCATTCCCGCCTTCATGCCCCTGAGTAATGTTGTCGCTGACGCCGGGGGTTCCGAAGGGAAATCCCAGCATTCCTGCTTCACGACATCCTGCGGCAATTTCCTGTGCCAATGAGTACGCATGAATGTTGCAGGTGTTGCCCTCGAGCAATGGCACACCAATGCCAACCTGAGGCTTGTTGAAATCGTCAGCCGTCATACCCACTGCGTAATAGAACGCGGTGATACCTTTTTGCCAGCCGTGAGTCAGTTTGTTGCTGTTCCAGTTAAGCATGGGAAGTCAGTCAGTTTGAAAAGATAGGGTTAAAAATTGATTGATGAACACTTATCAGAGTTGCTCTTGGTACTTCGAAACGACGAGTAGTGTAGAAGCCTGTAAACCACCGGGGTCAACAGTCTATTGATATAGTCGCACTTGCGGGCTTCTGTTTACCGCCCAGCCGGAGGCGCCGGCATTTGTGCTGGCCGGCGCCTCCGGCTGGGCGGTAAACGATTAAATCAACAGCCTGGTAAACCCGGTGGCGAAACAGAGTAATTCTTCATTCAAAAACTACTGACCAATACGTCGGATCTGAATATTGCGGTAGTGAGCTTCTCCGGGAGGACCACCATGAATCTGGAGAGCAATCAATCCTTTTTGTTCGATTGCCGCATCCGCTTCGGTATAGTCAACTGTCTTAAAGTCGTTAATCCACAACTGGATATGTCGACCCTCACAAAGAATGCGATACCTGTTCCAGTCGTCGCGTTTCAGCACCTCATCCAGCTCTTCCTTCTTCGGTGCTGCAAGAATCTTGTTTCGTCGGGATTCATCATACAACGCACCCCAGTAATTCTGACCGAGATCAGCCTGATAACCAATCATCTCATGATGATCAGGGATTCGCTTACTGCGAAGTTGAACACCAGCGTTCGTTCCTTCGCCAATCAGGCGAAACTCAAGCGTCAGTTCAAAATCGGAATACTCTGCCTTCGATGACAGAAAGAAGTTATGAGGAATCTTGTCCTTCAGTTGCCCACCGATGATCGATTCCTGCTCAACTCGGAAGACGGAAGCATCGCCATCCCAACCTTCCAACGTTTTGCTATCGAAGATCGCAGTCGTGGTCGCATCTGATTTCTTTTCTTCAGCAGCAACCATGATCAGCGGCGTCATCAGAGCAGTCAAAACGCATGCGGAAAAGGCAACGGATCGAATCGTCGATGCGATCATGGAATACCCCAAATGTCAGGAGATTGTGGACAGGTGGTCGTCCGCCGAAGTCTAGCGAACGAAGAATTGCGGCGGAACCATCGGACGCTGCGGAAAGTGTGTGACTGTGAATAGCCGCCGGACGAATCACGGCTTCTGCTGAGCAGCAACTCACTGCAGCCTGAAATTCGTGATCCCGTCAAGGCGTAAAAAAGGCCCGGCATCCTTTGCAGACGCCGGGCCCCCGATTCAGCTCAACGGTTGATCCTGTAAATTACAGGGACCAGCCTTCACGGTATTCGCGTTGAACGTACTGATTCAGTTCTGGCAGATTTGTGCTGACCAGATTCTTGGCATCCCACTCAATTCGCTGACCTTCGCCAGCCCGCACTGCGAGGTTGCCAACAAGAATCGTCTCGGTCAGACGACCAGCGTAGCCGAAGTTGGACATCGTGCCGGGCTTGTAGTTGCCGCGGCAGGATTCGACGAACTCCCACTTGTTTCGCTCGTCGTTGCTGCCCTTGAAAGGAATACGAGGAATTGACTGATCTGGCTTCTTGAAGCCCTTGAAGTCCGCATCTGGCAGCAGTGTGTAGGCTGCACCGTAATCGTTCTCTGACAGCAGCATGCCCTTGCTTCCCACAAGCAGAGCCGCACTGGTTTTGCTGCCGCCCTTTTTCTGTTCAGCAATACGCTTACGGAACCCTTCTGGCAACTGAGCAATCAGGTCGTCTGATGGCAGGCTGCCACCGTCGTACCAGTAGAACTTCGTGGCAACCAGACCGTTGCGTTCAGGGAATTCGAACATCAGTGTCGTAGCGCCAGGGAAGGTTTCGCCTTCAACGATGCCCGGGTTCTTGACTGCTGTTACTGCAATTGGATCCCACAGTTCCAGAGCCATCACAGGCATATTTGTGGTATGACAGGCCATGTCGCCCAGAGCACCTGTTCCGAAGTCAACCCAGCCGCGCCAGTTGAAGGAATGGTATACGCCTTCTTTGTACGGACGCATCGGGGCAGGACCGATCCAGGAGTCCCAGTCGAGATAATCAGGCACTTTGTCTTCGCCGGCGGGGCGACCAATTCCCTGAGGCCACACCGGACGGTTTGTCCAGACGTGCAGTTCAGAAACGGATCCGATTGCACCCGAGCGAATCACTTCGACCGCTTCACGAAGTCCGTCTTCAGCGGTGCCCTGATTACCCATCTGAGTTACCACACCTGTTTCTGCAGCCACTTCTCGCATGATGCGAGCTTCGCGGATGGACCAGGTCAGAGGCTTCTGAACATAGACATGCTTCTTGGCCTTCATTGCCTTAATAGCGGCCGCAGCATGAGTATGGTCCGGGGTGCTGACGCTCACAATGTCAACTTTGTCGCCGAGCTTATCCAGCATCTCACGGAAGTCGGTGAACTGTTCGGCCTTGGTGAATTCTTTCGCCTTCTTGGCCAGCGTGCGTTTATCGACATCACAGATGCCAACGATTTCCACATCCTGATCGGCGATGTGACTGCTGTCACTGTCACCTTTTCCACCGACTCCAATACAGGCGGCCGTCAAACCTTCCAGGGCCGAGCGAGTCGGCTTTCCGAATGTCTGTGGAGCAACCCAGAACGCAGTTCCCAGTGCGGCAGAGCTGCCGAGAAAACTGCGACGCGATGTCTTTCTTGTCATGAGCGTACCTCGGGAAGTCAGTTGGACAAAAACAGAGGGTTCCCGGGAGAAACTCGGATCGCTGGCAGCGATCATTGCACTCCACCCGGGAAAACTTCGGGCCGATTGCCCGATCAGAAACAATTACGATAGCAACACCGGGGGAAACAGCAACGATTCGCCCGACTTTCAGGTGGCCTCGGGATTTGCAGTGAATAAATCGCCCATGGAATACTGGGGAACGCACACTAACCCCATTACAACATACGCATTGCAGTTTTCTGCCGGTGGCAATTCTTCGACAACACTCAGGACAAACTTGAATGGACAACCAAACGCCGCCGGAAGATTCTGATCGATACGCAGCCGAATTGCAGGAGATGCACAATCTTCAGAATCAGACGTCATCATGGAGCGGTGTCGTGATGATGCTGGTCGTATCAATGGCGCTCTTTGTCGGGACTGGCTCTGCATCATGGTCACTGGAACATGCCACGACTTTGATCCTGCTGATGTTGCTTCATGAATCCGGACACTTCGTTGCGATGAAGCTGAGTGGTTATCGCAACCTTAAGATGTTCTTCATTCCATTCTTCGGAGCCGCAGTTTCCGGCCGGAGCTTCAACATTCCTGGCTGGAAAAAGGCCGTCGTTTCTTTGGCTGGTCCCGTACCGGGAATTCTCTTCGGAATCGCACTGGGAATCGCGGGCATCGCTCTGAAGATCACATGGATGATCAATGCGGCCGTCCTGTGCCTGATTCTGAACGGCATGAATCTTCTGCCGCTGCTGCCACTTGATGGCGGACGAGTTGTTCAGGAACTCTTCTTTGCCAGGCATTATGCGTTCGATGTGGGCTTCCGAGTTCTAACCGCATGCATCGCAGCCGCCATGGCTGTGATGTTTGGCGACTGGTTCTTTGGATTTCTGGGCTTCCTGACGGCCATCGGAATTCCGACCGCACTACGCTCTGGCAGAATCGTCCATGCCTTGCGTAATGAGGGGATCTCGTGTGACTCTGAAACGGACGATATCCCAAAAGAACTGGCCATTCGGATTCTGGATGAAGTCAACAGAACCTTCCCGCCTCAGGGATTAACCCCAAAGCTAAAAGCCCAAACCACACTCGGGATCTTCGAATCACTCAACAGCCACGCGCCGGGAATCGGGGCCACAATCGTGCTCGCGTGGATCCATGCGGCGAGCTTCATCGGGGCCTTCGTGATGATTCTCGTGCTGATGGTGGGACAGCAAAAGCTCACAAACCCGGATTCTGGCCCCGGCCTGCCCTCTGAACCAGAATCGGCAGAGAGGCCCTGAACTTCAAGCTACAGAGATCTCCAGAAGCCCATCCGGGACGAGGTCTCGAAAACGCCGTGTTCGTGGAGGATGAATTACGGTGAGCGACGCTTCAAGCTCGTACATGGCCGCTTCAATCACGGGCTTACCTTGTTTCTCGGCAGCGTCATTCATCCGCCGCTGATCATGGGCATAAGCGTCAGCCGGTCGCCAGCTTTGACAGCGGTCTCGAGGCGAGCCTTTAAGGTGACGGAATCGCAGATCACAAGCAGCCCCGGCGGAAGATCGCCTGCAGTGGCCGTGTAGCGACGGGAATCGCCCAGCACATTTTTCGTTGCGGGATACTCATTCAACAGCCACGCAAACACGGCTCCCAATGTTCGCGAGGACTCACACGGAATCGCAACCTGCGAACAGCCTGCGGCGCGTTCGAGGGGACCGGTGAGTTCGATCTGGTTCGTATGCTCATTCAATCGCCAGCCTTTTGCATGATGACGTTGCCCGTTGATTTTTCCTGGATCAGTCGAATGCAGCAGTCTCCCAGGGCATCCGCTTCATCCTGATTGTGAGTGACATGCAGAATCGTGACTCCGGTCATCTTACTCAAGTTTTTCAGCAGCCCCTGAGCCGTCAAACGAGTCTCTTCGTCCAGGGCGCTTAAGGGTTCATCCAACAGTAAAACGCCCGGACGAAACGACAACGCTCGCCCCAGCGCGACGCGTTGTGATTCACCGCCGCTGAGTCCTTTGATGCGTCGATCCAGCAGTGGAGTGATCTCCAACAGACTTGCCAGTTCAGTAACTCGATCGGCCATTTCTTTTGCAGGACGACCTCGGATCTTCATCGCAAACTCGATATGTTCGCGAACGGTCATCGAAGGAAACAACGCCAGGTCCTGAGGCATGTAGCCCACATTGCGATCGGCTGGAGTCCAGCGAGTCACATCGACGCTATTGATCAGAATACGACCTGCTTGAATCGAGCGAAGGCCACAGATGGCTTCCAGAATTGTGGTTTTACCGATCCCGGTTTTGCCCATAACAACCGCGTATTGACCGCTGCCGACTCGAAAGGAAAGATCTTTGAGCTGAAAATCGCCGATCCGAATTGTGACGGAAGAGAGTTCGATCATGATGTCAAACCGGCTCCGATCCATCGCAGAATCAGCAGCACGACAATCGCCATCCCCACCATCAGCAGCGACACTGCAACTGCGGCATCAAGTTGGCCCACGCTGAGTTCCAGGAAGACGGTCGTCGAAAGCACTTCCGTGCGAAATCGAGTCGCTCCGGCAAAGACCAGAATAGGCCCAAATTCGCCCAGCGCTCTGGCCCAGGCGATGGTTCCCGCGGTAATCATGCCTCGCCAGGCCTGCGGCAGTGCGACTTTCATAAAGGCCTGAGACCGAGTGCAGCCAAGAGTTCTCGCCACATCTTCGGCACGCGGATTGATCTGATCAAAGGTGACTCGCATAGTGCGAACGGCGATTGCACATGACACCGCAAACTGTGCGAGAATCACCGCCGGCCAGCGATAGGTGATCGGGAAGCCAACGTCTTCCCGCAGCCACGTTTCCACAGTCCAATTACTTTCGGGGAACAGCCAGTGGCTGAACGGAAACGGTTGATGAAACAGGATGAGAAGGCTGAGCCCCAGCACCAGCGGCGGCAGAACGATCGGAATATCCACGATGGTATCCACAATCCGTCGGCCAGGAAATTGAAAACGTGA
>CAMAXD010000256.1 GCA_945861975.1 Candidatus Kuenenia stuttgartensis | reverse complement strand
GGTGACAGTCGAACATCAGTCGCATTCTGACACAGCGGCGGTGATGGCGGGTTACTTCGGGGCGACGGTGGACGACCTTCCGGAAAAGCTGGGCTGGGCCAATGAATTGATCACAGCGTGTTCACACAATGGAACGCATGTGGATGCTCATTACCACTACTTTCCGACATGCGCGGGTGTCAGTGCTGCGGCAACACACTGGTTGATCGATGCCGGGATCAGGGTGATGGGTATTGATGCATGGGGCTGGCAGTCGGGGTGAGAGTGCAGTTGTTCCGAGTGTTCCCAATCTCCTGTGAGCGTTTTCCATTGGCGGCCAACTCCACGATTTCCCGAACGCAGATTGCTTTTTTTGCTCTCGGCAACGAGCGGTCTGGAAATGGCCCGGGCTCCCTACTCCGCCATGCGGACTCTGGAACCGGTCCTCGCCACAAAACATCTCATGACGCTCTATCAGAACCCCCGCAATGAAGAGCATCGTCCACTGCTGATTGTTCTGTTGGGAATCGCTGGCGGTGCAGAACCCCGGTTGCTCATTAATGGCAGAGTTCAGGAAAATCTGATGCGACACCAGACTTTCAGTATGCCCGCATTGCTGGTCGAATATCTTGAAATGGCGGGGCTGGAGGCAGGCTCGCTGATTTTCGAAAAGTTTGTTGCGGATGACTCGCGGACGATGGAAGAAACAAAGTCCGCCGTCGTTGCGCTGAGCGTCCATGGAAACGCTAACACTCTTGTGTCTCGCGATGCGGTCATTTCTCTGTATCGTGATATGCTGATGAGGTGGCCGGCTCTGGCTGCATCTTTGGCCCGGGATCTCGTTGCCTGGGAGTGCTGGGATTTTGAGCCGCAAATGCGGCGCGCAATGAGTCTCGTTCAGCCGACAGAGGAAGGCCAGATTGAAGTGGACAACTATCTTCAGGCTTGCCGGAAACATCGCCAGTAGAAAGCAATAAGTCAAAGGACATCCTTCGCCTCGTTGAGTCAGCCAACTCAGTCGCCGCCTTGAGAGAATCTTCTGGCGACTCGGTCGATTGTCTTCGAGCCTGATGCCACCTGATTTCACCAGCGATTGAGTTATGTCCGGAGCAGGCTTATTGACAACATCCGGGAAGACCCTTTCATCGTTTGCGGCCTGCTCGTCGGATACACTGTAAATTCCATGATCAACTGTCGATCTGATTTAAGTGTTCAGATCGAACGCTGTCACCGGAGTACCAAAAGTTCAGCGATTTGCGGCTCGCTGCGAAGTTGAGTTTGAATGAGGACTATTAACTGCCCGTCATTCTGAGAGTGCCTGCACAACCAACCTGCCCGCTGCGGGACTACAGTGACGACTCAGGTATTCTGTGACCGTGCGGCAACAGCACTGCCAACAAGAGAACCAAGGACGCCAAACGCCCATAACGCTGGAATCAGGACTTCCTCAGAAATATCTGGAACAGTAGTTGTGCCGAATTCCGTGTGAACAGAATGCTGTGGAAGTAGTGAGTAGGCAACAACGGTAGCCAGAAACAGGAAGAGGATGCCACCTATAGCGCCACCGATTGCTCCTGCGAAGCTGGATCGCAGGACGTTGCGATACCAACACCCAATCGCGCAGCCGATGACGGCTCCAACCAAAACTCCAATCGCGCCCACAACGGCCGCAGTGATCAGCAACCCAATAGCAAACATTCATGAGCTCCTTGAGAAACGGATACGGCGCCTGAACGGGGAATGCCTGTTTCAACACCTCGCCGCCACCTTGCTCAGCAAGAATATTCCGAGTTGCGAATTCGCGATGGAGTCCTCATCGGGTATTGCTTTCAAATCCGGCAGTAGATGATTTCGGGAGGTGTGTGGTCGTTCTTCTTCGCAGTGCCGACCGCATCTCGACACAAGATGATTAGAACACTATTTCCATGCTACATGCGTCATCGAAAAAGGCCAGACGTTTTTTGAGGTGTCACGAAAAGAGTTCCTTTCGATGAGGAGCGTGGGCTAATCTGCCGTGACAGTCCCAAATACATTATCGTCACTCGTAGAGGCTTTGTTCCCCACGATCTTCCGAATCGTCCGCTTGTCGGCGGTGAAAGTCCCGGACGTGTAAACCCCGCCACCGATGCCCTGGCCATGCTGGCCACCAACCGCCCAGTTGCCGGAGATCGTTGACTCACGAAGGTCCATCCAGCAGGACGAGGCATTGTGCAGCGCACCGCCAAGAGCGACGCCAGCAATTTCACTCCCCGGACTTCCACCAGAAGCGATATTTCCGAAGAACTGGCAGCGTCTTATCTCCACCTGTTTCGCGAGGCTCGAGCCCGTGCCCGCCGCGAGGACCGCGCCGCCGTATGCGCTACCTCCGATGATATCGCCACCGCCACCCTCCGCTTCATTCTCTAGCAGGGTGCTCGATGCCGTGACCAGCGTCGAATTGAAGTTGTAGATCGCTCCCCCGCCGGCATCCGCACCAGACTGCCCGGCTCCACCAATCGCGCCAATGGAGAGATTGGCGATGAAGAGACAATTCTCGATCATCGTCAGGCTCCCCGAACCATCCACGGTTCCGGGTCGAGTGGCGATTGCGCCACCAAATGCCTTCTCACCGGAGTCGATCCCACGGGCGACGTTTTCGTCAAATGTGCAGTCAATGACAGTCAGCTCACTGCCTCCAAAATTGCCGATTGCCCCTCCATAACTCGTAACACCCGATGTGGCCAGGTTATCTGTAAACATACAGTCTTTAATGATCGCCACCGATTCAGTAACGTTGCCGATAGCGCCACCAAAAGCGTAACGTTTCCCGCCAAAGGCAACGTTGTCGATGAACTGGCAGTTGATCGCGGTGAGCATTGCAAAACCCGTGTTGACGATGGCGCCGCCGCCCACAACGTCTGAGCTAACGTTATCGATCGTCACATTGTTGCACATTGTGACTCGGCAGAGATTTAGTTTTCCGCCGTCGTTTAGGATACCACCGCCACGTGTGACAAGTATGGAAATACTCTCCTGAACAATATTACGGCCATCAGCGATGGTGAGGTCCTTGAGAGACACATCGACTTCAGGTCGAATCATAAAGATTCGACTGGCATCGCTACCGCTCACCGTGAGCCGAGTCTCGCCAGGTCCCGCAATCGTCAGCGGGCCCGTAATCTCTAATTGACCGCTCGTAAGCTTGATTTTGCCCTTGAGATTCTCTCGAAAGCGAATCACATCCGCCCCCGATGTTTCATTGGCACTGGCCACTGCGGCCCGCAGTGAGCCGGCCCCTGCATCCCTGAGGTTCGTCACGATGATGATGGTCGCCGATGCGCTGGGTGCAAGGCATATGATGCAGATCAGAGCGGCGAGCAGGCTGGACGGATTCGTTGGCATGTTGTCTTCCTGGTACCGAAATAACGAGAAATCAAGAGTGGATGAGGATTTTGAGAACCATGGGTGTGGCTGTTCATCCACGAGTTCCCATCGGGGGTTTCTCACAATGACTTGGGAAACCTTCAAGCACGGAAGTCACTGGTGATTCACCGGTTAATGAGGCATTTGGAATCGTTGACTCCCCCCCGGCGAGTCTGACAAGCTGACCTTCAGTTTTCGCGATAATAAAGGCGGGCTGTCTTTGAGGATTTGCGAAACCCTTGAAGAAGACGATCACTTGCTGCCGATGGCGTAGAGAGTTTTGCTCGATCGGATAAACAGCGTGCCGTCAGCCAATGCCGGTGTTGACCAAAATCGAACATTATCAACGGCAGGCAAAACATTTTTTGCGACCACGTCGAGCGTTCGACTCGGTTGCAAAACGAAAGTCTGACCACTGGCGTCGAGACAATAGACCCTGCCGTGATTCGACCATGGCGAAGCCCAGAATTCTCCCGCTTCCGGTATTCGGCCCTGCGTCACCAGGACGCCCGTCGCTGAGTCAACAATCGTCGCCTTGCCGCCTCGTCCGTCCAACAGGTAAATCATTCCGTCAACGATTAGCGGTGAAGCTCGGTGCGGACCAAATTCGCGAGTGTTCCATGCCACCAGAGACGCGGAATCGCCACCGCGAGCGGCTGCCAGTTGTTCGTCTGTTCCACTATGAATCGCAAAGAAACTGGTCCCGCCGCGGCCGCTGCGACCGACGACCAATAAATCACCGCTGGCCGTCGGGGTCGCGTTGAGTCCGCCGTTACCGATGTCGACTTGCCACAGCAAGGTGCCTGTGTCGGGATCGTACGATCTTACGATGGCACCGCCAGTAACGAGTTCCTTGCGATGCCTGTTTTCCCAGATGATCGCGGAGCCCCAGTTGGACCGCTCTTCACGAGATTGACGCCACACTTCATCGCCGTTTTGAATGTCAATCGCGACCACAAATGACGACTCTTCGTTGTCGACCTGAACGAAGACTTTCCCGTCAAGTATCGTTGGCGAACTGGACGTGCCCCAGTCCTGAGCCATGGGATGAAGGCCCAGATCTTTTTTCCAGATCAAAGTTCCGTCGAGGTCATAGCAGAACATTCCTATCATGCCAAAATAGGCCACGACATACTTCCCGTCGCTGACCGGTGTCTCAGAAGCATATGTGTTATCGCGATGAGTTTCCAAACGCGGCTTGCCTTCGAGAGCCGTTTTTGTCCACAGGACTTTTCCAGTTTTCGCGTCCAGACACAAGACCTCCCAGCGATAATCGCTCGATGAGTTTTGTGGTCCGTCTGTGATCGCCGTCGTCACAAAGAGTTTGCCGTTGATTACAATCGGACTCGACCAGCCAGCGCCCGGAATGTCTGTTTGCCAAAGCAGGTTTTCATCTGCACTCCAACTCTCCGGGGTAATACTATCATTCGTAACGCCACTGGCATTGGGCCCGCGGAACTGAAGCCAGTCGGCCGCGAAACAGACCGATGAAAAGGCCATGCAGACAGCGAACAGGACAAGACGTGAGCGATACATGCGAACTTCCTGACACAGAATCTGATTTCGATCGGAATGTGCATCGAGTCAGATGGAGATAAAAGCGGGCTTGTCGGCGAGTAGCATAGCCTGACAGGGTGAAGATTGCATGAGTCACTCACAGGCATGTCGCCCTTTCAGTACTGAGCGGAACGCTGTGCTTTGCGCCTGATCTTATTCGACCCATATTTGACGGGCTGACTGACAGGTGATCAGTAAATCATCACGGCCAATTGACCAGCCAAACTGAAAAAACGCATAAACATTTGTCCTTAAACGACTTCCGTCATCAAAAATTGCGCGACATTTTCCGAGTGATTATAAAGAGAGTTCCTACCGGAACCTTTCTCAAAATCAGCGGACTACCGCCTACCGGGAAGTTAACCGAAAACGCCCGGGGTATCCCTAAACGCCCAGGGTATCCCTCTCGGTGTTTTTTCGTTTTCCCCAGTATTTCGTGCGGTTTACGACATGCGACGCCATTCGGCCTATGTCTCTGTTTAGCCGCTGTCCCTGTCGGGGTCCGGAAGGGACGCTTCTGGCGGGCGAGATTTGGAGCGAAACTCACGGACTCTCTCGTTAGCACTCGTTGCCAAGTTAACAGGCCGTTCCCTTTCGGAGTGCTTAAATCATCTCGCGAAAAACGGACACACTACGGCAGCATGCATCAAGCTCCCGGACTGGGCGAGCTTGGCGGTTGTCAATCAAACCGCACCGTCCGACCAGTCCGCACACAACAATTCCGCCTGCTGCAGCACGGTCTTCACGGCCTCTTCCTGCAGGTCTGGCGGATAGCCCCATTTGTTCAGGATGCGTTTGACGATCACCCTGATCTTCGCTCGAGCCGTTTCCCGAAGTGTCCAGTCGATCGTGACGCTCTTGCGCACCATCTTGATCAGTTCGGCGGCGATGACCTTCAGCTTGTCGTCGCCCATCGCGGTGAGAGCCGACTCATTGGTAGCCAGAGCATCGTAGAACGCGATCTCATCGTCGGTCAGGCCAAGCTCTTCGCCGCGTTTCTGAGCGGCTTCCATCTCCTTCGCCAGGCGAATCAGTTCTTCGATCACTTCATGAGTGGCGATGGCTCGGTTGTGGTACGCATTCAGAGTCTGCTTCAACTTGTCAGAGAACAACTGCGACTGAACAAGGTTTCGCTTTGACCGGACTTTGATCTCGTCATTCAGAAGTTTCTCCAGCAACTCTGCAGCCACGTTCCGATGCTTCAGGCCACGGACTTCCGCGAGGAACTGATCCGACAAAATGCCGAGATCCGGCTTCTTCAACCCGGCGGCCGTGAACACATCGATAATCTGACCTTCCGCCACAATCGCTTTCGACACCAGCTGGCGAATCGCCGCGTCCAGATCCTCCGGCGACTTTCGGCCGCCTGTCGTTTGCTTGTTCAATGCGGCCTGTACGGTCTGCAGGAACGAGACGTCATCCCGAATCGCTGTCGCTTCGTCGCTGGCGGCACACAGGGCAAATGCCCGAGACAGTTCCATCACAACCTGAATGAACCGTTTCTTGCCGTCTTCCTGCTCCAGCACATGTTCCTGAGCCGCGGGAATCAAAGACAGCTTCTGCATTCCGCTGCCGGTGATCCAGAGGCTCCAGTCGAACCCGTGCAGGATGTCACAGGCGACTTCATACTTCTCCAGCAGGATCGCAATCGCCTGAGCCACATCGTAGCTGGGCGTTCCCGTGCCGCCGCTGGACGTGTAGGTTCCCACCGCATCACGCAGCTGATCGGCAAGACCGAGATAATCGACAATCAGGCCGCCCGGCTTCTCGCGGAACACGCGGTTCACGCGAGCAATCGCCTGCATCAACCCATGGCCTCGCATCGGCTTGTCAGCGTACATGGTATGCAGACACGGAGCATCAAAGCCCGTCAGCCACATATCCCGCACGATGACGATTCGAAACGGGTCCTTGCTGTCCTTGAAGCGGTTCGCCAGCGTCCGTCGTTTTTCCTTGTTGCGGATGTGAGGCTGCCATTCCGGTCCGTCGTCGGCACTGCCCGTCATGATGATTTTAACGACAGTGTCCTTCGACTTCTCGCCTTCCGCATCATCGTTTTCTGCGCTGCACCAGTCAGGTCGCAAGGCGATGATTGCGTTATGCAGATCCACACAGATTCGGCGGCTCATGCAAACCACGATCGCTTTGCCGTCCATGGACTCCAGCCGCTTCTCGAAGTGTTCCACCAGATCGGCGGCGATCAGCCTGATGCGTTTCGGATCACCCACCAGAGCTTCCAGAGCCGCCCATTTGGATTTCAGTTTTTCTCGACTGGTCTGCTCCTCGCCTTCCGTTATCTCATCGAATTCCTGATCCAGCCGTGGCAGAGCCGCAATGTTCAAGGCAAGCTTTGCGATCCGGCTTTCATAGTAGATCGGCACCGTGGCACCGTCGGCCACGGCTCGCTGGATGTCATAGATGGAAATGTAGTCGCCGAAGATTGCTCGCGTGTTCGCATCGGTTTGTTCAATTGGTGTGCCCGTAAAACCAATGAATGACGCATTTGGCAACGCATCCCGCAGATTGCGAGCCAGGCCGTCGATCAAATCGTACTGACTGCGATGAGCTTCGTCCGCGATGACCACGATATTGCGGCGATCGGACAGAGAAGGCATTCTTTCGCCCTTCTCCGGCATGAACTTCTGGATCGTCGTGAAGATCACACCACCGCTAGCCACCTTCAGCAACTCCCGCAGATGATCTCGGTCCTTTGCCTGGACAGGAGTTTGATTGAGCAAGTCGCAACATCGCTGGAACTGCCCGAACAACTGATCATCCAGATCGTTGCGGTCCGTCAGCACCACGATCGTCGGATTCTGCATCGCCGGATTGCGAATCATGCGACCGGCATAAAACAGCATCGAAAAACTCTTACCGGAACCCTGCGTATGCCACACGACGCCCGCTCGTCGGTCCCCGGCTTTACCGCCGTGCATCCGACCGGCCCAATACTGGCCTTCGTCTTCCGCGGCCATCATCACAGAGTCTGCCATCCCGCTGGCCCGCACGGTTTCTTGTATCGCAGCGTTCACCGCATGGAACTGGTGGTAGCCCGCGATGATCTTATGCACTCGATCGCTCTCGGTGTCCTGCTCAAACACGATAAAGTGTTGCAGCATGTCGAGGAACCGGCGTTTCTCAAACACACCTCGAATCAGGACTTCCAGTTCCAGAGCGGACTTGGGGGCATCTCCTTCGCCGTCGACGGTTCGCCAGACCTTGAACCACTCCTGATTGGCTGTCAGCGATCCAATGCGTGCCTGCAAGCCATCAGAAACGATCAGCAATTCGCTGTACTGCAGCAGCGACGGAATCTCGGCCTTGTATGTCTGCAGCTGCGAGTACGCTGCCCAGATCGTGGCATCGGCATCCGCCGCGTTTTTAAGTTCAATGATGGCCAGAGGCAGTCCGTTCACAAAGACCACAACATCCGGCCGGCGGTTGTGGTGCGATTCAATCACGGTGAACTGGTTGACCGCGAACCAATCGTTCGCCGCGGGGCGAGCAAAGTCCACCAACCGAACACGATCACCTGCAATCGAACCATCCGCTCGACTGTATTCGACTTCCACGCCGTCCCGCAGCATCGTGTGAAACGCACGGTTGTTGCC
>CAMAXD010000255.1 GCA_945861975.1 Candidatus Kuenenia stuttgartensis | reverse complement strand
TCGGAAGAACTGAGTGAACTCCAAAAGGACGCCTCGATTCAAGCTGTTCGCGGCGGCGGCGAAGGAGATGTCTCGAAGACTCACGTGCTCTGGATGAAGAAGACGAAGTCGGCATCACACATCGTTTCACCACTCATGGCCGACGGCCGTATGTTTCTGATTAAGCAGGGCGGCATCACCGCATCGTTCCAGGCCGCAAACGGAGAACTGGTCTGGGACCGTCGGCGAGTCGGTGCTGATGGATCGTACCTGGCGGCTCCCGTTTACGGAGACGGAAAGATCTATGTCACTTCGGAACCAGGTGTGATCAGCGTGATTGAAAGTGGCCCGGAACAAAAGGTGCTCGCCAACAATGATTTCGGAGAGCCGATCGCAGCAACTCCCGCTCTTGTCGATGGACAGATCTTCGTCCGCACTCGTACCCGGCTGTTTTGCATTGCCGACGAAGCAAAGTGAAACGAATGGCAATCCGCTGGCGGAGTCCGTGTTGTCACGAAGCATCTCGCCCAGCCAACGGCGAAAAAAAAATGCGGCTCGAAGATCGAGCCGCATTCGTTTTGACAGTGAAGTTCTGTTTTTCGAACTCCATCATTTTCCAGCGGTTCGAGCTGGCGGCTGATCGGCAGGAATCTCGCTCAGTAGTTGCATCAGATCCACTTTCACGTACGGCATTTCGGCCCCCGGTTTTGTATGGCTGGCGTTGGCCACGTAGAGTACTCCGTCGGCCGGAACGAACAAAACATTGTGCAGATTGGATTCCATCGCCACAGGTCGACACATCAGCCACTGTCCGAGTTCAACATCGAACTGCCCGTGCTTCTCATTCACTCGGCGACGCAGTTCTTCAAGACGACCGCCGGCCGATAGAACCACGGTATCCTTGATTCCTTCACCAAGGCGTTCATGGCCTTCTCCGGCTTTGATGAACTCAATCGATTCCGGTGTCGCTGCAACACCAACGGCGTCGTTGATCTCGCCGTCGGCGAAAACATAGTAGTACTCACAGGTGCGAGGACTATTCGTCCAGAGTTCCTGAACTTCGGCCAAATTGTCACATTCCTCCAGAGCGCGTCTCATCAAAGTTGCCATCGGAGCGCCGTCCCATTTGCCTTCGCCACGGCCTCCCATCTCGCCGAGAGAAATCTTTTCAGCATTCATTCCGCTGACGCTGCCAATAAATCCTGCATAGCCGACGTTGGCAAATGGAATCTGCCCCTGAGCTTTCACGATGAATGTCGTGGAGGCATCCTGCAGGCCAATCGTGGTCATGTAATCCAGAACTCGCCCGTGGTACAGCTTGCCATCTTTCGTGGCCGAGCCGAATACCGCAAAGCCAGAGCAGTGGAAGAGTTCCGGAAAGACATTCAGAACCTGCACAACTTCCGGTTCCATTCCCAGTGCAGCAGCCAACGCTGATGTTTCTCGCTTGTGTCGATCCGGAATGTGCGGAGACAGTCGAGCATAGGCGTCTTCCAGATCATGTCGGAACCAGCGGCCCGTCCGTACGACATTCGCGGTTCCAAAACTGTAAAGCACGGACTCGATGCAGCGGCGAGATTCTTCTGGCAGCAGTTCTCCATGAGCCATCCCGATCTGTTCGGGAGTTCCCCACAGAACAGCCACTCGCTGACCATCGACCCACTTCAGTTCACCGTGATCTGTTGTACGCGGCTTCATTGATGGCTTTGTCAGAGAATCTCCTGGCTGCAGAATCTCGGTCGCTCTTCGGATGCCTCGCAGCAGAGTTCGCTCAAGCTCATGACGAGGAAGTTCGGTCACTTTCATGTCGGGCCATTCGGTCGCTGACGGTGCTGTGCCCACTTCGGGTTTGGTCACCAGCGACACGTGCACGTTGTCGATTTCGGCGTCGATGCTGTTTTCAGCGGGAAAAGTGATCTTTGCATTGCCGGTTGAGAACGCCCCGGAAACGTCGTCATGCTTGACGTTCATGTTGGCCAGAAGTCCACGCAGAGTTCCCTCGACGTCGCCTGCCGCAAGGACATTCAGCCCGAAGCGGAGCTGAGTGAGTTTTGAATGGTCAGAAATCAGACGTTCGGCGATCGCGTTCGGGCTCAGATTGTCGTCGTCAGGAGCATCGCCGGTTCCGATGAACACAACGCCATGCTTCGGCAAAGCTAACGCCGTCACGTCGTTCCGACGGCGGATTGAGACCGCATAGTCAGCATGTGTCAACTGCAGGTCGAAGCTCTGATCATCATAACGAACCAGACTGACCTCAATCGGCTGAGGCTTTCCATCAATGGGCACCTCGATCCTGCCCGAGATGTCGAATTTGGCCTGCTTACCCGCAAGGATTGAGGCCAGCGGCTTAAGCCCTGATGCCAGGTCTGCTGGCTGCTCAGCAATAACCAACGGGGCTGAGCAAAGGGCCGTGAATCCGAGAAACAGTATCAATCGCAATTTGTTCATGTCAGGCATCTTTCGGGGAGCTGGTGGGAACAGAAGATGACTTTGCAGTTCGGCATCTCGAATGGCTCGGAGAAGTGAATGAGCCGATATTCGGACAGCAGTTTAATGCTCGGCCGCTTTCTGTGCATCCACACGTTTCACCGATTTTTTGGCGGTTCTTTCGGCCGAATTTCCTCATGATCAGCCGACAAATCCAGGAAAGGTGATTTCCTGCGTCCAGATTGCCGTCCGGATCGGGTATATAGGACGCACGAAATTTGTGTGAAAATCGGGACATTTGCTCCAGTGGTTCTGCTCGAAGCAGGCTTAGTCCCAGTAAACCGGAAAGCGACCTCGGTCGAAATTGATTGATTTCATGAAGCGAAAACGAAACGCATCACAGGACGAGTTTGAAGACGACGATCTGGATCTCGACCTTGGCGATGATGACGGTCTGGACGATGACGGTCTGGAAGAATTCAATCTGAAGCACGATAACCTTGACGAGTTCCAGGGCGAACGGAAGCTCAAGTCTCACTCCGATCGTCTTGTGGCAGACTACACGGCAGAACTCAAAGGCCCGGATGTTCTGGTCGTCCTGCTGCATGGGACAACTCTCGCCTCTGCGCTGAGAACAGCTCGACCGGATCTCAACTTCACATTCTGGACTCCGGAGCATTTCTTCTTCCGGACCCTGCAAAAATATCACGGTGATGCTGTTTCTGTGCAGACTCCGGGAGTTGGCAGAACGACACTGGCTTGTACGGCGGATCTGCCTGAGGGGACTTTTGACGAAGCTCTGTATTCGACATACTTTGGCGATCCATCCGAGCAGGCTCAGGATCTGCTCCAGATGATTCATCAGCGTCTGCGATCCGGTGGCCGAGTGATCGTGTCGACGAATAACTCCAAAGACAAATGGGTACAGAGCCAACTGCGTTTGATCTTCCCGAGTGTTGTCGTCAACAAACAAAAACACGGTGTGGCCTGCGTGGCGACGAAGACTGCAGAACTGAAAAGAGTGCGTGGCTTTCGCGCGAGGTCGGCGTTTCGGCAGGGGGCGAAATTGGTGTTTGTCGAAAGTCGTCCGGGTATCTTCAGTCATCGTCGCATTGACGGCGGAGCACGGGCGTTGATGAAGTCGCTCGCATTGCTGAAGGTCGAAGCACCCGGCTCTGCGGAGTTCAATCCGTCGAAAATTATCGAAATGGGTTGCGGATGCGGGGCCGTCTCGCTGGCGGCTGCGGTTGAATATCCCAATGCAAAAATCCTGGCCGTCGACAGTGATGCTCGGGCGATTGAATGCACTCAGATTTCAGCCAGGCTGAACGAGATCACGTCGGTAGAGACGCTTTTGACTTCCGATGGAGTCATCCCGGAACCCAAATCCTGGGATCTGCTGTTGGGCAATCCGCCTTATTACTCTGATTATCGTATCTCTGAGCTATTCCTGCAGGCGGCGAAAAAGGGCCTGCGATCCGACGGGCGAATTCATCTGGTCACCAAGCTGCTCGACTGGCATGGCGCGAGAATGAAGCAGTTGTTTGCTTCGGTCGAGATGCATTCAATCGGCGAGTACGTCGTCTTTACAGCTCGGCAAAAGTAATAAGGCGTTGACGTGGCTGGGCGTCGCTCGATCCTGATCTTCGAATACCTGCTCGCGAGTCCGGGAGTATGGAAAGACGCCAGTGCATCAATGCAGCGTGAAGCGGCGTCAATGCTGGCGGCTCTGGTCGATGATTTCGCCCGGCTTCCGGACGTTCATCCCGTGGTGCTGGTCGGCTCCGACGCGCGGGAGATGATTGAATCCAGCGGCCTTTTTTCCGCGGCTGTGGAAATGCTTGCGATGACGGAGGATCCTGCCGACTGGCTGGCTCTTCCGGATCGAGATCCTCGAACCTTCGCGGCGACGATGGTGATCGCTCCGGAATGCGGCGGTACGCTGGTTTCGTTGTTGCAGCAGTTGCAAACTGGATCTTGGCAGTCCGTTCCGAACCTGAATGTCAGTTGGACACTTGCAGAGATCTTCACTGATAAATTCAGGACATTTCAATGGTTGCAAAGATACGGAGTGCCGACTCCGGCGACAAAAGCGATCTCAGTCGCAGAGTACAACAAACTGTGGCACAGCAGGGGTTGTCAGCATCTGTTTACTGATGGGCAATCGATGCCCGTGAACGAGGGACTGGGAATTCTTAAGCCGCGCGACGGTGTTGGCTGTGACGGCGTTTCATTGATTCAACCAGCGAGCGATGAGTTCTCGGCGACGGCTGAAGAGTCAACGGCTGAAAAGACAACGGCCGAAACGTCAGCAAGCGAACGCCCATGGTTGATTCAGGAGTATATTCCTGGCGTTCCCTGCTCGATCGGCCTGATCGGTGGGCGCGGGCGTGGACCTGCGACGATCCTGCCACCGGCCATTCAGAACCTGCGATTGCAGAATGGACATCCGGTGTATTGCGGCGGCAGAATCCCCTGCGATTTGGATTTACAGAACGCCATTCTGCCTTTAGCAGAGAAGCTGGCTTCTGCGGTGGGGGAGTTCTCCGGCTATCTTGGAGTTGATATCGTGGTCAGGCGAGCATCTTCCGGCGAATTGGTGGCCACGGTGATCGAACTGAATCCTCGCCTTTGTACCAGTTATGTTGGGTATCGGAGAGCAACCGACAGCAACCTTGCCGGTTTAATCCTGCGAGAGCCCGCAGAGACCGAGATCCACTGGAGCACCGCAGTGACCGAGTTTGAAGCCTGCGGTAAAAAATTTCCCTGAGTTGATTTCCGCTGATGGAATCGGAATAGGCCATGATTCCCTCACGATTGAGCTGTTGGGATGCGGCATAAATTGCGTCTCGAGGTGACCGACCGGCAGACAGGGAATCGTGCAAAGACAGAACTGTGAAAAGCATCCGTGCGAAGGATGTTAAGTTTTTCCGGTCATGTAAGTCTTACCGAATATAGCAGATAACCGTTACCGCGCTGCGGACGGTCTGGGGAGACTCTGCACACACAGTGGGCGAATTCGGGGTTAGCCAATGGCTGACCAAAGGGGCACAAGACCATGTGGAACTGGCGAGCCAAAAACGCACGAAAACGCACGAACAAGGCGATCGAAGCAGAGCGAGTGATCGAGCATCTGGAGACTCGCGCGCTGCTGGCCGGAAATGTTCTCGCAAGTCTGAACGGCTCGCACCTGACCGTGACTGGTGACGCGGCCGATAACGCGATCGACATTACGATCCTGAACGGCCAGATTCAGCTCCGCGGACTGAATTCAACAACGGTGAATGGTGGCACAACCTCTTTTGTCGTGGCAGCGGGGACCGACACGCTGGCAGGGAATGTTTTAATCCAGATGGCTGGCGGAAACGACTCTGTCTCGTTCACTCGAGGAATTAACTTCAATGGCGTCGTCGATGTCCATGGTCAGGTTGGCAACGACTCAATTGCCGCCAATGGAGTCAAATTCAAGTCAAACGCATACTTCTGGGGCTATGAAGGCAATGATACCTTCAGCGTGCAGGACACAACGGTTGATGGATCTCTTGTTATCCACGGGAATCAGGACAACGACCTGATTACGCTTAAGACCGTAACGTTGAACGGGTTTACTGAACTTAAAGGACAGGATGGCGACGACGGCGTGTCACTGAGTGCTGTGACCAGCAACGGATCTCTGGCCATCAAGACAGGTCGTGGCGACGACGATGTGACAATTCACAACTCGACGATCAATTCGTCGCTGCTGATCAAAACGAAGCAGGATTCCGACGCCGTGATGCTGGACGATAATACGTTCGGCAGTAGTGTCCACGTCAATCTGGGGCGAGACAATGACGGGTTGATGGTAAGAAATACCAATACGTTCAATGGTGCGTTTTCGGTCCAGGGAGGCGACAGCCGTCAGAACATCGCTTCTGATTTCCCGAGCGGTGATGCGGCCAGCATTGATGCCGCCAACGTTTTTAACCAGGGACGTAGCCTTCGCAGGACGGAAGCGACAACGGTTTCTACGACGGCCAATGATCGCTTTGACAAAGCTGACACGGGCTTGATCGCCCGAGCGACAGCGGCCGATACGGCCGGTAAAAATCAGGGTGGTCTCTCTCTGTCCGCCACGGCTGCTGCCGTCAACGCGGCAAAAGCCCTGACCTCCGACGGCGTACTGATTACGAAGGATGCGAATCTGACGGTCACGGGAACGACGTTGGCCGGCGCGACAGTCGCCGTCGACGCTGATAATGATGGCCAGTTCGATGATGGCACAGTGACTGCTGACGCCTTCGGGGTCTATTCAGTTCCTGTTGTTGTGACCCGGAAAGACTTGTACACAGGAGATGCGACGGCCAATGATCAGTTGACCGGATTGCAGGACATCAAACTTCGCGCAACAGTGAATTCTGAAACGGCCGATAGCACGGTCACGGTGGATTTGATCAAGGACTCAAACTCACTTGTCAAATTTACGTCCCCGGTGGATACGAATACGACACAAGAATATTTCATCGAAATGTTCAGCACCGAAGCACCGATTACGGTGACGAACTTCCATGCTTACATCAATGCCGGGCGGTACGAGAGCTCCATTATTCATCGATCCATCGCGACCGGCACGACTCCGTTTGTGATTCAGGGGGGCGGCTTCACTGTCGAGAATGGACTTGTCAATGTTGTTCCCAAGTTCAACACAATCACCAGTGAGTTTAATGCGGCTCGAGGAAATCAGACCGGCACAATCTCGATGGCTCACCCGGGCAACACGAATCTGGGCTCGAGTGAGTGGTTCATTAACCTCAATAACAACACCGACCTTAACGCCGACAGCGTTGACAAGCGTCACACCGTATTCGGACGCATCGTTGGTAATGGAATGACTGTGGTTAATGCAATCCATGCTCTGACGGAAACAAATCTCGTCGATGAGACCGGTCTGACAGCGTTGACGGACGTGCCCTATCGTAAGACGTTTGTGGGCTTTGATCGAACTCTCACGGGCACGATCCAGGCGACTGCGAACAGCACTTCGGTAGTCGGCGTCGGGACGAAGTTTACTACCGAACTCAAAGGCAATGTCGTCGCGGCCAATGGTCGTTCGCGAATCCAGATCAATGGCACGACGTTCTTTGTGGCCAGCATCGACGACGATACGCATCTGACGCTGACTCAGGCACCGACAACGGCAGGTACTGGTCTCACCGCAAAGACAGACTTCAATAACGATAATGACTTCGTCAAGTTCTCAACAATTGCCGAGGTCCTCAAGAACTAACCTGCAGACTACACGTCAACTTGAGCGAAGGGCCCGGAGCTCAATCCTTCGGCCCGTCTCTTTAGGAGCGAAGAAGAAATGCAGGATTTCCTGACTCATATTCGCCAGCTGGCGACGGAGCATGGCGTGAAGCTGCTGACAGCCGCAGCGTTCACTCTTGTGGGCTGGTTGTTCGGGCGTTGGCGGGCAGCAAGAAGTTGGAAGAAGCGGGAGTTCTTTAACCGACTGAATATTTCTCTCAGCTCAATCCATGACGGTAAACTGTTGATCAGAACCGTTCTGGAAAAAACGTGCGAAGAGATCCTGCTGAACTCCGTAGCGGTTGATCAGTTGATTAAAGCGGCTCAAAGGACAACAAAGGAGAACCCTCTCATTCCTCTCCCCAAAGAGGATCGCTGGTTCTATCTGAATGCCGTCCTTAATGAACTGTCCGAAACATTTGCATCGGGACTGTTTCGCCGGGAAGCCGGGGAATCCTGTCGAGCCGTTCGTTATCTGATCTGTTTGACGAACGAATGTGATGGAGAAATTCGGACTCGCAAGGTTCGAGCCATGGTGGTTCGTAAAGACCTGTTGATCAATCTGCCAACTCAACCGCCGGTCTTTGAAAGTCCGCATCATTCAATTCGCTGGACGACATTGCAGCAGTTGCAGAAAGCCTACGTCAGCGATGCTTCGAGCTTCATCGAAGCTGAAATTGTCACGTAAGCGAAGCGACTGTTCCCCCTCATCGACACTCCTGAATGAATCTGCGAGAAACGGATCACTGCCAGAGTGCGGTGAGTGAACACGATCCACAGAAACGCAGGCAATGCACCTGAATTGAGGTCGTCGCTATTCGTGACGGAGGGCTTCAATAGGGTCGAGCCTCGCGGC
>CAMAXD010000254.1 GCA_945861975.1 Candidatus Kuenenia stuttgartensis | reverse complement strand
AAATGCGGACAATGGCTGACGTGCTGACAGTTGTGTTCATGTTGAGGGTAAAAACTGAATATCATCGGCATCCTTCCCGAATGCCGAAACTCTACGCGCTCAAGTATTTCCTGCCAAGATCAGAGGCGAGGGACTAAACTGTTACAGGTTGAGTTCCGGCATAACTTGTTTAACGGCAAGTCGAAGCAGACTGGGGACGAACTCGGAAGTTTGCTAGTATTTCGACCGTAGCTGACACGTGGGCAGGTTGGTAACCAACTTTTTTAAGATGCCAGGCCGCACCTCCGGCATTCTGGCGCTCGACGGGTTGAACACCTGCCCCACTCAGGGAGTTGAACAGTCTCGAGGTTAAGCATCAACTCCGGAACTTATTTCCGGACTGTTCCTTAGTGAAAGTGTTTCCCCATGCGAATCAACGCCGGTTGTATCCTAAGTTCACTGGTTCTGAGTTTCCTGATGACGTCCGGAGCGATGACGTCCGGAGCGATGGCCGATGATGCGGTCGACGACGCGAAAGAGGCAGCCAGCAAGGCCAGCGATGCAAAAGCTGCCGAAGCTGTTGATGTAGAGATCATGGCGATGAACAAAGAGCTGATGGCCTCACTGGAAGGTCGCTTGAATGCTCTGCCGGCGATTCGTGAGACTGACGCCGATGCGGTGGTGACGTTTGCTCGTCGCGGTGATCTTCACTTGTTTCTGGGGAAGTTTGCGGAGGCGGAAGCGGACTATCGGAAGATGTCAGTCGTCAAACCTGAAGTGGATCAGTCTCACTGGCGACTGGGCATCGCAATGTATCTGGCCGGACATCCGGAAGATGCGGCAGCTCAGTTTGATAAGTACCATTCGTTTGACAATGTCGACCGGGAAAATGGAATCTGGCGATATCTGTCCCATCGAGCTGCGTTTGGCAAAGAGAAAGCGCGCGAGCAACTGCTGAAGTACGAGAAAGACGACCGGCCTCCGTTTCGCGAGGTGTACCAGTTATTTGAAGGCACACTGACAGAAGATCAGGTGCTGCAGTCCATTTCGCCGGAATTGCCTGAATCGTCGCGACAATCCCGACTGTTTTATGCGCAGTTGTATGTGGGACTGAACGATGCTGTGGAAGACCAGCCGGAGGCCGCAATTAAGGCTCTGCGCGAAGCCGTTAAGAACGAATGGCCTCGCGAAGCGGGGTTTGGTCCCGACTACATGTGGCATGTGGGGAGACTGCAATATCTCCGACTCAAAACGCCCGCAAAATAACGGTGGCTGTTAAGTTGTAACGGTCATAGCGATTCTGTCTGTTGCTTGGACTGGACCAGTCGTAGCGATCTCGTCGCGCGACGGAGAACGATTCTTCCGACTGTGTCGACTGTAGGCGAATCAAATGCAGCACAGTCGCTGTATGAGTCGAAATCGATAAAACCGTACCAGGTGGAATCCTGGGACGAACGGGAAACTCAGGACCAGACGGACCGTCAGGGCTGGGTCTCACGACGACTCATTTTCCAGTAGAATGCTCAGGGACGAGCGTTCTCGAATGGAGAGCAGCAGCATGCTGACCCGAATTTCGCGCCGAAGAACTCGCCGGTTTATCACCTGGCTGGTGCTGGGATCCATGAGCATTCCCGGGCTTTCCGGATGTTCGCGCCAGTTCTGGCGGAAGCAGGCTGACAAGGATACGTATAACGCGATCGCGGAAAAGCTGAACAATCCGCACTGGGAAGTTCCAAGGATGGAACTGACTCCGGATCCGCGCAGTCGCTTTTATGATCCTTACGACCCGGACAAAGAACCGCTGCCTCCGGATGATCCGGCGGCTCATGAGTTCATGCATTGCGTGAATGGCAAGAAGGGATACAAGGGCTGGCATAAACTGGGGACTTCGTTCGCCATTGAAAATCCGCAATGGTTGCAGCCTTATGGGATTCAGATGAAGGGTGTCGATCCTGTCGAGGGACATGCGCAGTTGCAGTTGCTCCGGGTGAATCTTCCCCAGACAATGGATCTGGCATCAATTCATAGTCGCGAGTATCAGTCGAATATTGAAGATCTTTATCTGGCGGCGTTAACGCTGACGGCTGAGCGATTCCGACTAGGTGTGCGATTTCTGGGAGTCTCCGGGACAGAGCCAGACGTTGGCTTTAACACTCGCACGAATTCGGCTGGCCAGGCAACATCAACGATGGGGGCAGCGTTCGGTGTGAGTCAACTGCTGCCGACTGGCGGTCAGATCGCCGTGGATATTGCGAACTCCGTCACCTGGGTATTTGCGGGCAACGGAGCGCAGTCGTCGGCTCCGAGTATTGGCTACAGCTTTACTCAGCCCTTGTTGTTCCGAGCCGGTCGCAAGATTGTACTGGAAGCATTGACTCAAACTGAACGAAATGTTCTCTACGCCGCGCGAGTTCTTGCGCGATATCGACAGACGTTGTTCACCCAGGTCACTGTTTCCTATCTCGACCTGTTGCGTCAGCGTCAGGGAATTCTGAACACAATCAGCAATATTCATCAGCTGGAGGAACAGCTGGAAGCTCAGCAGGTCAAGGATACTCGAGTTCCGGGCGTGGTCTCCGCCTCACTTGATGGATTTAAGGGGCTTGTTGTCCCGCCCGCTTTGCAGGGGAAATTTTCGTATGACGGCGAGTGGCTGAAATGGCAGGGAGATATGACTGATGATGAGGGAGATCAGCTTCTTGCGATATCGGACGACCTTGACTACAAGGCGAAGGCTCAGGAGCTGATTGACTTCAAGAAACAGCAAGTTACATCGCTGTCTTACCTGCAGCTGAGGGACCAGCTCAATCAACGTCAGCTCATTCTCGCCAACGGCCAGCGTTTGCTTGCGGATTTTCAGGATGACATGAAGCTTCTGGTAGGGCTTCCTCCCAATGTCAATTTGCAGGTTGATGAGGAATTATTGAAGCCGTTCGAGTTGATCAGCTCGGAACTGATTGATCTGGAATCCGAACTGCGAAAACTGCAGAAGGATATTGGCGAAGAACTGCTGCCGAATGTTGGCCAGGGAGTGATGGAAGAACTGCCGCCGAAGTTGTCTGCGACCAGAAAATATGTCGGTGCATTGAATCGGATGCGAGACCAGCTTTATGAAGTTGGCATTGTGCAGGTGCAGAACGACTTTCTGCCCATCCAGCAAATTCTGGAATTGACGAAAGACGATTGGCGGGCGGCGGCACCGGGGATGAGATACTTCCGGAGCGAGTCCGAGAGAACTCGTCTGTTGGAACGCATGACGAACGATCTGCGCCAGTATCGGCTTGCAGAACGGGATTTTGCCTTTGGCAGCGGTATGCTCACGATGCTGAATGAAGTGCTGGATGCCGAGTCGGAAGACGGGTTGCTGCGGAAGCTCGATAAGAGCGGCAACGGTCTGATCGAAATGGCAGAACTTCCGGAGAACTGGAGTGAACTACCACGGACCGGAGACAAGGCCGCACTCGAGTCCTATTCGGTTGAGCAGTTGTTGTGGGAAAGCATCAGCGGTGCTCGCGATCTGCGTGATAAATATCTGCTTCGCATGGCACAAAGTCTGGAGGTTATTCAGGCGGCACTGAGAGTCGAACAGATCGCCATCGTCCCCTTTACTCTGGACGGAACGATGGAGGTTCCCGACATCGAAAAGGTGACCGCGATTGGACTCGAGAATCGACACGACCTGATGAATGTTCGAGCTCAGGTGATGGATGCACGACGAAAAGTTGAGATTACTGCGAACGCTCTGGAAGCCGGACTGGATATTACGTTCAAGGGGACTCAGGGACTGAATCCGGATGCTAGCGGGAGTACAACCCATAGTGCCGGTGTTCAGTTTACGACCCCCCTGGATCAGGTTCTGGAAAGAAATGCTTACCGAGAGACGCTCGTGAAATATCAGAGGGCTCGTCGAACCTACATGGGGGCAGAAGACGAGATCAAGCAGTCTATTCGCAAGAGTTGGCGTCAAATTCAGGTTCAGGAATATCGTCTGGAAATTGACCGAACCACGGTGAGAAACGCGGCTTTACAATACGATAGCGCTTCTTTACAGGCGGCCGGCGGGCAGCAACAGAATGCATTGAGTCTTACCAATGCTCTCAATGCCGTCCTCACGGCTCAAAACTCACTTGTGGCTGATTGGGTCACTTACGAGACAAATCGGCTTAACATCTTCCGTGATATGGGTATCATGGACATTGATCCTCGCGGAGTCTGGACGGATCCCTTCTACCTGCAGATGGACAATTTGCCGGTCGACGGAAACGTCATCTCGCCTGCAAGCCCTCCCGATGTTGTCCTACCCGTTCCGGAACCACAGAACTGATTTGAATGAGGTCTCTGAGGATGCTCCGCGCACAGATTGCAGTAACTGCTCCAGGTTTTTCTCCACGTTCAGGTAAAACCATTCCATTGGTGATTCTGGCATTGCTGCTGGCGTCTGCTGCGGCGGTGATGATTCTGCCGTCGACTCGCCAGCAGGTGATGAAACTGATCACAGGCAAGGAAGAGGTGGTCGGTTCAGGCTTCATCACGGCCAGGGCCGACAAAGCTCCGTTCCGGATTATGATCACGGAGAACGGCACGATCGACAGCCTGCGTAACGTGACGCTCAGCAATCGAGTGGAAGGGTCAACGACCATCATTTCGCTGATCCCGGAAGGCAGCAAGGTCAACGCTCCGGTTGTCGCTGAGTTTGAAGGTGTCGCGCAATTTGTCGACAGTGCTTCTGAATCATCAAAGTCGGTCAAAGTCGTTGCGGCAGACGGCACGGAGAAAGTCTACGAAGTCGTCTTTGGTGAATTCACGAAGATGCTCGTCAAAGATCGTCAGAAGCTTCGCAAGGGTGACTTCATCGCGGGTGACATTTGCTGTGAACTGGATTCCTCGGCACTGGTCGAGAAAGAGAAAGAGCAGCAGATCAAGAATACGACCGCTGCCGCAAATCTCGAAAAGGCCGGCAAGGACATCGAGATTCAGGAGACCACGAACGAGAGTAACGTCGCCAAGGCCAAACTGGCTGAACAGCTCGCGGACCTGGACAATATCAGCTACAAGTCAGAAGGCGGCGAATATGAGCAGGCTCTTGAAACGATCAAGGGTGATATTAAAAAGACGGAAGAAGAACTGTCGATCAACAAGGAAGAGTACGAACGAATTCGCGACCAGGCTCGACTGGGTTATGCCAATGTGAACCAGCTCGAGAGTGCTCGTTTGAAAGTGACTCAGTCTCAGATCGTGCTGAAGGTGAAGTCCGGCGAACGGTCTGTTCTTGAAAAGTTCACCAAAATCCGCAAGGAAAGTGAGCTGATGCAGACGGCTGAAGATACGAAGCGTGAGACATCACGAGCCCGCCTTGAGGGCGAAGCTCTGATGACACAGATGAAAGCGGCTTACGATGCCGCGAAGCTGACACTGGCGATCGAACAGGAAAAGCTGGAACTGTTTCAGCGTCAGATTGCCGCGTGTCGACTGGTCGCATCGCAGGCTGGTGAAGTTGTCTATGCCGCTCAGAACAGTGGCCGCGGTAGTGAGCCTGTTGTGATCGAAGAAGGGGCTTCCGTACGCGAACGTCAAGCGATTATCAATCTGCCGGATCTGGAACACATGAAGATCGATGCTCGCATTCATGAGTCTCGAATCAGTCGCGTGATTGTGGGTCAGCCGGTTGAAATTGAAATCGATGCCATTCCAGGCGACCCGTATCGAGGAAAGCTGCAGAGCATTTCTTCAGTGCCCGTACCTGGCAGTTGGCCAAACACGGATCTCAAGGAATATGAAGCGATCATTGAGATTCTCGACGCGCCCGCTCGCGTGCGAAAACTTAAGCCAGGCATGACGGCTCAGGTAAGAATTATTGTGGAAGACCGCAAACAGGACGTATTGCAGATTCCTGTGCAGTCCGTGGTTTCGTACTCGGGACAATACTTTACCTATGTGATTACTCCAAAAAGTCCGGAGCGTCGAGAACTAAAAGTCGGTGACGCGAACGATGAGTTTATGGAAGTCCTGGACGGTGTGGCCGTTGGAGAAGCGGTTGTGATGAGCCCGCGAACGCATTTCTCCAAAGAGCTGAGTGTTCTTGAGGCGGAGATTAACACGAAGACCGAAAAGAATCGGGAGAAACTGGATACGCCGGATCGCAAGTCACCGGGAGTTGCCGCAGGCGAAGGTCCACGAGGCGCCGCCGCTGGTAGTGCACCGGGCGGTGGAACTGCGGCTGGCGGTGGAGCTGCGGCTGGCGGTGGAGCTGCGGCTGGCGGTGGCGGACCAGGTGCAGGCGGACCAGGCGGCGGTGGTCCACCCGATCCGAAAGTCATGTTTGAGAGCATGGACAAGAACAAGGATGGCATCGTGACGAAAGAGGAGCATCCTCGTCCGGAGTACTTTGATCGATCAGACAAAGATGGTAACGGCAAACTGACTCTGGAAGAAATGCAGGCATCCTTCCGTGAGCGAATGCAGCAAGGTCAGGGACGCCCGCAGTGACGTACAATGAGCGATGCCTATTCTGAGCCTTTGTGCAGATCGGATGTCATTGCGATTCTCTGAACACTCAACACTCAACACTCAACACTCAACACTGAACACTGAACACTGAAAACTTGCTTCCCATGGACCTCGCCGCAGAAGTCATCAACATTCAAAAAGACTACCTGCTGGGAACAGTACTGGTCCGCGCCCTGCGTGGGGTTACAGTGCAATTTCCCAAAGGGGACTTTGTGGCCATTATGGGATCTTCCGGCAGCGGCAAGAGTACTCTGCTGAATCTGCTGGGAGCATTGGATCGTCCTACGCGTGGTCAGTACATCATAGGCGGCAAAGATGTTTCCGGGATGACTGACGATGATTTGTCATCGATACGGAACGAACTGATCGGCTTTATTTTTCAGTCCTACAATCTAATTCCACAGTATACGGTTCTGGAGAACATTGAGGTGCCGCTGCATTATCGCACCGGGTATCCTCGCATTGGTCCAAAGGAACGCCAGTGGATTGAAACATTGGCGGAGATGGTCGGGTTGAAAGATCGCATGGACCATCGCCCCTTTCAGTTGTCCGGTGGTCAGCAGCAACGCGTCGCCATCGCTCGCGCGCTCGTGAATAATCCGGAGATTATTCTGGCGGATGAGCCGACCGGTAATCTGGACTCCGCCACCGAGCATGAAATCATGGAGATGCTGCTGCGTCTGAATCGTGAAGGGCGCACAATTATTATGGTGACTCATGAGCCGGCAGTGGCCAGACTGGCTAAACGTCAAATCTTTATGAAGGACGGAGTCGTCGCCGGAGAAGGAATCTTCCCTGGATAACGACGCCGCAAGCGGCGAGTTTGAGGTCTTTGGCTTGAGTTGTTTAGAAAAGCCGATCGACCGAGTCCAGACAATGGCCCTGCTGGAGCCTGCAAACCAAGAACCAAGAACCAAGAACCAAGAACCAAGAACCAAGAACCAAGAACTCTGCTCCCCATGCCAAACTTGCTTCGAACCGTTCAACTCGCACTCAAAAGCCTGATGCTGCACAAATTGCGGTCGGGGCTGACGATGCTTGGAATTGTGTTCGGAGTCTTCTCCGTCATCGCGATGCTGGCTATTGGCGAAGGGGCCAGTCAGCAGGCTCAGCAGCAGGTTCTCAAGTTGGGGGCGACCAACATTATCGTTCGCAGCGTTAAGCCACCTCGCGAGAACGCCAGCCAGTCCAATTCCAACGCGTTCGTACTGCGTTATGGTCTGAAGCGGACGGATTTTGATCTGCTGTCAAAGACAATTCCCACGGTGCTTCAGGCCGTACCCATTCGAGAACTCACGAAGGCCTGTCGCTATCGTCATCGCGAATTGAATTGTCGAATCGTGGGCTGCACGCCCGAGTATGTTGACATGAACTATCTGTCGCTGGCTCAGGGGCGATTCATTTCAGACAAGGACCGACGCGAAAAATCCAATGTGGCCGTCATTGCTTCTGGAACGGCAGACGTTTTGTTTCAGTATGAAGATCCGCTGGGGCAGTCGGTGAAAATTGCAGATCGCCGTTACACCGTAGTGGGTGTCACAAAATCCCGAGATGCAAGTGCGGCCATCGGCGGCAGCATGTCGGGGCAGGAATACAACAGCGACATTTACATCCCGCTGGAAACCATGCGGGTCCGCATGGGCGATCTGAATATGGATCGTCGACAGGGTTCGTTTAGTGCAGAAGAATGGGAACTGAATCAAATCACGCTGAAGATTTCCAGCACTGATCAGGTCATGCCCACGGCTGACGTGATCCGTGAGACATTGAAGCAGTTCCACAAAGTGGAAAATGATTACTCCGTCGTCGTGCCTCAGGAACTGCTCAAGCAGGCCGAACAAATTCGCGTCATCTTCAATGTGGTGCTGGGGTCGATCGCCGCGATCAGTCTGATCGTGGGCGGCATCGGGATCATGAATATCATGTTGGCGACTGTGACCGAGCGAACTCGTGAAATCGGTATTCGCCGTGCTTTGGGAGCCAAGCAGCAGGACATCACAATGCAGTTCCTGACGGAAACGATTGTGCTGGCCGGCAGTGGCGGGCTGATTGGAGTCGTCCTTGGGATGCTGACACCACTGGCGTTCGATGGCATGAAGAAGAT
>CAMAXD010000253.1 GCA_945861975.1 Candidatus Kuenenia stuttgartensis | reverse complement strand
CAGCTTCGCACGGAACTCCTGCAGGGCATCGAGCAACTCTTTCGTCCGGAAATGCGTCAGACGGAACGCTCGGTACTTCTGGAATTCCTCGACACTGCATGGAAAGATCATCTCTACTTCATGGGTCACCTGAAGCAGGGGATCGGCTTTGTCGGCTATGCTCAGAAGGATCCTCGCACAGAATACAAGCGCGAAGGTCGACGAGCGTTTCTGGCGATGTGGGATCGCATTGCAGAACAGGTGACACAGACTCTGTTCCGCATCGAAAACGAAAGCCCGAACTTCGTGCGATCCCTGTGGAAGATTACCGCCACAGAACACGATGTGGCTCCTCCGGATGATCAATTGGATCAATTGCAGACGAATTCGCCAGAGCCGGGCGAAGAAGGGAAAGCGATCAAACCAATCATTAACGCAGCTCCTCGCGTTGGCCGAAACGATGACTGTCCCTGCGGCAGCGGCAAGAAGTTCAAAAAGTGCTGCGGTAAATAGTGCTTCTCCGGGAAAAGAGATCAGGAACAACGAGCCGAAAGGCTCACGAGGCACTTCGCACTGTTGGTTCCTGACACGTTTTCCTGGCCCGTCGGACAGGAATGTCCAACCTACATCTGGGTCTTGGAAAAGGATTTCCTCCATGCGATGGCTTCTGAACGCCGTCTACATGCTGCTGCTGGTCAGCATCTCGCCTGTTATCACTTGGCGGATGTTGCGGCACGGACGTTATCGTCAGGGACTGGCAGAGAAACTGCTGGGCCGAGTTGATTTCCGCGCTGACGGTCGGCCGGTGGTTTGGTTCCATGCTGTCAGTGTTGGTGAAGTCATTCAACTGCAGAAAGTTGTCGACGAGTTCCGACGACGCACGCAGGACGAATTTCAGATCGTTATTTCAACCTCCACCGACACGGGTTGGGAGCTGGTGCAAAAGCGTTTTGCGGATTGCCAGAAGACGTGGTTTCCGCTGGATTTTTCCTGGGCTGTCAATCAGGCCATTCGCCGAATTCGACCGGCTCAAATTGTCCTGATGGAACTGGAACTGTGGCCCAATTTCCTCGCGGAATGCCATCGTCTGGACGTGCCGGTATCAATCGTTAACGCCAGAATGAGTGAACGTAGTCATCGTGGTTACTGCCGTATTCGTTTTCTGCTGAAGCCCCTGTTCACAAGGCTGGCGCTCGTCGCTGCTCAATCGCAGACGTATGCAGATCGCCTGATCTCGTTGGGAGCCACGGAGCAGCGCACAGTTGTCACTGGTTCTATAAAATTCGACGGTGTTGAAACTTCTCGCACGAATTCAAAGACTGAAAACCTGCGACGTATCTTCGGCTTCAAGTCCGGCGAAACGGTCTTTGTGGCCGGCAGTACGCAGGGGCCCGAAGAACAGCTTGCGCTGGAAACGTGGCTACAACTGCGGAGAAAGCATTCGCAGCTTCGTTTGATTCTGGTTCCTCGACATCGCGAGCGATTCGATGAAGTCGCCGGACTGGTAACGTCGCGCAACCTCCCACTGCTGCGACGTTCGTCGGCTCAGGATTTGTCGCAACAGCACGCGGAAACGGATAACAAGCCCGTCATTCTGCTGGACACGATTGGAGAACTGAGTGCCTGCTGGGGCCTGGCCGACGTGGCATTCGTAGGCGGCAGTTTTGGAAATCGAGGAGGTCAGAACATGATGGAGCCGTCAGCGTATGGAGCTTGTGTCCTGTTTGGCCCGAATACATGGAACTTCCGCGATATTGTCGAACGTTTCCGAGAAGCTGAAGGATGTGTCCAACTGCAGTCGTCGCGCCAACTGACGAGCACCGTTGATGAACTGCTGAACGATCCCGCTCGTCGACATCAGCTTGGCCGGAATGCTCAAAAAGCAGTCCTGCAACAACAGGGAGCTACAGCCCGAACTGCCGAATTGCTGCACGAGGTCCTTCTGCCGGTCACAATTCCTCTTCGCCGAGTCGCATAAGACGAATGATTCCGGGAAAACGCAGAATCTTTGAGGCTGATTTTGTCCACTTGTTATTGATAGCGATGCACGAGCATGAGAATTCAGCTAAATGGGGAGCCCCGGGAGATTCCGGATTCCTGGTCAATCGCAGATCTACTGGCAGACCTGAAGATTGAGAACCGCTACTGCGCGGTAGAACGCAATCGTTCGGTTGTGCCCCGTGAGCAGCATGCCACAAGTACATTGCTGGACGGCGATCAGATCGAAGTTGTGACCCTCGTGGGCGGTGGCTGATGACCGCGTCTCAATCAACACCGCGCAGAGGAGCCAATTGTGTCGCTTGAAAAAGCTGATGCTCTGGTCATTCGGCAGGCGGACTTCAGCGAATCCAGCCGAGTGGTCACGTTCTTCAGCAGAGAATTCGGGAAGTTCGCGGCTCTGGCGAAAGGAGCGAAGCGGTTAAAGGGCCCATTCGATGCTGCTCTTGACCTGCTCTCGACGTGTCGCGTAGTCTTCCTCCGGAAATCCTCAGGAACCCTGAATTTGTTGACGGAAGCGCGGTTAACGCAGCGTTTTACCCCACAGAATTCGGGAACTCCTGGCAGCCTCAACAGTGTTTACGGCGGATATTACGTCGCAGAATTACTGAACGGGCTGACCGAAGATTTCGACCCTGCTCCTGAAGTTTTCGACCTTTCAGTTGCGACTCTGAATTCTCTGTCAGCAGTCGATTCTCAATTCCCTTCCATCATTATTCACTTCCAGATTTCCCTTCTTCAGCTCATCGGTCTCCTTCCAAATCTGTTCGAATGTTCTGTCTGCGGCGAGTCCGTGGATCAAAACGGTGGTTACGCACATTGGGTCAGTCAGGGTGGATTGCTCTGTCAGGCTTGCCGTCGTGAAGAATATTCCGGTGCGTCGATCTCGGCAGGTTCAATCGAAGTTCTGCGTCGTATGACTCAGGGTTCTTCAGAACTGATCAGCCGCGTAAAACTCAGCCGACAGCAAGCGGAAGAATGTCAGAAACTTGCCGTTTCTGCGATCACCCAGGCCATGGGGCGAAGACCCTCAACACTTCGATACATTCAATTCTGACGGGATCTCTCATGTTGCTTCGCAGGATGCGCAACAGCCGAATGGAATCGGCTCGACGACAGCGGTCGCAAGACCGAGTCGCCGCGTGCGTTACTCCTGCGCCATGTCGCGTTAGTCTGCTGCATCTTGCGGTGGTTCTTCTCATTTCCGCCGTCGGCGGATGCGCGTCGATGTCGGAAGATGACGAGCCTGGTTTCTTCGGAAAAATGGCGAGTATTGGTGGCATTCGCGGACCGCTGGAACGCTCCTTGTATGGCGACGAGTCGCCTCTGGAAATGGGACGTCGCTACACCGAAGCCGAACGTCGTGAAGCTCGCCGATGTCGAGACGCGTTCGACAAAGGCGATTACGAACAGGCCATCAAAGTCGGCAAAAAGACGGCCAAAAAATTCAAAGAATCGTCGCTGGGTGAAGAAGCTCAGTTCTATGTGGCCGAGTCCTACTATGCTCAGGGCCAGTTCTCAAAAGCTCAGGACGGTTACGATCAGTTGTTCGAAGATTATCCATCGACTCGCTACGTCGAACCCTCAACTCGCAAGCTGTATCGCATCGCTCGCATCTGGCTCGAAGTCGCTGAACCCGTCGCCAAAAATGAAATCCGTCAGGCCAGTGGTGAAAAGGTTATCGAAGACGAGAAGCCTGCAAAGCCTCCACTGGATCCAACGCTTCGAGTTCGCGTGCTTCCGAACTTCCACGATCGCTCTCGCCCGATGTTTGATACTCAGGGCCGAGCATTGGAGTGCCTGAAGTCGATCTGGATGAACGATCCAACGGGACCTCTGGCTGATGATTCGCTGATGCTCACGGCAACTTACTATCAGCGACACGATAACTACGTTGAAGCCGACCGTTACTATGAAATTCTCCGGGAAGAATATCCCGACAGTCCTCACCTTGAAGAAGCCTTCCTGTTGGGTGCTCATGTTAAGCAAATGAGCTACCAGGGTCCCTACTACGAAGGACGAGAACTCACGGGGGCGCGAAAACTAAAAGAGCAGTCTCTGCAGTTGTTCCCCGCATCGCACTCGCGTCAGCAGCTTCGCAAAGATCTCGATCAGCTCTACCTGCTGGAAGCTCAGCGGGCCTGGAGCAAGGTTGAGTACTACCAGAAGAAACGTCGACCGCGAGCTGTCGCGATTGCCTGCATTCAGGTAGTTTCAGAATATCCGGATACCTCCTTCGCGAAAGACGCTCGAGCCATTCTGCGAACGATCGACCGCAAGGAAATGCAGGGACTGCCTGAAGTGCCTGAATTCCTTGAGTCACTGCCGCCAGCAGAACCGCCGCGACCCCAAGCTGCGGATGAGGGTTCACCAGTGAAGTCTGTCAGTAGTCCTCGAAGTCTGGATGAAGGATAACGTTCGCACTGTTCGTTCTATCATGCAGAGACTCCTCCCTTACCTGTGGCTCCTCCTGAGTTTCGCCGCCATCTCCGGCTGCGGTTACACGCTCGGTACGCCTATGGTTCCGGGAGTTCGGACGGTGCATGTGGCCGTTTTTAAGTCGGATTCGTTTCGCCGAAATCTGGATTATCTGCTGACTGAAGCCGTGCAGAAAGAAGTTCGAACTCGCAGCGGATACAGGCTGGATGAAGCCGAAACCGCTGACACGATTCTGCGAGGAAAGATCATTGAGATTCGCAAGAATTCACTGGTGGAAAACCGAAACGATGATCCCCGTGAAGTGCAATTGATGGTTGGGGCCGAAGTGAGCTGGATCGACCGTCGCAGCGGACAGATTTTGCAGCAGCAGACGTTTCCACTGGGACCCGAGCTGACTCAGCACGCCAGCAATGTCAGCTTCGCTCCGGAAGTCGGCCAGTCTCTGGCGACCGCTCAGCAGGAATCCGCAACGCGGCTGGCTGCTCGCATCGTCGACCTGATGGAAGCTCAGTGGTAAATCGATCAAAGAGTCTGCAAAGCATTGCATCCCCAATCAGGCGGGTGGCAGCATAAGATCGTTCGGAAATCACGAGGTGCCACTGACGTCCGTTATCAGCTGCGTCTCCAGCAAGTGTTTCCTGTGCCGAGAATTTGCATGACAGAGATCGGCTATTTACCCTGAACACTTTCGAACGGAGTCGCGCATGTTCGCTGGACCTGCAATCCTGTGTCTTTTGACGAGTCTGATTTCGGTGGAATAGTTCTCCGAAGAACCCGGCAAAGTTGACACGGACGAAGTGCATGTGACGATCCGATTCGATGGAGATAATGCACGCAGGTATGTTGAGTTGATCAAGTCGGCAGAGATTTCAGCCTCATTAAGAAAACGGCAACTTACTCCTCAGTGGGGTGGCGAGAGTCGTTTTAGAGTCAGGCATACGAGCAATTACCTTTAGTTCCTGATGTTCAAACTGGACATTCCGAGCATCCCCGATTTCAACGCGGACATTCTTCTGGCCAGTCCAGTATGCGAAGAGTCCTGCAGGCACAACATGGCCGAATCGGTTTTCAATCCACACCAACGCTCGTTCGTGGTCCTTCAGGTCGAGCAAGACAGCGCGCCCCGTCAGAACACCGGACTTCACGATCAAGTCCAGCGTTTCATGAGTCAGCCCTGGTTCGCGTTGTGACGCGATGTCGACGCGAATTTTTCCGAGCCAATCGAAGTCGCTGTGTGTGCCCGGTTCAACGAGCCCCTTGAATTCTCCATCACGAAACAATAACCCGAATTCCCAAGTGCCAATCTTAAAACGCTTAACAAAGAGCAGGATTTCCTCCCCGAGCTGATCGCCTGGTACTCTCTGGCTTCGCTTCTGAGTCGCGAAGATCTTCAGTCGCCTCACTTTGGACATGAAAAACGAAAAAAACCTTTTGCAGACAGTTCATCCGCAGATCACGTGTAATGTCACGGAGTGCGTTTGAGTGGACGAGGTTCAGAAATGTCGACTGACTCGTTTGTTGAGTTCGTGGCGATGATCGCCATATTACGATGTACTTGATGTCGCTTCGCGCGGCCCTGTAGAATGCGGCGGCGGAATCAATAATCATTTCGGCATTTCCTTGAGCTGTGACAGGTTCCGGCTGGTTCACGTTCGACGGCGTCTTTTCCCGTGGAGTCTGCAATTAAGAACTCGCTGCTGCCCAAAGATGTTTTCCGCCATGACGCTGCCGCGCGAGCTGACATTGCCATCGTGATGGGATCACCGGACCCCGAACATCTGCGTCAACGGATTGCCGCCGGGGTGGCTTTGTTTAAGGCCGGAATGGTTCCGAAACTGATTGTCTGTGGCGATGGTCGCGACAAGGATTCGCAGCAGAAATCTGAAGCCGTACGGATGAAGGAGATCGCGGTAAAGGCCGGAGTTCCTGAGACATTCATTACCACTGAAGACGCTGGACATGACCCGATCGGAAGTGCCAAAGAATGTGGTCGCCTGTTGAAATCAGACGGCAGTTTTCATGCTGTGAAGACGGCTTTTTTGGTTTCTTCAGCGTGGCATTTGTTGAGGATGTTCATTGTGATGCAACGTTATGTCCCAAACAAGGTGACTCTTTATTGCTACGCGGCGACAGCAGGAGTGACGGCCAGCAATTGGCAGACTTCGCCGCAAAACCGAGCGATCGTCGAGAACGAACTGCGGCTGATTGAGAAGCTGCTGAAGACTGGTTTTTCACTGCGTTAACTGCTTCGACGTGGTCTTCCTGAGGATTCAACGGACATGCCAAACAGCGCGATAGATCATCTGGTCGTTACGTCATCGAGTTTGGCTGTGGGCGTTGAGTATGTCGAACAAGTGTTGCGATGCAAAATGCAGCCGGGTGGCCAGCATCCACGAATGGGAACCCACAATGCACTGCTGAGACTTGGCGACAAGTGTTATCTGGAAGTGATTGCGATCGATCCGGATGCGGCTCCACCGCAAAGACCTCGGTGGTTTGAACTCGATTCGTTATCTTTCAACAGCCCGCCTCGCCTTGCAGGGTGGGTGATGCGGACGAATGAAATCCAAACCGTCGCGAGGCTGCGTCCACTGGACACCGGTTCTATCGAAGAAATGAGTCGCGGAGCGCTCGAATGGCAGATCACGATTCCTGCCGACGGAGGCTTTGTTTGTGATGGTATCGCACCATCTGTCATCCAATGGAAGGGCGAAACGCATCCCGCGTCGCGGCTTCCGGATTCGCATATTTCTCTGATCGGGCTCGAGGCACAGCATCCGGATGCACAGCGCATCAACACGTGGCTGTCGAGTGCGGGCTTCGAGGGACCTCTGAGCATTCAGTCTCCGTTGGACAACGCCACGATTGAATTGACGGCACTCCTGCAAACACCCAAAGGCGTCGTTCGATTCCGATGAGACTCAAGCCGCGAGTGCAAGCGGTTGATAGAGTCTCGAGCTCGGTTTTAATCTCTGCTTCAGCCGGGACGGGCAGAGCATAGCGCTCCGGTAGTCTGAAAGTGAAGATTGGGGCCATCCAATGGCTGAATTGTGAAGTCACACAGAGAAGGTGAAATCCCGAACGTATCAGTTCAAAAGATTAAGCATTCCATTTCTCGATGCCTTTTGGCGGCAACACGGTATTTCCATAGAGCACCGTCCGAAGTGACAACCACGGTGACAGACCAAATAAGCCCAACGTATTCCCGCTTTTGTCGCCACTGATTTCAGCGGCGACACAGCGGACACCGAGGCCCACAACTCAAAACATCTCATCACCCGACTCAGGCCATCGGGCAAATTTGCCCCAACGTACGCCTGCGGAGAATCCCGCATTCGTTGCCTCAGTCAACGTGCAAAGCGTAGAAGCTGTTGATGCTGAACTAAAACGACGGGCGGTGATGGGGAACTGAAAGCAACGTGTCATGCCTTCCCTTGTCCGCCATCCATGCGGCCGCTCAGCAGTTCCCACAACTTGCCAGGCCCCAGCAGCAGAGCCAGCACGCGGCGTTGGATCTCGGGGGAATTCAGAACCTGAGTACTCAACTCTGTAAACGCATCCAGACTGTCGATGTTCGCATTGATCAACTCTTTCAGCAGATCGGGCGAACCGGCGAACTGTTCCTTCGAATTCGCCACCGCTTGCGCCCGCAACTTCTCGGACTCCGCACACTTTGACGACAAAGCCCGCAGGAACGCCAATTGATCGCCGTCCGTCGTATCGGCCCCGAAGATCGTATTCAGGTTTTCGATCACCTCACTCAGATACGCCTTCTGCTTTTCCTGAATCGCTCCGCTTCCCGCCGCCGTCAATGGGTCCAGCTTGGGGTATTCCTTGTCCTGCAACTGCAGGTTCTGCTTCCCGCGGTTCCTGAGATTGTGATGAGTCAGCACAACCTGTGATAAGTCGATTCCCTCACGTTCCCGGCCGAACTCCAGCAGACGCAAAAGCTGCTTGAAAAAGATACTTCGCTTCTCGAAGTCCGTGTTCCCGTAGTCAAAGATCTGGGATAGGAACGCATACGCCCGTTGATAGGTCACCATGTCACCGCGAAACAGCAGCAGAGCGTCCATGATGTCTTTGGCCTTCTTCGTCGCTGTCTCGTCGTTGGCTTCCTTCGCAGCCTTGAAAGCCGTCTGAGCGTCCTTGTACCGAGTCACCAACCGCAACGCCACAGGCCGCACGGCAGCTTCAAGCT
>CAMAXD010000252.1 GCA_945861975.1 Candidatus Kuenenia stuttgartensis | reverse complement strand
CAGGCAGGATCAGATCTGGAAGAACTGAAGATGCTGGTCCGTCATATGACGGAAGAACTCAACCTGCACGGCGATGAAGATTGCCACGGCGACCCCGAGGCCAGCTATCTCAATCGAGTGCTCGAAACCGGGCGAGGAATTCCAATTTCTTTGTCCCTGATCTATCTGAATGTGGCCAATGAACTTGGCATACCGCTCGAACCAATCGCAGCCCCGCATCATTTTCTGACCAGACTGCCAACCGATTCTGGCAATCTGTACGTTGATGCGTTTAACGGCGGACGGATCATGGATGAACCTGAGTGCATCGCGTGGTTACGTGATATCACCGAATTGCCGATGCCAGAGATCCTCAGAACATTGAAGCCGGTTGACGAGCGAACGATCATGGTTCGAATGCTCAACAATCTCAAGACTCTGTTTGGTAATCGAGAACTCTGGGTATCCGCCTGGCGTGTTCAGAGCCGAATCGCGTTGTTGATTCCCGGCTCCTATCGAGAACGCAGAGACCTGGCGATTCTGACATTACGTTCCGGCCGACCGGGGGAATCCAAAGAACTTCTGCGAGCCTGCCTGGCTGTCGCACCGGCCGAGGAACATTCGATGCTGAAGCAGTACATCGTCCAGGCCGAGAAAATGCTGCCTCTCTGCAACTGACCGCCATGTTCCCATCAGCCGAATTTCCCTCCGTTGCCGCCGCGATTCAGGAAGGAATTTCTCGCGGACTTCATACTGGGGTGCAGATTTACGTTTCGCTGAACTCTCAGGCCGTTCTGGACTCTGCGCTGGGTGACGCATCACCCAGCGTTCCCATGGCACCCGCGACCATCATGCCCTGGCGCAGCGCCGGAAAACCGCTGACAGCGTTGCTGATTCTGAAACAGATCGAGAATCAACGCTTCCAACTGTCAACAAGGCTCACCGAGCTTTTGCCTGAAACAGTTCACAGCGATAAGCACGATGTCACGATCTTCGACCTGCTGACCCATCAATCAGGATTTCCTGCAACCGAAACAGGGTGGCCTCATGCCGATTGGTCAACCACGATTGAGACTATCGTGTCAACAGAGCGACATCTACCCATCGGAACAGCCGCCTATCATCCGCAAAGCAGTTGGTTTCTGCTGGGTGAAATTCTGCGACGAACAATAACGTCGGCACACCTCGCTGCCTTCGATGACATTTTGACGCACGAGCTGTTTGAGCCCCTTGGGCTAAGCTCGACATCGTGCGGTCTTAAGACTCATATACTGGCTCAGAATGCAGGACTGCTTCCGACACTCTATGAACGTGATAAAGGACAACTCGCGATCTCCACTTATGGGACATCGCCGTGGTTGACTCAGCCTTCACCGGGCGGCAACCTGCGCGGACCGATTCGAGAGCTCGGCGTCTTCCTTGAGTTGCTGCTGCGAAATGGAAATCTTCTCGATGGCGTTCCCTTTGTCTCGCCGTCAACTATCCAACAGATGACGATGCGTCATCGAGTTAACCAGTTCGATCAAACGCTCCAGCACGTTGTTGACTTTGGCCTCGGCGTAATTTGTAACTCCAACCGTCATGGGCTGGAGACGGTCCCTTATGGATTCGGACGATACGCCGGTGAATCCGCGTTTGGACACGGGGGATCCCAATGCTCAATGGGGTTCTGCGATCCGCAACATGGCCTGGTCGTCGCCTGGAGTGCAAATGGCTTCTGCGGTGAAGGTCAACATCAGCGACGCAATCGCCTGATCAATGAAGCGATCTACAAAGATCTTGCGCTGCGGCCCTGATCTCTGGCAGGCTTTACACTTATCCCGCCGACGCAGGATGTGTCGGAAAGACTCGTGCAGAGAAGACGTTCAACAGACGCTGTCAGGTTGCTGACCATTCACTAGCATAACGGTGCTTCCGAAGACGCCTATGTATTCGCGTCTATTCGCGTCTATTCGCGGTTCAATATCTGCCCCAGCGTCGCCTGCATCGTTTGCCGTTGAACCGAAGATCGCTCGTTACAGATGGAAAAATCGTACTAACCGGACAGCTTGAAGCATGCCGTCCGACACGATGCGATCACCGCAGGCGAATCGGGGCAAAGTCCGGCAAATCTCCTTGATTCACCGGTCATTTTTCTCAAACTCTGGACATCGATTCCGTAAACCCCGGGTACAGCGGACAAACCTCCGTCCCCTGCTCAACTTAAACCTCTGCAAATATAGCCTGACGTCGATATGCAAACTCTTCTGGTCACTGGTGGTGCAGGTTTTATTGGAAGCTGCTTTGTCCGCCGCGCTGTTGAACGAGGCGGCGTCCGCATCATCAATCTCGATAAACTGACTTATGCGGGCAATCCAGACTCTCTGCCCCCGAACTCCGAACAGCATCAACTCGTTGCGGGAGACATTGGTGATCGAACACTCGTCAAAGATCTGCTCGACAAGTTCCGTCCAACGGCCGTCGTCAACTTCGCCGCAGAATCGCACGTCGATCGCTCAATCGATGGACCACTGACCTTCGTCGAAACGAACGTGCTTGGCACCTGTCGGATGCTCGAAGAGATCCGCGCGTATTACTCACAGTTAAGCGGTTCAGACAAAGACGAATTCCGTCTGTTGCATGTGTCGACCGACGAAGTCTACGGCTCACTGGGCGCAGAAGGTTTGTTTACGGAAGAAACCTCGTATTCACCAAACAGTCCGTACTCTGCCAGCAAAGCGGCATCGGATCATTTTGTTCGCGCCTATCTTCACACGTATGGACTGCCGGTCCTGATCACGAACTGTTCGAATAACTATGGACCCTATCAGTTCCCGGAGAAATTAATCCCTCTGATAATTCTGAACGCCATCGAAGGTAAACCGCTGCCTGTTTACGGCGACGGTCTCAATGTGCGCGATTGGCTGTATGTCGAAGATCATTGTGCAGCCATTGAAGCAGTCCTTGCAAAGGGACGAATCGGCGAATGCTACAACGTCGGTGGGAACAACGAGCAAACAAATATCAGTATCGTAAAAATGATCTGCGCCACGGTTGATCGACTGCGTCCCGGGTTGCCACACACCCCTTGTGAATCATTGATCCGCTACGTAAAGGATCGCCCTGGCCATGATCGTCGGTATGCGATTGACGCAACAAAGATTGAACGCGAGCTGGGCTGGAAACCTCAACAGGACTTCCAATCGGGATTGGAATTGACGATCCGCTGGTATCTGGAAAATCCGATCTGGGTCGAACGCGTTCAGTCCGGAAAATACCGCCGCGAACGCCTCGGGCTTGGCGACAAATAGAAAACGAGTATCCCGTTCTCAACGAAGAAGAAGACACTCGGGGGGCTGACGCCATGTCGCTCGCCGTTGATTCAGAAACCCGAAAACCTCCAGCCGAAAACCTCTTCCTATGTCCCACTTCAAAAAAGGCATCATCCTCGCAGGAGGCACTGGTTCGCGACTGTTTCCAATCACACTTGGCATCAGTAAGCAAATGGCGCCGGTTTATGACAAGCCGATGATCTACTATCCGCTTTCAACGCTGATGCTGGCTGGTATTCAGGAGGTGCTGATCATCTCATCGCCTCGGGATATTGGTGGATTTGAAAAACTGCTCGGCGACGGCGCGAAGTGGGGGATGAAGTTTTCTTATATCACTCAAGCCAAGCCTGAAGGGCTCGCGCAGGCGTTTATTCTGGGTGCCGACTTCGTAGGCGACGACCACGTCGCGTTGGTTCTGGGTGACAATATCTTCTACGGCAGTGGTTTTCAGAACATCCTGGCCAATGCCGGAAGCCTTGAAACAGGAGCTACCATCTTTGGATACGAGGTTCGAGATCCGGAGAGATACGGAGTTGTGGAGTTTGATGCGCAGGGAAAAGCCATCTCGCTCGAAGAGAAACCTCAGAAGCCCAAATCCAGCTTTGCAGTCCCTGGACTTTACTTCTACGATAATTCGGTTGTGGAGATCTCATGCAATCTGAAGCCATCTCCGCGAGGCGAGCTGGAGATCACCGACGTCAATCGCGAGTATCTGAACCGAGGACTCCTGCGAGTCGAAATGCTTTCTCGAGGTTTCGCGTGGCTTGATACCGGTACGCACGAATCTCTGCTGGATGCCGGTAACTTCGTCGCCGCGATAGAGAAACGAATGGGGCTGAAGATCTCCTGCCCTGAAGAAATTGCCTGGCGAAAGGGCTTCATTGATCGCAGCCGGCTGCAGTCGCTGGCATCAGAGTTCCCGAATGAGTACGGTGAGTACCTGAATCGTCTGGCACGGTAGTCCCGGACGAACGTTTTGTTGCTCAAAGTTGACCATTCAAAATGGTCGCAAATCGCTCCAACGGTACGGGCGCATGCGCTTCGTTTTAGATCCTATGGAGCTTCCCCACGCTTCGTTTTGTCGATAAAGAACTCTTCCAATGATCAAGGGATTTCGCGAGCGCCTTCGAAAAGGCGAAACACTTCTGGGAACAATGGTCACTCTGCCAACAGCATCAACGGCCGAGATTCTTGCGGACGTCGGTTTTGACTGGCTGTTTATCGATGGCGAACACGGACCGCTGACAACTCCCGATATTCTTGGCATTCTCCAGGCTGTCAGTCACCGCGTCGCCTGCATCGTCCGTGTCCCGATCTGCGATGAGGCAGAGATCAAGAAGGTACTGGACCTTGGAGCGCAGGGAGTCATCGTGCCTCAGGTCAACACAGCCGAACAGGCGGCTGACGTGGTGCGGTTTGCTCGATACGCACCTGCCGGAGGCCGCGGTGTCGGCCTGGCACGAGCTCACGGTTATGGTTTTCGCTTTGCCGATTATGTCGCATCCGCAAATGACGATGTCGTCGTCATTGTACAGGCAGAGCACAAAACGGCGGTCGAAAACATTGGATCGATCGTCAAAGTGCCCGGCATCGATTGCGTATTGCTCGGGCCTTACGATCTCTCAGCCAGCTATAACAAGATGGGACAGATTTCTGATCCGGAGGTCCTTGCAGGTATTGCGAAGATCACAGCAGCATGCCAGTCAGCGTCTATTCCGCTCGGCTATTTCGGTGTGAATGCTGAAGCTGTGGCTCCCTACGCGGCGCAGGGATATACGTTGCTCGTTGCTGGAGTTGATGTCCTGTTTCTGGGCAATGGGGCGAGAAAAATCCTGAAGGATATGCAGGCTTACGAAAAGCCCGTGAAGTAATGCACGCTCGAGGTAGAGGGCACCAACAGGAAATAATTTGGGGATGAGTGGTCTGAAGCATGATTTGCAATTGTCGTTGACGACACTCAACGTATCTGCGATGTGCTTAATACCCCTGCCCCTCCTGTGACACCTGGAGTCCCTCAATGACCTTGCGATTGATGCTGTTTTCACTGATTTGTGTGGTCACTATTGTTGTACTTGGAACCACCGAAGTTTCATCTGCTGTAGGAATCGGCAAGAATACGCTGACGTCGTCTTCCGTCGATTATGACGCAGTGCTGACTTTGGCTCAGGATGATTCTGACAACTCGGGCGGAACACGCATTCGAGGTCGATCCGCAGGAAAACTGATCGGCCTGGCAGTTGCCGTTGTGATTGGGATCGGTAGTTTCATCATGAAGATGTTTCGCGGTGAGAAATAAATGATTGTGGAACCATCACCAACCGAAACACACCGACTTGTCCGAGCCGCTCGATGCGCGGGGAAGTCGGTCGGTTGCGTTCCCACCATGGGCGCGCTGCATGCGGGCCATGTGAGTCTGATCGAGCGAGCTCGCAAAGAATGCGATTTTGTCGTGGGCACGATCTTTGTGAACCCGACTCAATTCGGGCCGAACGAGGATTTCAGTAAGTACCCCAGAACGCTGGAAAGCGATCTGGAAATGTGTCGGGAGGCTGGGGCCGACCTGGTCTTTACGCCGCAGACTTCGTCCATGTATGCACCGCTGGCTCAAACCATCGTACGAGTCGATCGGCTGGCTTCCGTGTTGGAAGGTGCGCATCGGCCGGGTCACTTTGATGGCGTCTCAACGGTCGTCACCAAGCTGTTCAATATCACGGAACCTGATCGTGCCTACTTTGGGCAGAAGGATTTTCAACAGCAGCTCATCATTCGACAAATGGTCGAAGACCTGAACCATCCCGTCGAAATTATCACGTGCCCCATCATTCGAGAATCTGATGGATTGGCGATGAGCAGTCGCAATCGATACCTGTCTCCGGATGAACGTCAGCGAGCTGGCCGATTGTCTCAGGCTCTGCGAAAAGCAAAGCAGTTGGCACAGGAGACATCGCTTGCTCCGGCTGAAATATCCGCCGCGATGATCGACATGCTTCGCTCAGTCGAAGGTATTGATTTGCAATATGCAGTGATCACCAATGGTCGGACACTCGAACTATTGACCGAACCAACAGAACCTGCGGTCGCATTGATTGCCGCGAAGGTGGGGACTACGCGTCTGATCGACAACGAGATCCTGCATTTTTCCTTACGGCAATAGAATCGCTGAAAAAACCTGCGTTTCTTAGATCGCCGGGCTTCCGCTATGATCCGCCGGGAGACTCGTTGAATGAAAAACGAGCGACACCGGCCTGGCCGTATTCTCGGCTGACTTTTATGCGATTCGTTTCATGCGCAAGGTTCTGCTGCGATTCCTTTTCGAAGATCTCTGGCAATGGCAGTCCGTTGGCAACGAACTGCATGTTGGAATGGCCTGGCTGATCCTGGCCTGGCTGCTGATCACATTCGTGTCCTTCGTGCTATTGTACCGCAGTACCCTGAATCTGAAAGAGTCTGCCGCATCGGCGGGCTTCTGGCTGGTGATCCCGATCGTGCTTTTGGCTGGGGCATTTTTTCGTCCGGACATTGCGATCATTCATAGTGGAATCCCCGTCTTTGGCTATGGGTTCATGATGTTTGTGGGATTCTCGACAGCGACGTGGCTGGCGTCGCGACGAGTCCTGAAAATTGGACAACCGCCCGAAGTTATCTGGGACATGATGATGTGGGCACTGATTCCCGGATTGATTGGTGCTCGCGTCTACTACCTCGTTCGGCATGGAAGTCCCACGATGGCTCGTGCTCACGGCATGCAGAAACTTATTGCCTCCGTCGCGTTGTGGGACGGCGGCATCGTGTTTTACGGCGGCGTCATCGGAGGAATTATTGGTGTCACAATTTTTTGCCTTCGCCGAAAGATCAACCCGCTGGCGATGTTCGATGTACTTTCCCCCTCGCTGCTTATTGGTGAAGGATTCGGACGAATCGGCTGTTTCCTGTATGGCTGTTGTTATGGCAAAGCTTGTGAGCGACCGTGGGCCGTCAGATTTCCTCCGGACAGCCTGACCTTCGAAAAGCTTGTCGAGAATGGCGTGATCGGTCGGGATGCCACAGAAACAATCTCGCTGCATCCCACTCAGATCTACAGCTCCGTCGCAGCTTTTGTGTTCGCCGGGATCCTCGCCTGGTTTTTCCGTCGTCGACCTTTTGACGGTGCAGTGATGTGCCTGACATCGATCCTGTATCCGATTAGTCGATACGTTCTGGAGACATTGCGAGGAGACATCGACCCGGGCGCATTGGGGCTGAAAGATGCGCAGATGATGAGCATTGGCCTGATGATTACAGGAATCATCGGAATGTACTATCTTTCGCGGCATCCAAAATTAACGTTGGCAAGCTCGGAGAAGCCGCTTCCGACAACAGATCGTGCCTGAGCAAGTCGCTCCAAAGTAGTGCTCAAAAACGGGGGTCAGCAGACTCGGTGGACAGCTCTTCAGACCTGCAACTCATCACGATGACTCTGCAGGGAAATCCGCGCGCGTTCGATGACCTCGTGAGGCGCTATCAGGATCGGCTGGTTCATAGCCTTGAGCACGTTCTGAACTCCCGCGAAGACGCATTGGATGTGGCTCAACAGGCGTTTGTTCTGGCGTGGCAGAAATTGAGTTCATTCCGAGGCGATGCAGGGTTCTATTCTTGGCTCTACCGCATTGCTCGGAATGTTGCGATCAGTCGTGCGCGGCGCCAGCACATCAGTGCCGGGTCTCTGGATCACATGCACGAAGCTTCGGCGTTTGAACCCGCGGATCCCAGTCAGCAAAATGCTCCCGGGCACGCGATGGAACAGGCAGAACAGGTTCGCCTTGTTCAGGAAGCATTGAAAAAAATCGCAGACGAATTTCGCCAGCCGCTGGTTCTTAAGGAAATCGATGGATTCTCCTACGAAGAGATCGGCGAAATTCTCGACATCCCGCTGGGCACCGTCCGCAGTCGGATTTTTCGAGCCCGCCAGGAACTCATCGAACGCCTGCAGAGAGTGATGAAGGATGAGTGATTCGTCTCGCTCGCTTATCTCCTCCGAAACGAACGAGCACGAACCACAGCCGCAAGGTGTTATATGGCGACTTCCAGGCTGCCTCCGATGAACTCGCTGGCGAGTACTATGGCTGACTGGCGTGGTCATGTTTGTATGAGTCACCGCGTCAATTCGGCTCTATCGGGAAACGGTCATTGAGTTTAGCCCGGAAACGTTCGAATTCAGAACGAGAATTCGCTTCGTTCTGCTCGATGTCTATCGAATGTGAGTTTCCCATACTGAAAATGCATCGCTTCCACAGAAGAAGAGATCTGACCTGCAAGTCACGTTAATGCTGCGGCACCCAGGGATTCCAGCTCGCGTAGTACATAGCTTTCGGCAC
>CAMAXD010000251.1 GCA_945861975.1 Candidatus Kuenenia stuttgartensis | reverse complement strand
TTGTCAGAGTGACCAGTCCTGCGAGAGGCTGTCGAGGCAACTCCGGGCCTTCAATTTCGACCGCCAGTTCTTCCTGTCCGTGGTACTCGAAATACTCCACCACGAGTTCATACGCACCCGCTTTATATTCGGCCTCCCCGTCGCGAAATCCACCTGGGTGGATTCCATCGTTATCAACAACGACTTCGCCATTGATCAGCAATCGAGCACCGTCGTCAGAACTCAGATGAAAGCGATAACGTCCATCTTTGGGCAAGTGAACAAAGCCGCTGAATCGCAAAGCGAACAGTTCGTCCTTCGGGGAGACTCCCACCGAAAAGTCGGTTGTCTTGCCCGATGAGACGGCTTTCAGTTGTGTGAAATCCGGAACCTTCTGCCAGTCACCCTCAAAGTACTCGAAGTGAATATTCGGTTCGACGTCGACGTCCTTCAGCAGATAGCTGGCGATGTCGCGAGCTTCCTCCGGAGTCAGATTCAACGCCGGCATTCGGCCCGATGGACGAACGGCATGGGGATCTCTCAGAAAGTTAATCAGACTGGAGAGGCTGTATTTCTGCTCCAGCTTTCCTAAAGGCATCGCGAAAGCTGAACGAGTCCACTTCGTCTCCAGCTTTTCCTCAGCGTCTTCCTCGTCCTCTTCTGTCGCCTGCCCAGCTGAGATCCCTCGACGAATCTGGTCGATCACTGCATCATCTCGTCGGTCCGAATGGCATGCCGCACAGCCGATCTTGTGAAACAGCTCCTCTCCACGACGAACGGCATCGATTCCAACCGCGGTGGCTCGCCAGGCAGAACCCTGTGTCAGAAACGCCGCGATCGCATCAGCAACCGTCGGATCCGATTTCAGAGCCGACAACGCAGGCATCGCCGTGCCAGGTTTCTCCTGATGAGGATCCGCAATGAACTTTCGAAGGTGATCCACGCTGGAACGGTCCCCCACGTGCGTCAGGATGGGTGCCTGTCGAGGCGGTACTGCGCGGTCGTGAAGCTTTCCGTGGCACGACTGGCAATTCAGTTCAGAGATCAGGAGTGATCCCGCTTCGACATTTGTGAGTTTCTCTGCTCGAAAGCGTTCATAGCCCGGGACAATCACGTGTGGATCTGCCGCCGAGCCAAACGGGCTAATGGCCACCGCGGCGGAGAGCAGTGCGAATCGGAAACAAAGATGGCTGAACATCATGGTCAGTGTCTCAAAGCAGTTCGGCTGAAAAGTGGAGGACGGAATCTTGCAGAACCCGGCTCGAGAAAGCAACGCAGTGGAAGTCCTTCTGAGCGACGAATCGGCGTGGCCAAAAGTGTGTCGTCAATCGGACATACTCCGAGCACAAGTGACGACAGCAAAGGATCTACAAGCTTGAGGCGAAGAGGCAAAACACGCCCATTTTCGGCTGGAATCTGTCGGACTGGCGATTGGCACGGGAAATGAATTATCAGAGGAACGGCATCAATGAACTGATGCAAAAATCCAAGTCACCCCTGCACAAGACGGAAGGACACTGCCATGAAGACATCCATGATTCGCGGCCTGGTACTAATGGGCCTGCTGTTGGTAATAAACTCAACGACCAGAGCAAATGACCTGGTCGATTTCTTAAATGCTATGAACGGAACCTCGCATCATCGCAGCGCTCCACCAGCGATTCAGCCAGTCGGGCACCATGATCATGAAGGACGTGGTCTGCATGGTTCCGGATATCGTGGCCATGAAATGACCGGACGAGACGTCTACAAACGCAACATGCAGGTGGCTGACCGCGACATGAATTACCTGGGTTATTCACAGAACCAGGGGAACTATGGTCGACCCGGCTATGGTGATTTTGATCAGAATCGAGTGAACCTGAGGGACGAAAGTTACGGCCGATCAGGTCGCAGCCACTACTCAAGCCGCTCCGGTGCTCAGATCAGCTTTCGTGTCAGCTCGAATCCGAACCCGGCCTACGGCCAACCTATCTACTTTCCGTCACAGGATTCAGCTCAGCCTTTGCCACCGGTTCAGGAACTGCCACCAGCCCAGTCGTATCCGGTGAATCCTGGCTACCCTGTCGTTCCCAGCTATCAGACAGCGCCCGCGTTTCCTCATCAGATCGGAGAGATCGTTGACTGCCAGGTACATTTGGCAACCAGTGTCCGAGTTGAAGATGAGTGCAACATTGCTCCAAACGCAGTGCCTGTCGTCGTCGCCGTTCGAGACCCCGGAATGTGTGAGCATGACGTCGTAGAAAGAATAGTCTTCGTTCAGGTTTGTGTGCCTCCATGTCCCCCTCGATGCATCCACATCTCACCTTGCCATACACGAGTGACAATGGATTTTGGTACGTACGAAGTTGACATCAAATCCAAGGATGGCATGATCGTTATTGACTACGACAACTAAGGTGGCGAACAAGACGATCAACGACGCATTGTTTGCCGGAATCATACTTCGCAGCCAGTCGGGTGACCTGACTACGAAACCAAACGGCGGGTGCCGAGGTCTCAGACTTCGGTACCCGTTTCGGTTTTAAGCGGCTTAGCTCTGGGCTGCTCCTGATACTTCAACGTTTCATGGGAATCCGTCAGCTCGATCGTTACAGCAATTACATTCGCTACTGCATCATCGACAGCGACACAGATTCCAGGCTCATTCCTGATCGGCCAGGAGAGCATGTGCCAGGCTTTTGCCAGCCCATATCTTCCGGAATCGAACGAAGCCTCTGAGGCCGCCCCTATGGATACGCTCAACCGAAACATCACTATTGGTGTTGGCGTCGTTCTGGCCGTGTTGTTTGTTCTAGCCAGTGGACGTCACCCCGAGCCCACTAATGATCCCTGGTTTCGGCAGGCGGTTCTGGAGAACAGCCATCCGGTGGTCGTGAAATTCGGGGCCGACTGGTGTGGTCCTTGTCGCGGAATGGACGCAGCCATCGACGACCTTGAGCCTCGATTTTCTTCCCGCGCGAAGTTTCTGAAGATCGATATCGATAAGCGTCCCGAGCTGTTTACGCACTACGGATCCGGCAAAGGGATTCCTCAAATCATGATCTTCAAAGATGGCGAGATCATCGCTCAACAGCGAGGTTTTGGTGGTGAAGAAGGTCTGAAGCAGTGGCTGGAATCCAGCTTGTAAACTGAGTGGATAGTTACGAACTCAGGACCGACGAATGGAAGCCCATGGTTCGCCCCCATGGCTAGCTCCTCTGGCCTCTGTGAGGAAGTGAGTCTCGCTGATCAAGGCCATTTTGTATCGCCCATGTTGTCTCTTGCCGAAAGCGAACACCGTGAGCGACTCCTTTGGTATCGGGCCGTCAGGCAACCCGAGTCAAGGGCCGTGCCCTTGTCAGGCAATGATGTCCTGAATAGGGCTACCGAAATCAATCTCCAGACGCTTCTGTCCGGGGAATTCCAGACGATGACTGTCCAGACCGAGCTGATGCAGCAACGTCGCGTGAATGTCGGTCACATAATGGCGATGCTCAACCGCGTGAAACCCGATCTCATCCGTCGCACCGTGCACGACACCTCGCTTCAAGCCGCCACCAGCCATCCAGACTGAGAATCCATAAGGATGGTGGTCACGACCATCGGATCGTTCTGCACCCGGAGTCCGACCAAACTCGGTCGCCCAGACAACAAGAGTTTCCTCCAGAAGCCCTCGCTGCTTCAGATCCTTCAGCAAACCAGCGATCGGTTTATCCACCGCTTTACATCGTGTCGAATGGTTCTTAATCAGCTCGCTGTGGGCATCCCAGCCGTCATCGTAAATTTGCACGAACCTTACACCACGTTCAACCAGTCTCCGAGCCGCAAGGCTGAATCGTCCGACGCGCTCCGTTGCAGGTTCATTCAGACCATAGAGTTCCTGCGTGTGTGGAGTTTCATCGCTGAGCCGAACAACCTCGGGCACGGACATCTGCATCCGAAACGCCAGTTCATAGCTGCGAATGCGCGCCCGCATAGCCGGATCATCGGGATACTGTGCACCGGCAATCCCGTTCAGTTTATTCAGCAGATCCAGTTGATCGCGTCGCTCAGCCAATGACACGCTGGCTCCCGGAGTCCCGAACGGCAGCGGGTTCGCCGGATCCAGGGCCATGGTGACGCCGGAATGTTCCGGGCCCAGATAACTTGCACTATGGGCTCCGACACCACCGCAACAATCCCCCGGACCGCCACCCATCACGACAAACTGCGGCAGGTTGTCGTTGAGAGATCCGAGTCCGTAATGAACCCAGGATCCGATTGAAGGATGAAAGCCGTCGAAGATATGTCGCCCCGTATGAAACTGCAGTTGGGCGGCATGGTCGTTGTCTGTGGTCCACATTGACCGGACGACAGCAATATCGTCGATGCAATCACCCACATGAGGCCACCAGTCACTGACTTCAATGCCGCTTTGACCTCGGCGACGAAAGCCAATCTGGGTGGGATAAAGCTGAGCCATCAGCGCGCGAGGTGTCCCGGCGAAGTCTCTGACATTCTTGCGATAGTAAGGTGAGTCGAGCACGGACGATCGAAAGGGCGACTCATCAATTGTCAGCCCGGAATACTTGTCGATGGCTGGCTTCGGATCAAAGCTCTCCAGATGGCTGGTACCGCCCAGCATAAAGAACCAGATCACGCTCTTTGCCTTCGGAGCAAATTGTTCACGAACGTTCTCGGCGATCGCTTGCGCAGCGGCGTTGCGATGATCGTCCGACTCTGCCGCACGGGTGATGCCGTCGCGAGCCAGGATCGAGCCCAGCGCGAGGCCGGTGAAGCCCATACCCATGTCGGAAAGAAAATGTCGCCGAGAGTGTTGTTGATAGTGCATCGAGGCCTCAGCGGATTGTGACAAAATCGTTGTGACTGAAGAGCACGTGAACCAGGTTTTCACGGGCTCTCAACCAAGGCTCTTTCGCGGCGGGTCGACTGGAAGCTTGCCCGCCAGCCGGGAACATTTTGAGATCCGAACGTGCGATCGTCGCCATCGTTCGATCCAGAAACGTCAGACAGCTTTCCAGCTCGGTCGTCGTCGGTTGTCGAGTCAGTAAGTTCTCAAACGCAGCCGTAACAAAGGCCGTCCGGACTTCCCGGCTGTCGCCCTGCCCTGCTGCGGAACTCCATTCTTCGGCCCGTTGACGTGCCAGATCCAGCGTCAGGCTGCTGTTCATCAGCGCCAGAGCCTGTTGCGGGACAACGCTTTCCTGACGGCGATAGCACTCGTTGGGATTCGCGGCATCGAAGGTCTCAAGGAAGCCGGACTTCTCATTTGGTGTGCTGCGAAAGTACAAACTCCGACGAAAGTTAGACAACGATTCGGTCTCTGGAATTTCGGGGCCTCCCGAAGAGCAATCCAATTTGCCGGAAACCGCCAGCACTGAATCTCGCACCACTTCCGATTCCATGCGTCGTGAATTCATCCGCCACAGAAAGCGGTTTGTCGGATCAACAGTACGATTGTTCGCGATGACGGCCGTTTCTGGTCCCGTTGCCGACGTCTGCCGATAGACCGCAGACAGCACAATCATCCGATGAATCGGTTTCATCCTCCATTCCTGACGCACCAATTCAGTCGCCAGCCAGTCCAGGAGTTCGGGATGCGACGGACGTTGACCGTTAAGTCCGAAATTTGCCACAGACGGCACCAGGGCTTCACCAAAATGTCGCAGCCAGATGTGATTCACGGCGATGCGTGAGCCTCGTGGATTCTGAGGGGCAACGATCCAGCGTGCGAGAGCAAGACGTCGGCCGGTTGAAGTAGACGGATAAGTCGGCCCGAGCGCAGTATACGTATCATCGGCCTTTTCGATCGCACTCAGAGCATCCGCCAACTTTGCTTTCGCTTCTGTCAGCTTCTTTTCAGCGTCCGCCGACAAAGGCTTCGAATCTGTGCCTGCTGCGTCTTCGCCCGACGAGACCTTCGACAAGGCCAGTAAATGCTCGGCCTCAAAGACTTCGGCCGCAACTCTGGCCGCCGCAACTTCGCGTTCGGCTCGACTGGCAGCACGACTCTTCTCGCGGACTTCTTCTGGCCGCTCACCAGAATATTTGGCTCGCTCCGCTGCCAGCCGTGCCATCAGCGACAGCTTCTGCTGCTCAGCGATCACGAGTTGCTGCTCGGCAACTTTGACATTGTGTAGTGCTGTTTGCTGAGCGAGCTGAAGTTCGGTCAGACTGGGGACCAGTTCCCGAATGTCAACCTCCAGGAATTCGGCCGAGCCACTATGAACCCACAGAGCAAACTGGCCCTCGCGTCGCGCCTCCGGAATCACGTAGTCCAGTTTGTGTTCGCCATTCAGCTTTAGTTGAAGCCGTTGTTCTCGTGCGGTGATTTCAACCACCGTCTCTTCTCCCACGGCCAGCTTTGTCCGAACGATCCCCGCCGCTGGATAAAACTGCTGACCGTCTTTGCGATGAAAGGTCTGAACAGACTGCGAGGAATCGCCCGTCGCGGTATACACATCCTGGGAGTTTCCGCTATCGATGTAGTCGAAACTGAACCCCACCGAACGAATTGTTCCCGGTAGCAATGTGCGGTAACGAACTCGCGCCCGGAAGTTCTTCGGATGGATCACGTCGGCGACGAGTGTCGAAAAGTTTGCGACCGATGATTCAATGAGGCGACCGTCTTTCCAGTCCCACTTCCCCGAAAGGACCTTCCACGTTTCTGTGCGAGTCGCAAACTGATCATTGAGGACAGGTTTTGCGTCCGCGATGGCCTCACCCGACGCTCCATATGACTTTTGTTCGGCAACGCGGGTTTCGAATGACGCCAGCGCCAGCTGAGCACTTTTCGCTTCCGCCAGAGTTGTGCGAATCTTCTCTGCCGCCAGAGCGATCTCTGATTCGGCATTCTTCACGAGACCCTCAGCGACAGCCGCGCGAAGGTGGGGCTGCCAGGCATCAGCGGAAAGCGCAACGGCGTGAATCTCCTCCGCGAGTGAACCCAGCGCCCTGGGAACCGCTGCAGACATCAGCCGTGACTGATCCGGATAGCGGTTATCGCCTCGCTCAAAAACATACGTTTTGGCTTCGAGTTCTTTGTCATAAACCCGCGCCACCCCTTCACGCACTACCGGACCCAGAGTCGCGTCCTTCTCGGTTTCCAGGGAGCCACTGATCGGGTCGATGCGGACATCATGCGGTTCGAAGAACGCACGCAGGTGATAGTAATCCTCCTGAGTGATCGGGTCGAACTTGTGATCGTGGCAGCGAGCACATTTCATGGTCAGGCCAAGGAACGCCTGACTGGTTTGTTCGACCGTGTCAAACAACCATACGTTGCGGTCAAACTTGTACCAGTTCCGACCAAGGTAACCGGTAGCACGGAGAATATTTGGGTCGGCCGGAGCCAGTTCATCACCCGCCAGCATCTCCATGACCATCCGGTCATAAGGCTTGTCTTCGTTCAGTGATTCAACAGTCCAGTCCCGCCAGCGCCAGATGTGACGCTGACTGTAGCGAATTTCATTGATGCCTCGGCTGCCATACCAGTCGCTATAACGCCAGACATCCATCCAATGCCGTCCCCATCGCTGGCCGTACTCTGGGCGCGCAAGAAGTGTGTCGACGACGGCTTCATAAGCATTCTCGGAATGATCATTCAGAAAAGTATGGAGCTCGGTTTGTGTCGGAGGAATCCCGATCAGGTCAAGAGTAACCCTGCGAAGCCAGACTGCACGCGGTGTTTCCGGCGATGGTTGTAGTCCTCGAGACTCATGCTGGGCTCCGATAAACGCGTCGATCGGAGTTCGGACCCAATCAGCGTTTTTTACGCTTGGTATGTCGGGCGTAATTGGGCTTTGGTAGGACCAATAGTGAGCCGGGTCTTCCGGGATCTCTTCATTCTGAGGAGAATGTGCACCCGCATCGATCCACTTTCTTAGCAGCTTGATCTGTTCGTCGGTCAGCTTTTCCCCCTGCCCTTCCGGGGGCATCCGTTGGCTGCTGTCGGTGGCCGTAACTCTCTGGATCAGCAGACTGGTGTCACTTCGACCGGGTTCAGCCGCTGAGCCGCTCTCGCCGCCCTTGCGAATCAGCGAACCATGATCAAGACGCAGCCCGGAGCTTTGACGAATGGCCCCATGACAGGCCACACACTTGTTGAACAGCAGTTGCTTGATGAATCGCTCATAATCGACATCGGCTGCCGGACTTGATTCATCGCCAAGTGCAGAGCCGAGACCAGCCCAGTGGCTGCTCAGCACGCAGGCAGTCGCAATCAAACAGCGCAGCATGCCGGATACTTTCTGTCTGGAGTGGTGGGAATGAATCAGGGCGGGATTTTGTGGTGACGCGGGTCTGTCAGCTTAACATCCGCGCCAGCAAAGAAAACACCTGGTTCACTCGAGGCCGTTCCAGGCCGGAAAATCAGATCGCTCGCAACACAGCAGCGGCGCTCTGGCCCATCGCGGTACGGTTAACCGTAATGGCGGTACGGTTGCTCAGTCGAGTTGCCTCACCACGAGCCACATTCAGGCGGCAGCGCGGATCGGGAATCTCATAATTCAGCGTCGCCGGAATGTAACCGTTCTTCAATGACAGCAATGTGCCAGCCAACTCAACAGCGCCAGCACCAGCATCGAAGTGCCCCACATAGCTCTTCAAGGCGGTAACGGGGATCTTCAGAGCCACATCACCGAACACGCGGTGATAAGCACGCGCTTCGACAATATCGTCCGACTGAGTACTC
>CAMAXD010000250.1 GCA_945861975.1 Candidatus Kuenenia stuttgartensis | reverse complement strand
CGGAGCAGCCACGATAATCTGATCCCTTTTGCATTTGAGCTTTTGCCAGAACACAGCTCGAGAGAGCAACGTTCCGTGAACATCAGCGACATCAAATTCATGGCCCGGTTTGGTTTGGAGAATAACTGCTGCCAAAGAAAAGATTTGCTTGCCGGACGGCTTCTCGTAACTGAACGGAAAAACTTGCCTCACTGGCGAAATCATAGAGGGCAAAATAATCGTGGCAGGTGAATTTAACAGCGACGCCGGTTGTAGTAATCCGACTCTTAGTGTCACCCATGGTGATCCACGCGATCAACCGTCGGCGGTATTGCGTTACAGAACCGCCGTTAGTTCAGCCGAAGAAACAGACCGGTGCCTTGAGAAGATTTTGTGCTCAGGAAACTTCATGGGAGCAACTGGTATGAAGGATATGCGAAGGATTTTCGCCGAATGGCCCGCCAGCATTCCTCGCACCGGCCTGATTGTGACGACGTTCAGTGAGTCGATTCAGTTCGTAAGCTATATGATTTCCGGAGACCTGATCCTGATCGAACGAAAGATGCCCGATGCTCAGGGGTCGAGACGAGTCATTATGAGCTTCGATTCGATTGTGGCCGTGAAAATCCTCGACGCGATCGAGATGGCACGATTCACTGCTATGGGATTCCAGGGCGTTGCCTGATTCAACTCGCTGCGATTATTCTCCCCGGGGGGTTATCTTCCGGGGGAGAATCCTCCAGAGGCCGCTGTGTAACCGTTGCTTGCCACCACCGTAGTTTTCATCAAAGCGACAACCTGGACTTTTTATCAGGATTCTCTTGATACTCGCAGGTTGCCCCCGCGATAAGCCGCTGCCATGGCTTTCGGAATTTCAGATTCTGCCAGAACGACTTCTGCCTGATTCTCCTGCGTCAATGCTCTCATTTCCTGCTCTTCAGCGACAGCCGCGGCTCGACGTTCTTCTGCATGAGCCCGAGCGATACGCATATCGGCTTCCGCCTGATCGGCCTGAAGACGCGCACCAACGTTGTCGCCTACGTCGATATCGGCGATATCGATCGACACGATTTCGTAGGCCGTTTGAGAATCCAGACCTTTGGCCAGAACGGCTCGGGCGATCAGCATCGGATTGGCCAAAACGTCTTTGTGACTTTCACACGACCCGATCGCAGAAACGATTCCCTCGCCCACTCTCGCGATGATTGTTTCTTCAGTGGCTCCACCAATCAGTTGAGTAATATTGGTTCGTACCGTGACGCGTGCCTTCGCCTTCAGCTGAATCCCATTCTTGGCGATACCATCCAGTGTTGGTCGACCGGTTCGAGATGGGTCCGGGCAGTCAATGACCTTCGTCTTTACACTTGTCTGCACCGCTTCGAGGACGTTTCGGCCAGCGAGGTCGATGGCTGCCCCCGTATTCCAGTCGAGAGGGATCTGGGCTCGATGGGCCGCGATGAGTGCTCTGACCACCAGGGGAACGTTGCCTCCGGCGAGATAATGGGATTCCATGGCGTTGGTTGTGATGTTGGCGACTCCGGCCTGAACAGACATGACCCGGCAATCCACAATGATCTGCGGATTCACCTTCTTCAGCTTCATCACGACCATCTGTAGCGGGCCGATATAGGCTCCCGACATGAAAGCTCGAAACCAGAGCGACATGACCGAAGCGAAGATCCCGACGAACACAAGCAGAATCATGCCGAAGATCACGGCAAGACAAATCAACAGGACCGTAACAAAATCCAGTTCGCCGCTTGCGGCAACGGGCAGATCCTGAGCCAGCAGTATAGTTGAATTGAGATTATGCATTTGCCTTCTCCGTTCCCGACAGTTGACTTCGCCGTCCAGAGTGTACGGGATCTCGTAGTCGATTCGCAATTGACCCGACACTGCGTAATGAGACGGTTCCACGAATCTGCGTCAGGCATTAGAGTCCTCCGCGTGAGCTTTTTGGTGCCGCTGATTCACACTTCATTTTTGAGGACGATCATGAGTATTGATGCGCGACTGGCCGAGCTAAAAATCACTCTTCCACCGGTTCCCGCTCCGGGCGGAGTTTACACCCCGGTGGTGATTGTGGACAAAATTGCCTACGTTTCCGGACAGGTTCCGTTTGATACAGACGGCAAGATGATTGTTGGCCGAGTCGGTTCAGATTTGACGGAAGAACAGGGAGTCGCCGCTGCTCGTCAGGTTGCTCTCACAATGTTGGCAACCATCAAGGCCTCTCTGGGGTCCTTAGATCGTATTAAGCGAATTGTGAAAGTTCTCGGGATGGTCAATTCAACGTCTGATTTTCAGCGTCATCCATTCGTAGTGAATGGATTCAGCAACACGATGGTGGAAATCTTCGGCGATTCAGCGAAAGCGGCTCGCAGCGCGGTCGGAATGGGGTCACTGCCTTACAACGTGCCAGTTGAAGTTGAAGCGACGCTGGAACTGCATGAATAGCAAAAGTTGAGAACTACAGTCTCGCTCGAATCGCGTCCAATGCCTGCTGAGCATTGTTCTTTACGGAGAAATCGTTGGATGTGGCTAACTTCTCAAGGAAGTCGACTGACTTTTCGGTTCCGACTTTCTTGAGAACTTCCAGAAGATCATTCCTGGCCGAGGCATCAGTGATCTGCGGGAAAGTCTTCATGATAGGCTCCTCGATGGGAGCACCGATAGCGATCAGTGCTTCTTTAAGATCACCACGGACCACGTGGTCCGTCATGGACATGATCAGTGCTGGGTAGTCTTCTGGCCTTGCAATTTGTGCCAGCGTTTTCACTGCGACACGTTTCGCATCGTGCATCAGACCGTCCGAGTCGGCAAGAACCTTCTTCAGTTCTTCGGAGTGCTCGGCAGTAGCCCATCGGCAGAAAGCTTCGGTCGCGCCCTTTTTGACAAAGCCGTTGCTGTTCTTCATGTGATTGCGGGCAATCTTCAGGACTTCGTCACGCTTGTCTTCAACAATGGCGATCTGGCTGAGTCGTGACAGCGGCTGACTAGCGCCATTGCCGCCTTCGGCTTTTCTGATTTCGGCAATCAAGTCCTCCACCAGCATGGGATTTGGAACAGTCTGTTCTTCTTCTCGCTGTTTTTTATCCGCTGCGGCTTTCTGCTGACCCTGTTCAATCTCTCGCTGGACCTCTGCCTGATCGCGGAGAGTGTAGGACACTCGAACAGGCACCTTGATGTTTCCCTCTTCGTTATTCTGCTCCACTGTGGAGTTGTATTCCAGGCTGAACGGCATGCCTTGAACTGTGTCGAAGACCAGAGTTCCGGTGCCTCGAATGTTCATGTACAGCTGGCTGTTGGATCGCGTTGCGGTGTACTCATAGGACTTTGTGATTGAAATCTTGTTATTCAGTGTCTGGCCGACCTGGTAAGAAACTCTTTCAATCGCCGGGATTTCTTCAACAACCTGATCCTGCTGTCCGCCAGACATTCCAGGAGGTCCGAAGCCTCGCATGCGACCGCCAAATCTGGGGCCTCCGAAAGGGCTGTCATCTCGCTTAATACGCTGCAGAGTGGATTCTGTTTCAACGTGCCACTGCGATTCAGAATAGGCGTCCAGTTGTTCCATAAAGAACACCCCGACGGGCCCAAGAACCGCAGGCAATTGCTCTTCGCCCTGGAATTCAAGGACTTCTCCCAGTGCGTTGACTGTCAATTTGCCACGATCTATCGAACTTGAACCGAACGAAGGTGGGCCCGGAAATCCTCCTCCAGAGCGACGCATCTGAGGCTGCTCATGGAAGCTGGCATTGAATGCGACTTCATACATCTTGCCGCCACTGTTTCCCCAGACCTTGATGAAAGCGACGCCCGGTGTCACTCGGCGAGCAACTTCGGGGCCGGCGAGATCCTGACCTCGAGGTGCATTTGCGAGTTGAATTCCCTTTGTCGCCGCCAGTGCTCGAAGTTGGTTAACTGGTGCTGCAAAGCCCACAGAAGTCACGGACGCTCCAGAGAGTTTTGCACTGGCAACACCGACGACCTGCCCTGCTCCGTTCACGACCGGGCCGCCGCTGTTTCCCGGGTTAATTGCGGCATCAATCTGGATCTGTTTGCCACGATCTTTGTTCTGGATCACTCCGGCCACCGTGCCCGTTGTAACTTTCACGTCGGTGCCCAGCACGTCTGAGAGTGGATAGCCAATTGCGCGGACCGCTTCCGCAAGCTGAACCGTGTCCGAATCCGAAAGAGTCAGTGTGGGAAGGCTCGAGCCATTGATTTTAATCAAGGCAACGTCAGATCGAGGTTCCACGGCAACGACTGTCGCGGGATAGATTTTTCCGCCAAGGTGGACTTCGATCCGTTTAGCACCTTCGACAACGTGAGCACATGTTCCGACGAGCCCATCGGCGGCGATAACGAAGCCCGTGCCGGAACTTTCTTCTTCCGACACCACCTGATTCGAGTTGCCACTGACATTGTAAGTACAGGTGCCGGTTGTCTTTTTGAGGTCATCGCCGGAACCTTCTTCCACGGTGAACATGTAGGTGTGAACCGCACCGGGCTTCCAGTGATAGCGCAGCTTGCGAGCATCGCCACTGATGGCTGCGGTGGCAGGAGGTATGTTGCTGGCTCCGGGCAACGTCGGTGTTCCTGTCTGTCCCGGAGGAGTTATGCCGGGAAAGGTCGGTGGAGTCATCCCCGTGGCCCCCGGATCGCCGCCGGCAATTCCCGCATTTTCTTCGCCGGATGGCGTCCCTGCGATCTCAGTGCCCGTCGTAGTGCCGGAAGTTGCTCCGGAACTTTTCAGAAATGACGTGACTGCAAATATGATCACGCCGACGAGTGCTACGCCACCCCCAGCCAGCAAACTAATCATCAGCCCGTTGCCACGCTTCTTTGGCGGAGTGCGTCGCTGTGGCGCGGAGGTCTGGCCGTAGTTGCCATAATCGTCGTAGGCGGGCTCTGTGTACGAATCCGTGTTCCACGGATCATCATCGACAGGCCGTTCTTTTCTGGTTGGCTTCTGAGATGGTCGTGAACTTGCCGGTGCCGGCTGTGACACAGATGTTGCTGCTGAAGCCTTCGGTTTGGAAGCCGCCGTTGCAGCCGGCGGTGCCGCAGGTTTCCCTGTCACCGATTTTGTGGGAGCCGGTTTGCTGGCGGCAGGAGCAGGCTTCTTTGCCGGTGCGGCTGGGGCAGTATCCGGCGGATCGACAGCCAATTGTTCTCCGCAGCGAGGGCACTGCAGAGTAATCGTGGTGGATGCTTCGCGGATTCGCAGTTTGGTCAGGCAGCCGGGACATTCAACAATCTGGTGAGTCATGTTGTTACTCCTGACAGGATGTAAGAAATCTACGGCCAATCAATCCTGAATCTGCAGTCGATGGGTGACAAACAGATTCAGACTCAGGGACACCAAACCAAAGAGAAGAGTCGCTATCGTGCGACGAACCAAAAGAAAACGATCGCAATCAAGGTTGGAGGAATTGCACCCAGCAACAGACCGACCGGGCTGATTCCAGTCCCTTCAAAGGCTTTAGAAGATTGCAGTATCCCGGCTCCTGCCGGATTTGGTGCATTCGCGATCACTGTGAGTCCCCCACCAGTCACCGCCCCTGCCACAAGGGCATATTTGAGCTGATCGGAAATCCCTTCCACAAGGGAACCTAGATAGGTCAGAGCGGCGTTGTCGGTAATAGCCGTCAGTGCTGTCGCGCCAAAATACATCTTTAGTCCCGTCATGTTCTCATTGGCGATCAGTGGTCGCAGCCAATGTTCCTGCAACGATCCCATCGTGACCAATCCCGCGAGGAAAAATCCGACGAGCAGGCCTTCCTTGAGCTTCAGAGGATCCTGATACTCCTTCGTGGCCGTAACCAACCCCAAAAACATCATAAAGACCCCGAAAAATACGTCCGGATGATGAGCAAAGGCCACTACCAGAGCCAGAAATAACAGGTGCATTGCCGTCAACCAGCCGGGTGCCTTTTGTTGTTCGGTTGTATCGACCTCAACCGCGTTCAATTGCTTCCAGAAGCACAAGACGACAAGTAGTGTCGAACACAAACAACTTGCGGCGGCTCGCCAGCCGAATTGGGAAGCCATATGCCAGGTTCCCCAGCCCCATTTTCCGGCGACCATCAGGACCGGAGGTGCCGCGAAGTGGGTCAGCGTTCCACCAATCGAAACGTTGACGAACAATAAGCCGATTGTGGCATAGGCCAGTGATTTGCTGATGGCTTTGTCAAAGTAGCGACGTTTCAGCAGCAAGGCGAGAAGCGTCATGGCTGCTGGTTCTGTAATGAACGAACCAAACAACGCTCCAAAGGAGAGTGCCGCGATGTAAAAAGAAACCGTCTCTTTCAGCGGCAGCAGACGCGCGAGAAAGAGAATGATGGTCTCAGCCAGATTCACGACTGGACGCGTTGCCGCGACGACCATCACCACGAGCACGAACTTTGGTTCGGTGTAGTTGAGGCTTTCGACATACTCCACGGCTGCATGGATCGACAGCTTCATGACGACGATGGCGAAAAACAATACTGCGGCCCAGATGCCAAAAACGATTTCCGTTTCCGCAAGGAAATGGAACAGGTTCTCCATGATGGAGCCTTCTGGATACTTATGAGCAAGTTTTGCAAATTGCTTCACAAAGAACGTATGCAGAATGGCGAGGGCAAAAAGAAAGGTCGCAACGTACTCGACCGGGCCCTTGAGCGGATTCACACTTGCCACATCGGCAGCGGTTGTGGTTGCCGTTTCGGCCAGAGTCAGCCACAGTGTTGGAAGAGCATTCAGGGAAAGATCCGCAAGCAACAGATTCATCGGGACTCAATCGTTCGGCCAGGTTCAGAAAGACGGAGTACGCAACCCTGGTTATCACGGCCTCTGTTCAGGTGACCGGAGTTTACGAGACAATTTCGCAGATTTCGATCTTCTCCAGCCCCGGAGTGGCCGAGTCGTCAGGAATTTCTGCGGGTGGCCCGAAGGTCCGCTGGTCCAAATTCCATCGTAGCGTGGGCTTCAGTCCACTTTTTTCGCACGGATCGGGACGTTTTGTCCTTTGGGTCGATCGCCGTGACAGTTTGGAAAGACGCAAAAACACTGGCCGCGCGGCTGCATTCTGATTTCAAGCATCCGTCATCCGGCTGAACTGCCGCCATGGTTTCGTGTATGCCGAGTTCTCGGTAGTCGGCGCAGCAACGTGTTCCTGCAAACGATTGGTGCCGCGGCTTCAATGGTCCCGAGCTTTGCATGCACATCATCCACGATCCGTGTCTCCAAGCTTGCAGGTGCTGACGGATACTGGCATCGCTGGGCGACTTCCTCAATACTTGATTGGCAGCCAGATCCGGATTTTAATGGCTGTCCTGTGCTTCAAATTCATGGCAGTGCTGACACGACATTCCCGATTCGATATATCAACCCTGATGTGACGGTCGTTGGCGGTCGTCATGCGTTGGCTGTTTCGAATCCAATGGAGACGGTAGAAGCAATTCTTGCATTCATTGGGAAGTTAGACCAACGGTCGAGTTGAATAAGCGGTCAGTTGGTTCCTGGGCAGGTTGAGTGCGCATAAAGTTCCCGTTCGTTTCTTTCGCGGTGTACATCGTTTTTCAATAGTCTGCTCGTGACTATACTCCCGCATCAATGACCTTTCGGAGAGCTGTCTGTACGTCGATCGACGAGCCTTTAATGGCCGCGATTCGCCGCGTCGATTTTTCCAAAACAAGATTCCTGACCTTCCCTGTCTCACTATTTTATTCCTGGAGCAATTCTTCATGCCCGTCTTTCTTGGCATTGATATCGGAACCAGCGGTACAAAGACTCTGGCCATTAACGAAAAGGGCAAGATCCTGGCTTCGGCGATGGAAGAATATCCATTGAGCAACCCCAAGCCGGGCTGGTCGGAGCAGGCTCCGAGTGACTGGTGGACGGCCTCAGTGAACTCCGTCAAGAAAGTAATGAAGGCGGCTAAGCTGAAGGCGGCCGATGTCGGCGGAATCGGGCTCAGCGGCCAGATGCATGGCAGTGTGTTTCTGGATAAGTCCGGAAACGTGATCCGCCCTGCTCTGCTGTGGAATGATCAACGCACGGCCGCGGAATGTGTGGAGATTGAAAAGCTGGCTGGTGGACGTGAAAAGCTGATCCACATGGTGGCGAATCCCGCGTTGACGGGCTTCACTGCTCCCAAGATTTTGTGGTTGCGGAACAAAGAAAAGAAGAATTTCGACAAGACCGTTCAGGTCCTTCTGCCCAAGGACTATGTACGTTTTCGGATGACTGGCGATTTCGCGACCGAAGTCAGTGATGCTTCAGGAACTTTGCTGCTGGATGTGGTAAACCGCCACTGGTCGAAGGAGCTTCTGCAGAAGCTGGATCTGGATGCGAAACTGTTTCCAAAAGTTTATGAATCGGAAGATGTCACCGGTGTTTTGTCCGATTCGGCCGCTAAAGAAATGGGGCTGCGGCCCGGAACTCCTGTTGTTGGTGGCGGAGGTGACCAGGCTGCCAGTGCGATTGGTAACGGCATCGTGGGCAGTGGCGTGATTTCAGCCACAATGGGAACCAGTGGTGTCGTGTTTGCCCATAGCGAAGAAGTTCAGGTGGATCCACTGGGACGAGTTCACACCTTCTGCCATGCCGTTCGAGGGAAGTGGCATGTGATGGGATGCGTGCTGTCCGCGGGTGGAAGCCTGCAGTGGTTTCGCAATCAATTGTGT
>CAMAXD010000249.1 GCA_945861975.1 Candidatus Kuenenia stuttgartensis | reverse complement strand
GGAGAAAATCGCAACGGTCGAGAAGCCAATACCGGTCGCGATCATCATCCGTTTGCGTTCTCACTGTGGATGGCTGGTGGCGGAGTCAAAGGCGGGCAGACCTATGGAGCCTCTGATGAGATTGGCTGGGGCGTAGCTCAGGATCCGGTACACATCAATGACTTCCACGCCACAATGCTGCACCTGTTTGGTCTCGATCATCTGAAGCTAACCCATCGCTTTCAGGGGCGAGATTTTCGTCTCACGGACGTAGCCGGCAAAGTCATCGAAAAGTGGTTGGCCTGATTGGTTTCGTCACAAAGCGTCTCTGCGGTCATGGTCCATGAGTTGTGAGGTTGATAGACCAGATCCGCTATGTTTTTTCACGTGACAAGCGAGAAAGAATGAGATGGGCTACGTCTGTTTTGAGAAAGAACATGCCGGCTCGTCGGAATTCGAGCGAGGCTCGGAGCCGGATGATTTCGAGATAATCGCGCAGCGGTCCGAGAGAAAGACTTCTCGGTGGATGGACTTCAGTCGAACCCTGTGGACACGACTTGGGTGATCCACGGCGGGGCAGAAGTCATTACGGCGCGAGACACCGAGCCTGCGGGGTTCTTAAAATTCATCGCCCTTGGCTCTCAGCAATTTCAGCAGCCGCAGAACGCATAAACCCCGGGCAAACTGTTAAAACAATTTTCCCGGGGTTTTAAAGATAGCGGCGGCCAGCCTCAAACTCTTTCGGTCGTGCGGGCGTTGAAATGGCGATGTGGGATATCGCCGGAAAGGCAGTCGGGCTGCCTGTTTACAATTGCTCGGCGGAAAGGTGCGTTTGCGGCGAATCAGCCATTCGCGATTTCGAAGCCCTTCCGGTATTCGCGGGTAATGAGTCCCTGAGCCTGTTCGTCGCCGATAACGGATTCGTGTTTGGGGTCCCATGTGATCTTGCGGTTCAGGCGAGCCGCGATTCCGGCAAGGTGGCACGTAGAAAGTGCTCGATGGTGACTGAACACGTCCGAAATGGGTTCTTTTCGATCCCGTGCTGCTTCAAAGAAATTGCGGAAATGGTCCACCAGCGGGCGATTCTTGTAGACTTCCTCCATCGCTCCATTGGGAAGCGGGTTCGACTTGAGCTCATCAACCGGAGCTCCGGTCAGCTTGCCCCGATTCACAAAGATCCGGCCTTCGGTGCCTTCAAAGAGAATCCCATTGTCGCCGTCATGGCGGATCTCAATCTCCACTCCGTCATCAAACGTCGTCCGGATAAGAAACTGTGTGGCCGTGTTGTATCGTGACGGATCGACTGGGTAGCCATTTTTGAATTCGACAGGGTGCCGAACCATAATCGGATCGATGGTCAGAGGACCCGTTTCGGTTTTTCCAAGTGCCCATGTCGCGATGTCCACATGGTGGGCTCCCCAGTCGGTCAGTTTTCCTCCTGAGTACTCGTACCACCAGCGAAATTCATAGTGGCAGCGCGACCAGCTTTGTGTCTCACCATTGTTGCCGGCCAGATATCGAAACTCCTTCTCCGAAACCGGCCCCTGCCACAGGTTCCAGTCCAGCGATGAAGGAGGAGCGGCCACCTGGATCTCCGGGCTTTCTGGTGCGCCGCCGATGCTGCATGTGGCTTTCTTCAGTTGTCCCAGTCGTCCGGCACGAATCAGCGCAATGGCCCGGAGGAATTGTTCTTCGCTGCGCTGCTGCGTCCCTATCTGGACAATCCGGCCTGTCCTGGTACACACGTCGCAAATCTGCCGCCCTTCCGAAATCGTCAGCGTCATTGGCTTTTCGCAGTAGACATCTTTTCCGGCCAGCATGGCTTCAATCGCAATCTTGGCATGCCAGTGATCTGGTGTGGAAATGTGGACGATGTCGATGTTCGGGTCGTCAAGTATCGCGCGATAGTCGGCGTGAATTCCGGGTTCGTCGCCAGTCCATTCCTTCACGAGTCCGGCCGCCAGTTCTCGTCGGGTTGCGTCAGCGTCGCAAACAGAAACATAGTCGCCGTATTTCTGGAAATCAGGAGCCGATCCCCAGGGGCCATCCACGCCGGTGGCCTTCTGGCACCAACGACTGCCCGTTCCAATCGCTCCGACACGGGGCCGCTCGTTGGCCGACATGAAACCGCTCGCTCGTCCGGTTCGGTTCAAAAGAACGGCCGCCCCAACGAAGCTCAGTGAAGATTGAAGCAGACTGCGACGGGAAAGTTGACTCTTTGACATGTGACCGGACTTCTCGTTGACGGAGTTCTTAACAATCATCATGGAACGCCGGGGACGGCAATTTCACGGTTCTTTGACCCGGCTTGATAATTTCGCTGAACGATTCCGCCCCTGATCTAACTCAGGATGTTCTGGCGGTGCCGTCAAGGCGGAATCGCCCGGATTTGAGTAACGCTTCTGCGAAGTTTCATGATCAGTGGATCAATCCCAGGTTCTTCAATGGGAGGATACTCATGAGGCGATGTATCCTCAACTGTGTTGTGTTGACGGGCCAGTGTTCGACAGCCTGAACTGGTGAGGAATCTTGACCGGAATGCATCTCGCTCGAAGCTGCCGCGGAGGCAATCCTGAAAGAATTCATCCCGCCAGGTGATAGCCAAAGGGGTGCGTGATGATAAAATCAAAGCAAAATATCTCCGGAGCGATTCCAGGCTCATGTGAACTGGGAATCCCGGACACCCCCTTTATTCTTCCTGCGCTTTTTCCCTTGATGGAAAGCCGGAGCAATGAGTCCCTATCGCAAAATCAACGCGGACCCACGAGGTTTGCAAACGAATACTGATTTTCAGCCGCAATTTGCCTTGTTGACAAAAGCATTGAACACGTTCATTTCTGGTTCGGCGATGGCCTTGATCGCCGCTTTGTTGTGTTCTTCAAACCTGCTTTTTGCTCAGGACGATAAGGCAACGACTCCCATTGTCTCAGACAAAAAGGCCTTCGACGAGACCGTCTCTCCATTCCTGAGTAAGTACTGTGCCGATTGTCACGGCGAGAGCAGCAATGAGTCAGGCGTCGTCTTGTCCAGCATCAGTTTTGATCTGGTATCCGGCCGGGACATGGAGCTTTGGAAAACTGTGCTCCGGCAACTGCATTTGGATGAGATGCCACCGACCGAGTGTGAACAACCCGAGCAGCTCGAAAAAGATGCCGTGATGCTCTGGATCAATGCAGAATTGAAAAAATCGGGAAACGTCTCTGATCTCTATACGAAATTGGAAAGTCCGAGCTTCGGAAATTATGTGAACCATGAAAAGCTCTTCAGCGGCGAAATCACTGCGGAGCCTTTTTCACCGGCACGGTTGTGGAGAACCAGCCCTGAAGTTTTCGAGAATGTGAAATCCAACTACGGACAGGGAGCCCGGGATTTCAGGCAGCCTTTTCCGTTGGAAGATAAAGTTGGTATCAAAGATTATGCCAACCTCCTGTTTGCGGATTCGGCGGTTGTGAGTGTATTGATGAGCAATGCCGCCTTTGCTGCCGATGAACTCATCAGGCATTCTCCCATCGCTTCATCAGACGCAAGTCCCAGTGATGACATGCTTGCTTCGGCCATCCGCGAACATTTCAGGATGGTCGTCTATCGAGAGCCTCTGATAGAAGAGATCAGCAATTACTCGGAGCTTTTCAGAAAGACAGCCACGGAGGGTGGCAATGCCGAGGCCATGCGATTGGTTTTGATGGCGGTCATGTTACACCACGAATCCGTCTACAGAGTGGAGATCGGTCTTGGCGAAGAAGATTCTCACGGGCGTCGATTGTTATCCAGTACTGAAATGGCATTTGCTATCGCTTTTGCCCTAACAGATCGCCCGCCCGATGCGGCACTGCTTCAGGCCGCCGAAGCGGGGAAACTGAACAGCAGCACGGATGCGCAGTTACAAATTGCACGCATCCTTCAGGATGACGCGATTGAGAAACCAAGGATTCTGCGTTTCTTCCAGCAGTTTTTTGGCTACTCCCAGGCCCATAAAGTCTTTAAAGACGAAGATCGCTCGGGGGGATTCGCTTACTACGGCGAAAACTATCCTGCAATGTACGAGAAAGACGCGGATTTTTTCGTCATGAACATCCTGGAGAAAGATCAGGATGTATTCAGGCAACTGCTGACGTCAGACGAGTACTACATCATCAACAGAGCGACATTTCGGAACACGGTCTACGATTTCTACAAGAAGAACCAACAGCAGCTTGATGCAGGAGAATATCCGGAAGCCAGGCAGAAAGAACTCTTGCAGAGACTGAACCTGAAGGGCTGGCATGAGTTGAATGTAAAGTACAACCTGCACAACTTTAACAGAGGATTCGATGGCAGTGTCGCTGCGATAAAGCAGATCGTGGAGGAGCAGTATAGTTGGATGGACACCAAAGACGAAAATATACTTCTGCATCGCATGCAGGCTCTGTATGCAAAATACCCGATGGTTTACGACCTCAGAGATGATGAGCAGGACTTCCTGTTGCCGCAACCTTACAAGCGACCGCACCGTGCCGGGATGTTGACGCATCCTGCCTGGCTGATCGCACATTCATTGAATGACAGCACGGACCCGATTCGGCGTGGCAAATGGGTGAGGGAGCGATTACTGGGAGGCGTGATACCGGACATTCCGATCACAGTGGATGCCTCAATTCCGGAAGACCATACGAAAACGCTCAGAGAAAGGCTGCAAAAAACGGAGAAAGCGGAATGCTGGCGTTGTCACAAGAAGATGAATCCACTGGGCTATGCCTTCGAGATCTACGATGACTTCGGACGGTATCGAGCGGAGGAAAGTCTGGACAAAGGAGAGACCAAACCGGTCGATGCCAAAAGTGAACTGGCTGACACAGGTGAGCAGGAATTGGATGGCGAATTCAAGGATGCTTTGGAACTGATAGATAGACTGGCCGAATCAGATAAAGTTCGTCAATGCATGATCCGGCATGTATTTCGCTACTTTATGGGTCGCAACGAAACGCTCGCCGATTCAAAAACACTCATTTCCGCCGATCGGGCTTACCAAGAAAGCGGTGGCAGTTTTAAGGCACTTCTGATTTCCCTTCTTTCGTCTGACTCATTTCTTTACCGCAAAACACTTGAACCGACGTCAAGGTAGCACCATGAACCATACACGACGCAACACGCTTAAGAGTCTTTCACTGGGGGCGGGATCCTTTCTCTTGTCGCCTTTTCTGCGTCAGGTAGAACTTCAGGCCTCATGCAACTCGATCGCGATGCCCAATCGTTTTGTGTTCGTAGTGAAATCGAGCGGCGTCGTTCCCGATGGCATCACGCCTGACGCATTCAAGGGCAAAGATTCGAGCAGCAGTTTATTCAATCAGGATCTGACAAACGTTCCTCTGCCGTCATCAATGCACGCCCTGGAGCCCTTCAAAGATCAGCTTTCGGTCGTGCAGGGGCTCTCGGGGAAAATGTGCCGTGGTGGTCACTCCAGTTGGTTTGGCATGATGGGTGTCTACATGACTGGAGGCGAATTTGATGCAGGCGCGATTATTAGAGCCACCGTCGATGCAGAATTGGCCCAACTCAACCCAGCGCCTTTTAATCATTTAGGACTGGCGATCAGAGGGAAGGCGTTGAGCAGTGACTATGGTGGGACCATGTATCCTGGGATCAGCGCCGTCGGGCCGGGACAAGAACTTCCCTTTCAGGGGTCTCCTGACATTGCCTACGAACAACTGTTTGGCTCTGCCGTTTCGGCCAGTAGTGGGGCTGAAAAGAGGTTCAGGCTGCAAGGGAATCTTCTTGATTTCATGGTGGATGATATCAGGAAGGTTACGAAGGCTATCCCCTCGTCGGAACAGGGCAAGATGGACGCCTACCTCAATGCGTTTGAGGAGCTTCAGGTACGTCACAGCAAGTTGTCGAGTATGAAGGAACAGATCGCGTCAAACGCGCCTGGATACTCTGACAAGTTCACTTCTATTGTTGAGGAAGTTCGTCAGGAAGCACAATTTGATTTGGCCTCAGCGGCATTGATTGCAGGCCTCACGAACGTCGTCACCATTCGCCTGGATAATGTGGATATGACGTACAAAAAACTGGGTATCGACGAACATAACCATGGCATCGGACATAACGAAGGCACTAAAAGCCAGACTGAATACCGTGAGATCATCCAACAACATCATTCAGAACTTCTGGCGACGATGGCCGGGAAACTGAGAGCGGTTCCTGAGGGTGACGGAGACATGCTGGACAACACCATGATTATCTTCCTCTCTGATTCGAGCGATAATCACCATGGAACCGGAATGGAGTGGCCCTATCTGATTGTTGGCGGCGGCGGCGGTAAACTCAAGCTGCCGGGTCGTTATCTGCGTTATCCGAAATATGGTGAAATGGGCTGCCGTACCATCGGCGACTGGTGGACCACTCTACTCAATGCCTATGGCAACCCCATCAAGTATTATGGCAACGAAGATCTTGTGCTTAAACAAAATGGCTGCTCACATGCGGGACCACTCGAGGAGCTTTTGGTTTGATCGTGTCGGTGCCGAACCTAACCACGTCGAAGTAAACAAAACCATCCGACACGAAAAATCCATGAAAACAAAACTAATCCTCACCGCAGCGCTGCTGTGTTTCCTCTCCCCAAATTGTTTCGCCCAGCCGCTCAAGGTTTTCATTCTGGCTGGCCAATCGAACATGGAGGGACATGCGGAAATCCGCACCTTTGACTACATCGGCAAAGATCCCGCCACGGCACCCTTGCTCAAGGAAATGCGCAATCCCGATGGAACGCCTCGCGTATGTGACAAGGTCTGGATGTCCTATTTGACCGGGCCTTATGACGGCAGTGCGAATGGCGAAGGCCTGGGGAAATTGACCGCAGGTTTTGGCGCACGCGGAGACCAACCCACCAGGGATGGCGGAAAGATTGGGCCTGAGTTCACCTTCGGTATCACTATGGAGAAGGAGCTGAAGGAACCCATCCTGATCATCAAGACGGCCTGGGGCGGCAGGTCGCTCAACACTGAGTTTCGTCCCCCCAGTGCCGGGCCCTACGTGCTGCCCAAGCAGATTCAAGATGAGTGGGACAAACATCCGCAAGGTGCCCACGGTATTCCCAAACTGGAAGATCGGAGAAAATGGCAGGAAGACAAGGATGCCGCCTCAGGCGTATTTTACCGCATGATGGTTGAGCATGTTCAGAAGGTGCTCGCAGATCCGGCTCGGGTCTGCCCCGCTTATGATCCCACGGCGGGCTTCGAACTTGCGGGTTTTGTATGGCTTCAGGGTTTCAACGATCTCGTCGATGGCCAGACCTATCCGAATGGCGATTACGATGAATACTCGCGCCTCCTGGCACACTTCATCCGCGACGTTCGCAAAGACCTTTCCGCCCCGAAGATGCCGTTCATCATTGGCGTACTAGGTGTCGATGGCGAGAGAAACGTCAACTTCCGCAAAGCCATGGCCGCTCCGGCTGCAATGTCCGAGTTCAAGGGGAATGTGGTTGCTGTCGATACCGCCCCTTTTTGGGATCGTGATATCGAAGCCGCAGAACCAAGGCAGGGCGAGTATAACGACATCGTTGGCACGGCTCACACATTGAAAGCAGATGGCACTCTCGATAAGGAACGGAAATGGGATAAGTTCTGGAAGCCGATTGGTAAGCCACAGCCAGAGGAGCGAGACTGGCGCTTCGCTACGGTCGATGCCACTGAGACCAAGGACAAGTTGGAAAAGTACGAGGACAGGAGATTCCGTGATATCACACTGCCTGCCGGAATGGAGAATTCGTATCTGCCTGACTTCGATGACAGCCAATGGACAGCAGGCAAGGCTCCCATCGGCAAGGGCGTGTGGGATTACAGCGGACACGGCGGAGCTAAATTGGACAAGTTCCCCTCAACATGGGGAAAGGGCGAATTCCTGCTGATGCGCACGACTTTTGAAGTGGAAAACCTCAACTTCGATTCGTATCGCATCGCGGTTTTGGCAAGACAAGGATTCCGTGTTTATTTGAACGGACAAGAGATACACACCTACATCTGGTGGCAGGACAAGCCGCAATACGGCTCCATCGTCCTCACAGAAGAACAGACTCAATATTTGAAGAAAGGGAAAAACGTCTTGGCGGTTTACGCCAATGATCAATACTCCCCAGACTCCCCACAACATTATGCCGCGCTCGATGCATGGATAGAGGGAATCACCAAGACGGATCAGGAGAAGCTCGATCTTGCTTTGGAGGAAGTCCTCTCACCCAAAGACAGAGAAGCTCTCGAGGGCGCATCCAATGGCGGCTACCACTACTTCGGCAGCGCAAAAATATTCGCGCAAATGGGTAAGGCGTTTGCCGAAGCGAACCTCAAGCTCATCAAAAAGTAGACAACCAGAAGTAGAAATATCAGAGCCACTTGGCGCGCCACGAAAGGCCTCTGTGCCGGGAGAGCTTTTGTTTCTCTCTATGGATGAAACCTAATCGTGAACTCAAAACTTCTTCTACTTGATGGGGCCACGGGCACCGAACTCAACCGCCGCGGCATCGCTTGCAAAGGCTTCTCCGCTCACTAACTAACCTCGCACGCAGTAGCCACTGCCAGAGAGGCGGTTGCTGAGTTTGGAAAACCAGCGATCGTGGCCGGCTCGCTCTCTGCGTTTGAGGATTGCTATCGTCCTGACCTTGTGCCACCGGCCGACGAATGCCTCGACGAACACTCCGAGCGCATTCAGC
>CAMAXD010000248.1 GCA_945861975.1 Candidatus Kuenenia stuttgartensis | reverse complement strand
TGGGAATCTTTTGTCGTTTGGCTGCGTGTCGCTCTGTTGAGTTTTGGTGGGCCGGCGGCACAAATCGCTGTGATGCATCGCATTATTGTGGATGAAAAGAAGTGGCTTGATGAACGCCGCTTTCTGCATGCACTCAACTTTTGCATGTTACTGCCGGGACCTGAAGCTCAACAACTGGCAACGTACATCGGCTGGTTGATGCACGGGGTTCGCGGCGGATTGATGGCTGGATTGTTATTCATTCTACCGGGCTTTGTTTCGATCCTGTTGCTGAGTCTGCTGTACGTTTCGTTTCAGGATTCGTTCACATTTCAGTCGCTCTTTTTTGGGCTCAAGTGCGCCGTGCTGGCAGTCGTTGCGGAAGCGGTACTGCGAGTCAGTCGGCGTGTGCTAAAGAATCGAGGTCTGGTCATGATCTCGATCATTGCTTTTGTTGTTCTCTGGGCGAAGCTGCTGCCGTTTCCTGCAGTGATCGCTATTTCCGGTCTGGTTGGCATTGTCGGCCAGCGAGTCGCTCCCGCGATGTTTGTGGTCGCGAAGAAGAAGGACTCTGAGCCCACCTTGCCACTCAGCGTTGAACACACATCATGGCGATCGGAATTGTGGCGTTCCCTGATTGTCAGTGTTGTCTGTCTCACGCTGTGGTTTACTCCGATTCTGTTTGCCGTAAAAATGACGGGGCGTGACAGCGTCTACACACAGTCGTCGATCTTCTTCAGCAAAGCGGCTGTTGTGACTTTTGGCGGCGCTTACTCGGTCCTGAGCTACGTGGACCAGCAGGCGGTCGATCATTTTCACTGGCTTGAAAAACGAGAAATGGTCGATGGTCTGGGACTGGCTGAGACGACTCCTGGTCCGCTGATTATGGTGGTCCAGTTTGTCGGGTTCCTCGCCGCCTGGCGTCACGGTACCGGATTGCCGCCGCTGTTGGCTGGAGCCTGCGGAGCCGTGCTGACGACCTGGGTGACTTTTGTTCCGTGCTTTTACTGGATCTTTCTGGGCGCGCCTTTTGTTGAGAAACTGTTACACAAGAAGTGGTTGAATTCCGCGTTGACCGCGATCACCGCGTCCGTCGTGGGAGTCATCGCGACACTGGGAGTCAACTTCGCTCTGGCGACGTTGTTCGAGAAACATTCAACACAGATGATTGGCCCTGCTTCGATCTCAATCCCTGTCTGGTCCACTGTGCTTCCCGGCGCCTGCGTGATTTCTTTGCTGGCCTTTGTGGTGATGTTCGTCTTTCATCGAGGACTCGCGGTGACTCTGGCGACGTGTGTTACCGCTGGCTTCGTGCTGCGATTGATGTGGCCGTGAACGATCTCGTTGTTGTGCCAGACATTGCGACGAGATGGTGTGACCGAAAGATTTATGGACCGAAAAATTTTGGTCAGAGTTCAGTGTTGGGGCTTAATCTTTCGGTCGTTCAATTTTTCGGTCGAAATGTCTGTTCGGACTTGCGCTTGTCCAGTTCTCGGACCGGTAGTTTCCAATGACCGGAGTCTTGGCCCGGTTAAGGCAGTTCGTAACCGACTGTGCGGACTCGTCGAGCCTGATTGGCTTCCAAACGTCGGCATTCCCGGCGGAGTTCATCCAGCTTGGCGTCGCCGGGAAGCTGATCCGCACACCAGGCGAATTGAGCCTCGGCTTCGGCATACTGCTTCTGATCCAGAAACAGGAGCCCCAGGGCTCGTCGAGGTGGTTCGGACACGGGATCGCAATCAATGGCCAGTTGCAGCAGCGTTCTGCATTCTTCATAAGCACTCAACTGGTAGATGTTTCGGTAACCATCCATCAGCAGAGCAACGTGCCGTTCATGGCCAGCGTTGGCAGACTGATCATTTTGGCGGACCGACTTTTGAACGACATCCACAGTGGCGAAGGCCAGGGTCATCATGTCCGCTTTTCGTCCGGATTCCTGACAGGCGAGCAGCACTTCGGGAAGTTCATCCGACGTCGGTCGGAATTGTGTCAGGATTAAATTCACAGAATGAGTGCTCAACAGTGTCTTGCAGATCGAGAGACGCAGTTCACGGCTCGAGTGAAACACCTGAATCCAGAGTTTCAATGCGTCTTCGGTTTCACCCTCCTGCAGCAAAGTCAGACCAATCGAGTGCAGAGCTTTGGGAGAATAGTGCCCGATTGTGATGGCCTGAGCGATCAAATAATCGTGATGAGCATCCGAGGGATCTCGAAGAAAGTCTGTCGCAATGCGAACTTCCCACGCCTTCCCCGCCAGAGGGCACAGCGTCAGGGCTTGTCGACTGAAATGATTGCTCAAAAGAGGCAACCGCATGGACGATCCGAAGGCACGTTTCAGAAAGGCCAGCACCTCATTGTCGGATTTGTAACCTGACGTCAGCACAACATCGCGGATCTGCGGCAATGACAGACGATTGTCGCCAGTTATCTGCAGAACGTCGAACAGTTCCAGGCATGTGGTTGCCAACTCCTGACTGGCCTCGGCCTGGTTCGGGTTGGCCTTGAGTGACGCCAGCAGCAGATGAATTCGATCACCCAGTGATGCGGCACGTGCTCTGTGAAATGCTGGCCTGGACTTGTCGGAGTTATACGTCGCAGTCGTGTCTTCGTGGCCGGATGATTTTGCCTGCGAATGATCAGCCCACGGTTGCTCAGTAGAAATCTCCTCGTCTGTCGTGAACAAGCCACCGACGTTTATCAATTCTTCAGTTGCATCAGAGTCCGCTGTTGTCGTTCGTTCTTCATGAAATGCGAGGGCCGCGTCAAAGTCTGCATTCAGATAATGGAACCAAAGACGCTCCCCGGCAACTCGACGCTGCAAATTCGGCTGAGCATCGCACAGAACAAACAGGCAGACGGCTCCCACCGCGAACCATCCCGGACGCGGAATGGGAATAGCACGATGAGAATTGAATCCAGTGCAAAGTCTGAGTCCAGCCACACCCAGCAGAATGGTCGTAACAACGATTGCGGGAGCATACCAGATGAAATCCACCGCTGCGTGAACCATGCCGCCGATCAAGCTGGCGGAGATGGCTGTCAGTAAAGCAATCCTTGACGAATCACTGGTCCGCAGGATGTTTTGAACGATGCGTCCGACAGATAACAGCAGGCCCATGGCAAGCAGCCCAAGCCCCGCGAGTCCTGTTTCCAGAGCCAGATGAATGTATGAGCTTTCGGCATGAGAGAACGTGATATTCGGAAACTTTGCCAGATCTTCCATGTACAGCGGATACACAAAACGATGGCTGCCGACGCCAGTGCCAAGCAACGGAAACGCTTTGATCGCCTTGATGTCCGCATTCCAGATGGATCGTCGAGCATTCAGCTTGTCGATCTGATCTGCATCGCCGGAGGCCAATTGAGCAACTCGTTCTTCGACGCTGTCGTTACCAAAAATCGTCAGGCCACAAAACGCGATGACGCCGAGGCTCAGCATGACGAATGCCAGAGACGCATGAACTCGTCCGCTTTTCCACAGTCCCGCCAGACAAACGACGCAGGCCAGGCCGCCCGAAATCATGCCTCCGCGAGAAAGAGACAGCATGATCGCCAGCAGGACACCGCCCGTTGCACAGATCAGCAGAATCAGACGCGGATCAATGACTCGATCGAAGCTGGAATGACTACCCTGAGCGGGTCCGGGACTCGCTCGACGCACAGGACCGGCAGAGTCTTTTGCGGTCCGTCCGATCAACATCCACCAGATCAAAGGTCCGATCGACAGAGACAAAAACTGAGCGAAATGATTGCGATTTGTGAAGGCGCCTTTTAAGACTTCGCGAGTCCCTGTGTAGGGATGTCTGTAGAACCAGAAGAAATAATCGTTGGACGTGACAAGCTGTACGACAGCAAACGCCGTCATCAGAAGTCCGGAGACTCCCACAAGTTTTAACAGGTGATGGCAATCCTGTTCACTGGTAATTCGCTGTGCCGCGACCACGGCAATCACGATGTAAGACGCCAGTATCAGTAGGCCATGTTTCGACTCGGTCGGATACAGACTGGCAGACGACCACATTGATGAGGCTGGCTGTTCCGATGTGTCGGCAGAAATCGCGGTTGGGGCGGGCAGTAGCCGGTCGTATTCACCAGACAGTTGATGCAGAACATCGCTTGTGATTGGCATCGCTTGCAGCCAGACCAGCAGAAGACCGGCCAGCATTAATGGTTCAAGCGAAAGCAGAACCAGCTTGCCGCCAGTCCGGATACGATGAAGGCACCAGCAAAATCCGAGTGCCATGGACAGCGTGATCAGAATTCGATGTCCCCACGCTTCCCGCCCACCCATGATGAACGGAAAGACAACGATCAGAGCAACAAAGATCGCATCGGTAAGCCACAGGAGAACCGGACGGCTCGGTATCTGCCACGAAATCACGCCGGCAAACCTGGCGGTTTCCGAGGCGATGTTTCGAAAAGATTTGGAACGCCGTGACATGTTATGATCCGAGGGATTTCTGAATTCAGATTGGAGATTTCAAATCTCAGATTTCAAATCATCAATCGGCAATTCTTTGGTCAAGCCGCCCGCCGAGTCGTTTCTGTTGATGTCTCAGACGCTGCAACGGCCGCCAGCATTGACAAGGTATGAGCCACGTCTTTTTCAGGATGCTCGTTACGGGATAGTTCGCTCTGTTCCGGCTCCTGATCATGGCCATATCCATAACCATAGCCGTACCCATAACCATAGCCATAACCGCCAGCTTCAGTCGTTGACAGATGGTTGACGACGACGCCCAGCAGTGAGCAGCCCAGTGATCGCAGAGTTTCCGTCGCGCGAATCACCATGCGGCGACGATCTTTGTCAGGGCGAACGACCAACACTACGGCATCAACGAGTCGGCCGACGATTGCCGGATCGCTGACAGCCAGCACTGGAGGAGCGTCGACGATGATTTGTTCGTAGCGAGTTTCCGCCCATGCCAGCAGGTTTGAGAATCGATCGGCCGCCAGAAGTTCCGCCGGATTGACTGGCCGAGGTCCACAGGAGATCACATCAAGGCCCGGAACGATTGACGTGCGCAGGTTCTTTTCAATGGAGTCTGCCAGATCTTCGGTATCACGCAGAATTCGAGACAGCCCAACATCGTCACGCAGGCCGAGTAGCGTTGAGAGTCCTGGCCGACGCATGTCAGCATCGATCAGCAGTGTTTTTCGGCCGGATTGAGCAAACGCGACGGCAAGATTAGAAGAGACAGTGGTCTTGCCATCGCCCGGCTCGGTACTTGTGCAAACCAGGCGGTTCGTTTCCTGAGGAGAGAATTCGATGCTGGTGCGAAGTGATCGAAACGCTTCAACTTCTTTGGAATGTGGTCGAGTATGACACATGACGGCTTCGAAGCCTTCGCCCGGCAATTCATCCATGCGAGGAATCATCGACAGCACCTGCGTCTCCAGCTGCATCTTCAGCTCTTCCGGTGTGCGGAAGCGATCGTCAAGAATATCCAGGACCCAGATAATCATGAGTCCGCAGATGGTCCCCAGCATCAGAGACAGAATCCCTGTCGTTGCGAGACGCGGTGAAACAGGGCGAGTTGGCACTGACGGCTTGCTGGCGATTTCGGTGCGAATAAATGTATCTTTATTCAGGCTGATTCCGTCAGAATGATTCTGCAATTCGCTTTGTTGAGTGTAAAGCCGTTCGATTTCTCGATCGAGATCTGACAAACGTGTCAGTGTCTGAGTCAGGATCTGTGCTTTCGCCTGTTCCGCGTTCAGCCGAGCCGAGATCGCTCGTTCGTTCGCTTCGTTCTTCTGAAGTTGCTGGTTGAGATACTGAGACAATCGCGGCCCAAGTTCTGTGCGAGCCATCTCATCCATGCGTTGACGCTGAAGAGCGGGAAGCTGTTGCAGGTATGATTCTTTGACCAGAATTTCATCATTCAGAGCCACCATCTTCGGATGATTCACCCCGTATTTGAGACTGGCATCACGAAGTTCGGAACGCAGATCCAGTAACTCCTGATTGATCCGTTGAACGTGCAATGCATCGGTGCTGCCGAGTCCCATAGAGTTCTCGATGAGCTGCCGACCTGCGGAGTCCAGCGTTTCCAGTGCGAACTGCAGAATGTCTTCGCCGTTATCGATAGCGCGCTTCAATGCGGCTGCTTTTGTGCGAGATTCTTCAGTCTCCTTGCGAGCCACCGCGTACTCTGCGGCGAGCAGTTTAATCGTTTCTGAGACAACGCTCAGGCTGGTCGTCTTGTCACCAGTATCAACCAGTTCAGGAGCAGAGGCTTTGAGCTGGAGTCGCTGTTCTGTGAGTGATTCCAGTTGTCCTGAGATCTGGACCAGCTTCTCATTCAGCATGCGAAGATTATCAATCGACGATCCCTGATGAGTCTCGTCCAGAAACTGCTTGTAAGCCATAAGCATATGCGCCAACACAGCCGCGGCCGCTCTGGGATCTTTCGATTGATAGCTCATATCCAGCAGGTTCGTCGCATAGGCGGACGAGACAGAAAGATTTTCGCGGATCAGTCGAATCCACTGCGTCTCCGGATAGCCCTTCAAGTCGACTCGATACTTTTCCGGAAGCTGCTTGAGCGCGCGAGAAATGACTTCGTCGCGCGACATGATTTCGATAAACGTTGGCATGTCATTGTTAGGACTGCCGTTGTTGTGAGCCGTGTCTTCGGTAACACCGGTGCCGATGCGTACAATCAGCAATGACGCATTTGACTGATAAATCCGTTGCGCCATGATGTACCAGGCAGCTCCGACAATTCCCGCAATCACCAGCGCAGCGATCAGGATCCCGCTTCGCAGCCGAACCGTTCGCAGGAAGCGAACGATCAGGTGAAGCGTGGTTGCCGCGGCATTCTGAGTTTCCTGAATGCCGAGCAAATTTCCGTCTGGAACTGACATCCTGTCCGCCTGTATTGCTGAGCTAAAATCAAAACAATGCTGTGTTACCGGAGATCCCGAACCGAATCAGGTTCAGTGCTTCCATGAAGACTGTGCCTGGAGTTTGTTCAACGGAGACAACATCGCCTGGTCCCAGCAGAATGTTTGAATCCGCGCTGCGTTTGGCATCGCGATAACTGATTTCAATGACGGCCGGGTCCTTCTGTCCGACAACCGGACGAACGACGTAAATCTTGTTGGCCAGTTGATTGGACATCCCACCAGCCAGACTGATGGCATCCAGCAGATGCAGATCCTGGCCAATCGGATAGTCGTAGCGTCCCGCGGATTTCACGAGTCCTCCGACATAGATCGGAGCAGGATCTCGCTTCTCAACCATCACAACGCCGCCATCCTGCACGATGTACTGACCATCTCCGGCTTTGGCCGCTGAAATGAGATCGATCGAATACGAGTTCATGCCGTTCTCGGCTGAACCTGCTGTGTTTGTACTACTGACGCTTGTACTGCTGGCATTTGAAAACGGTTGAGAATTCATTCCCGCAACAGCCGGACGTTCTGTTGCGGTGGCTCGGTAAGGATTCCGAACTTCGACATGCTGCCCGGCGTCTTTCTCAAGACCCTGAGCTGCCGCAATGGCACTGACGACGTCACTGGCATTCGGTGGAAGTTCATAAAGTCCCGGAGCTTTGACGGCCCCGAGCACTCGCACTTTATTCATGCGCTGGTGAGTGACGGTCACGGTGACCGTCGGATTGTGATAAAGCTGTCTGCGAATCGCCTCCGCGCGGATCAAAGATTCTGCGCCCTGAGGTTCAACGCCGGCAATGTTCAGAACGCCGATCATCGGCAGGGAAATTGTCCCATCGTTGGCGACTCGCGCTGCCATCGTTGATTGATCATCTTCGCTAAGACCTGCGGCAATCTGGACTTCCAGAACGTCGCCGACTCCGATGGTTTCACTGCCACCGGTCCCGCTGGCCAGTCGAGACAGGTCGACTGTTTGTGGATTGCTTCGCTTGGCCAACCTCAGCGTTTCGGGCATCTTCTGCCCCCAGGCACTGTCAGCGGCATAATAATGGTTTGATGCCTGGCAGCCGGTCAACATCAGACAAATCAACAGCAGACAGACCGTTAGCCATTTCTCGTCTCCGCGCGCAGCGATCGACGACTTTGCACTACGCAAAGTCGTTGAGTTGCAGCGGAGGTGTTGCCAGAAACAGCGATGCATGGATCGGCAGTTGAGAAAGGGAGATAGGGTGTGATTAATTCTGTGGGCGGATCGGGGCCAGCCGCCGGTGAATGTCTGAGCGATTCAGACGTTCGTCTTGACCTGCAGATGGTTGAATGAGGAGAGAGAAGAGAGGATTTTGAGAGAGGAGAACTTAGCCGGAATGGCTTCTATGGAAAGTCCCCGTGCCGGGTCAAGACGAATGCCATTTTCCGCACCCAGGACAGCAAAATCCGCCTTATCTGCAGCAGATTTTGCCGAAGTGAACCCGCGTCAACGGTCGAGCGACTCGCATCTTGTGGAACTCAATCTGCTACGTGTCGGCATGCCACGACCAGTGATCGGGACGTTGCCACCCGGAGATTACTACGCCATCATCAGCCGCGCGAAACGTAGACCGAAGTGTGAAGTTTATGCCTGGACATTGAACGACAAACTTCCGGTGATTCCGATTCCGCTCAAACTCGGCGCCCCCGATGCCATCGTGCCGCTTCAGGAAGTCTTCGACATCGTCTACCAGCGAGCCCGCTACGACCTCTCTGTTAAATTCACCGCGCCGCTAACGCCAGAAGAGCTGAAGTGGGCGCAATCCTCGCCGAATCGCGA
>CAMAXD010000247.1 GCA_945861975.1 Candidatus Kuenenia stuttgartensis | reverse complement strand
GTGGCCGCGGTCTCTTTGAGATTGCGACGAGTTGTCGCGGCGCTCGCCAACGGTGATGGTTCATCGGTGTCCATCACGTGTTCCAGTCGACGCAATGTGAGGTAGTCGTTCGCCGTCCGCGCCCTTTGCTCCAATTGCTTCGCCAGAGCTTCCGCCTGCTTTTGCTGTCCCGCCAGCCGTTTGAGAGCAATCAGACGCAGACGAGTCTCAAACCAAAGATGAGTGCCATTACATTTTTGCAGACGCTGATCCCATTTGGTCAGCAACTGAGACGCTTCATCCCACTTCTGATCACGCACCATCTGCAGTGCGGTGTTGAGATCCATGGCATTCTCGAAGACCGGGCATTCGTCGGCCGACGGCATGTCCGCAAACGCTGGGTCTGTTGTCATCAGAGGCTCAAGCCCGGCGGCCAGACGAATGGAATCACGGACCAGCAGCGTACGAATCCGGCCTTCGAATTTCAGCGAGACAGCATCGCCGTTTGTAAACTCCAGAGCCTTGTCGATCGTTAACAGAGCTTCGTTGAATCTGCCCTGCATCGCTTCCAGCCATGCCAGTTTTGTCGATGCCAGCCAGCGCCGGTCGCCTCGATCAGACCAGCCGCTTTCCTGTTCCATCACGAGGCGGCATTGATGTCCGGCGATGTCCGGATCGTCAGCCGCCAGATACACATCGCAGGCGTATTCGCGGAAACAACTCACGCAGCCCGTCTTCCCGGTGCGCCGACAAATCTGAATGCCGTCGGCAATGCAGGCATGCATGCCTTCGGAGTTGTACCCTTCCAACTGACCCGTCGCTTCGGCCAGATTTTCATAAGCGCAGGAGCTCATGGAGTAAACAAGGTACTCATATTGGTCTCGCGGAAAGTCAGACTGAATCTGCCGCAACTGTTCTTCATCTTCCAGCATCGCGATGAGCTCCACTGCCCGTTCGCGCATGGTTTGAAAGTCGAGCAGGTATTGAGCCTGATCCATCTGGAAAAATGTGCCCATCACGTAGGCCTGAGCTCGATGCTCCGTGTGACCTCGGCGACGCAGTTCACCGTACAAGCGAGAAGAGCTGGCGAAACGACATTGAGGAATCAGTTCGCCCGCTTTTTCCTGAAGGTCGCGAAGTTGCTGGTCAATTTCTGATTCGTTTCCAGGAGCCGACATGAACGATTTTCCGCATGAGACAGGGCAGCGGCTGAAGTACCGCCACACAGATCAGGACTAAGACAGTAGGTGTGAAAGGGTCGGAGATTATCGGTGATGTCAGGGGGCTCTGTACAGCGTCACGGCAGACGATCGGGAACGGGCGGGAACAGACGAACGTTCTGATCCTGAGTACGCTTGCGAATTCGCGGGCGTTGGTCACGATTACCGTTCCTGAAATTCTCTACTCTGTGACCTGCGGACGGATCATCATGACTTCATTGGCTGGACAAACATTTCTGTGCTTTGTGGGAGACGATTACGAAGATCTTGAAGTGTGGTATCCCAAGCTACGCCTCATCGAAGCCGGAGCCGCGTTTCATCTGGCGGGACAGGAAGCCGGGAAGACGTATGTTGGCAAGAACGGCTATCCCTGCGTCTCCGACATTCTGATCAAAGGTATTGATGTGGCCGCCTACGATGGGCTCATCTGCGCGGGTGGCTGGATGCCGGACAAACTTCGCCGAGATCCGGAAGTGTTGAGGATTACTCGTGAGTTCGCTCACGCCGGAAAACTGGTCGCCGCTATATGCCATGGTGGCTGGATGCCGATTTCGGCTGGCGTTTACAAGGGAGTCAAAGTCACTGGCTCACCGGGAATCAAAGACGACCTCGTCAATGCCGGGGCGATCTTTGAAGACGCGTCGGTTGTCATCGATCGCCATTTTGTCAGCAGCCGGAAGCCGGATGACTTGCCGGACTTCTGCAAAGCGATTCTGAAGGTCTGCGGTAAGGCGTGAACTGCAGATGTGCTTTTTAGTTTAACGGCGAGGCGGAGGCGCAATCGAGCACAGATGCCTGCGGTTTGCCGTTAAACGATGATGTTGACACCTTGCAAACTGATCTCGAGCGAAAGACACACCACCATGCGAGTCCCTGCTTTCCTGACGATGCTGCTGTTTCTTCGGCTATCGGCTGTCTCTGCCAATGAGCCTCGCCCAAACGTTCTGTTCGTGCTGTGTGATGATCTTCGGCCGGATGCTCTGGGCTGCTACGGATCAAAACATATTCGCACGCCCCACATTGATCGACTGGCGCAACGAGGCGTGCGGTTTGCAAATGCCTTCTGTACGACGTCGTTGTGTTCGCCCAGTCGAGCCAGCATTCTGACCGGCTTGTATGCTCATCGACACGGTGTGCGTGATAATTTCACGGAACTGCCTCCCGAACTGCCGCATTGGCCCGGCCAGCTTCAAAAAGAAGGTTACTCCACCGCCTACATGGGCAAGTGGCACATGGGAGAAAATAACGACGAACCACGTCCCGGTTTCGACTGGTTTGTCACTCATAAAGGTCAGGGTAAGTATTTCGACACCGAGTGGAACGTCAACGGCCAGCGCAGGGAAACTCCGAAAGGCTATTACACTCACGTCGTCACTGATTATGCGATTGACTGGTTGAAGCAGCAGAGTTCGGAGAAGCCGTGGGCTCTGTGCATCGGCCAGAAAGCTCCGCATTCGTTTTACTTTCCCGAAGAGAAGTACGCTCATGCGTTTGATGACGTCAAGGTACCGTACCCAGCAAGTGCTTTTGATCTGAAAGATAAGCCCGAGTGGATCAGTCAGCGACTCAAGACCTGGCACGGAATTTACGGACCGCTGTTTGATTGGCGGAAGAAATTCCCTGACGATCGCCCTGAGGCGGTCAAAGATTTTGAGAATATGGTTCACGCCTACTGGGGGACTGTGCTGAGCGTTGACGACAGCGTCGGACGACTTGTGGGACACCTCGAGACAACTGGGCAGTTGCAGAACACGGTTATCGTCTTCATGGGCGACAACGGTCTGCTGGAAGGTGAGCATGGCATGGTCGACAAACGGACGATGCATGAGCCCAGCATTCGAATCCCGATCATTGCCTGCGGCCCCGGGTTACCTTCGGGGAAGGTTGTTGCGTCGCAAACGCTGACCATGGACATTGCTCCAAGTCTGCTGCAACTTTGCGGTGCTCCATCACTGGACAGGATCCAGGGATGTTCATGGGTGCCGCTGGTGAATGATGGCGATCCCGATTGGCGCACAGCGTGGTTTTATGAGTACAACTACGAGAAGCAGTTTCCCTACACGCCGAATGTGCGAGGTATCCGGACAGATGACTGGAAGTTCATTCGGTATCCTCATGGCGACGGTTCAAAAGATCGTCACAAGGCTGAGCTGTACAACCTGAAGGAAGATCCTGAAGAGCGACACAATCTCGCGGGACAGCCGGAATATCAGAAGACTCAGGAACAATTGGCTCAAGATCTGTCAGAATTACTGGCGGCCGAAGGACTGACTGCGGAAACCGATAAGATGCCGCTCGATCAGGGCATCAAGACAGAACTGCCGGATCAAAAGATTCGATGACGTTTTGTTGTTGTTGATAACTCAATTACACAACTTCATGCAGCGGCTTGCTGCCAGGATCGACGAGGTATTGCGGGACGCCCGACAAGTCGAACACTCGCGTATTCTGAGCATCAATGTCGGCACAGTGGTACAGAGTCGCGAAGATCTCCTGAAACGTCACGGGGCGTAGTTGAGGTTGTTCGCCGTAGCGATTGGTAGAACCAACAGCCTGCCCAGTGCGCATTCCGCCGCCGGCCAGCACTGCGGTATTCGCCTGTGGCCAGTGATCGCGACTGTTGTTCGTATTAATCTTGGGAGTCCGTCCGAATTCGCCCCAGACGACAATCGATACGTCGCGATCCAGACCTCGTTCGTGCAGATCAGTTACCAGAGCAGCGAGGCCCTGATCGAGTCTTGGACATTCTTCGCGGCACTTCGGATAGTTCATGCCATCCGGACCATGCCAATCCCAGCGACTGAAGTTCAAAGACACAAACCGAGCCCCTGCTTCGACCAATCTTCGAGCCAGACAAAGATTTTCCACCATCGGCGGCGCGCCGTCGCGTTGGAAGGCTTCGCTGCTTTGACCGTAGCGAGCCACGATCCGAGGATCCTCTTTGGTCAGATCCAGCGCATCGATCAGTTTTGACGTTGTCAGAATTCCCATGGCCTGTTGAGTGTAGACGTCCAGACTCTCCATCTGTCCGCGCTGATCAGCATCGCGACGGAAGCGATCGAGCGACTTCATCAGGGTGGTGCGATCCTGAAGTTTGTCGAGCGTGATCCCGTTCAGCATCATGTTGTCCGGGCGACTGCGAGCTTCTCGTCCAACGAGATTGAAGGGCGAATGGGCAACTCCCAGAAAGCCGCCGTCGCCCGCCTCACCCCATGTTCGGTTACCAGTGTTGTACATCATCGCCACATTGGCCGGGATCGCGGGAGTCACCTGACCCTTCATCTTTGAAACCCAGGCACCGCCAGAAGGCCAGCCACCGGGAGGCTGACGAGCTCCTTTACGACGGCCCGTCATGCACTGATAAGCATCGTGAGCACCATCGGAGTCGGCAAGCGATCGAACAAGCACGAACTTGTCCATCATCTCGGCCATCTTCGGGAACATCTCACTGACAAAGATGCCGGGAACTTTGGTCGCGATGGCGGAGAACTCACCACGGATTTCGCGAGGAGCATCCGGCTTGGGATCCCACATGTCCAAATGAGGTGGTCCGCCGGGAAGATAGATATTAATGATCGCTTTGTGTGATCGACTGGTGTGGGCTTCTTCTTCAGCCTGCAATGTGTTTTTCAGGCTGATGCCGCCCATGGCCATGCCGCCGATGGTCAAAAAATCACGGCGTGAGGCACCATCACAAAAACCACGGCGTGCAGAGTTCTTTCGCCCTAAGATCGTGAGCATGCGAAAAGTCCTGGCAGAAGATTGAGGCGAGACGATCAAATTCGAGGCGGGAATTCACGCGATGGCAGGACAATACGATACTTCCCGACCGCGTGAATCGAAGTACCAGCTTAACGAGGTCGACCGATGATGGTCAAGAACTGCAGGAAATAGTCAAGAACTACAGGAAATCGTTGGGCCGGAACGCGAAATCATCTGCTGAAATGCCGGGCCGCCGGGATTGAACCGGCAGGTTTTCTTGAGAGGCAAAGCGAAAAAGGCCGGTGACTTTCCCTGAGTCACCGGCCTGTGGCTGATCTACGTTGGCTGCAGATTTCTCTGAATGTGGTGCTTAGCTTCGAGTAAACGCGAGACTGCCCGCCTGTGCGTCTGACAACTTAAAGTTGAACGTTCCGGCACTGGTGAATGTCATCGCTCCGGCCAGTTTCTGATTGTCGTTGCTGCGATTAAGTGTCAGCGTGGTGCCATCGAACAGATAGCTTCCCTGAAACGTGCTGGCGTTTCCTGCACTGTTCACCGCCGACCACGAGAACGTGCCGTCAGCATTCAGTGCGAGTTGCACACGAGCACCGTTCGACATGCTGGCTGTCCAGTTTCCGACGTAACCTGGTGCGACATTGGGAACCGACTGGGATTGCGGTGCTGCGGCAGCACTTTCAGCCTGAGGCGGTGCGAATCCGCCAAGAGCTTGCAGTGCGGATAGTTCGGCCGCGGTCGTTGCATCACCGGACGCTGCGGCGGGAGCCCCCTGCGTAACAGGTGATGGCGAACCAGAGACGTTCACTGGCACTCCTGCGGTGCCGATTTGTTGTGAGCCAAACTGCTGCAATCCCGGCTGCTGAGTTGCCGCTTGTTGAGGCAGCCCCTGCTGTGGCAAGCTCTGTTGAACAGCTCCCTGTTGAAGCGTTGACTGCGGAAAAGCGTTCTGTGGAAGCTGAACCTGCTGAGCCAATGAAACCGGAGTTGCTCCGACGGAAGAACCCTGCTGAACTTGAACGCCAAAGGGAGATGACGTGACTGGAACTGAAGAATACGGCGACGAGCCATACATCGGTTCCGGCTGAGAATGCACATAGACTGGCTGAGGCTGGAAGAGGACTTCATGTGAGTGGTACGGCTGCGAATGAACTGGTCGGCTCACATAGTTGTGGCTGGAGTAAACTCGACGACCAGAGCTGCCGTGGCAACCAGCTTCCAGAATTGTCAGGCTGTTGAAAGATGTCGCCAGAGTCGCCGCCAGGAGCAGAAGTTTCTTTGATGAGCGTGTCATGATCGAGTACCTTTCAGGAGTGTTTCAGAGGCTTAAATGTGTGTCCGAGTTACTCAGCGAAACTCTCTAAGATTTGTTACACGGGAATTCGAAGATTATTCTCTGGCAAGAACGACTCTACTGAAAATCGTCACATTCTGGTTGCTGAACCTGTGGTCCTCCGGCGTGAAGCAGACTGTTGATTTAGTCGTTTAATCCGACCCCAGCGGGGAGGAATTAAAGTGAAACGCCTCGCCTTTGGCGTCGGGTTAAACGAATGAGCTGAACACCGTCCGAGAGACCTTGTGAGCAGTCATTGGTTTATGCCGATCACTGTCGCCTGCGGCTTGCCGTGAAACAAATTGAGGGCTTGATACCGTCGTATCAAACCCTCAGCTTCGGAGCTGTTGGAAGTCCCCTTTCACAGCTCGATATTGCTCACCACTCAATTGCTGAGTGAGCAAAATTACTGGGTCAGCCAGGAATCCAGTGTCTGTGACGCTGTCGTGCCGGCTTCTTTGGGCAGCAGATCTTTCTTTGCTGTCCTGGTCAATTTAGCGACGTACTCCATGGTGCTCTTCAGAGCCTCCGGCGAGGCGGTCGCATCCAGTTTGACGCAATAGATCAGCATATATTCACCTGTCTCGCTGCGTTCTGTCATCCAGGCTCCCAGCTTTGTGCGAGCGTTCTGTTCCAGCATTCTCAGCGTCAGATCCAGATTCGGAGCTGCTTTCAATGTGCCGGCCAGAGACCAGACCTTGCGAACGTCGGCCTTTTCGAAATACTCCACGTCTTTTGTAACGAACACGTTTTGTTTCTCAACATCCTTCTCCTCAAACTCCACTTCCAGATGTCCGGTCTTGTGAACCGTGAACTTCAGGTCGGCACGAGTCAGCAGGTCGGAAGCGGGCAGTGGTGCGGGCTTCCATGGACTGGCGAGGAACTCTTTCACTTCGGAGATATCAACGCTGTAGCTGACCAGTCTAGCATTTGGTGCAATGGCCTGAGCAATCGCGACAAGTTCTCCTTTGTCGTTCACAACGGGCCCGCCGCTGTCGCCCGAATTGATCGGAGCTTGTGTCTCGACGACTTTGAAATCATGTTCGCCGGCTCCGGTCCGAAATGTCTTCTGATAAACGGATCGTACGGTGCCGGAAGTGAACGCCCACAATGCATCTGTTGAGCCCGGATTTCCGATGGACTGCACATTTTCACCCGGGCTGATTGTCGCCGCAGCCAAAGGAATCGCGGTGCTGTCGACTGGCAGTTTGTCCAGTTCGATGAGTGCTAGATCTCGCTTGCGATCAACACTCAGAATTCGACCACGGATGCCAAGTGACTTCACGTTGTCGAGATAGTGCTGTCGGCTGACGATCGGATTTCCGTCCTTCAAAACTGGAAAGAAAATGACGGCGGCTCGCGCTTCACCCACAACATGAAAGTTGGTGACGATAAGCTTCTTTTCGAGATCCACCAGCACTCCTGTTCCGCTGGATGTTTCGCCATCGGTTTTGGCCAAGACCCAGACCGTCGAAGGCAGTGCCTTTTTGTAAATTTCGTTGTTGGCTCTCGCCTCCTCGGTTGTCAGCAAAGTTGCCGCGACGGCAAAAGTGCAGAATATTGAGCGGAAGCCGTGGCTGGTAGCGATCTGTTTTGTAGATGTCATGGGAAGCCCCTGTGTTTGTTAAGGACGCATAAATCATTTGCTGATACTTCTGTAAGCGTCGTTGCCGCGTGTCTGTTACGGAGATTTTCGAAAGTTGAATGCCGCCACGGTGCCGGTCGTCGACGACGGTTGAAACGAGAACTCGCTGGCCGACTTCAGCTGAAACATGCCGTTCAGCCGAGTCCCATCGGTGCTTTCCAGAGTCAGTTCAGACCCGCTGACACTGAATATTCCTGATGATTTGGCCTGTTTTCCGTCCCGAACTCTGACCAGCACAAACGTTCCATTGGCGTCAAACAGAATCGCAAACGCTTCGTTGCTGGCTCGACTCGCCGACCATCGGCCAGTGAACGCTGACGGCTGGACCACGGCGATATTCGTTGGCGCCGGGGAACTGAGAGGTGTTACTGCTGGCGTCGCTGGATTATTTGCGTTGGATGTTGGCGATGCGACTCCGGCAGTCGCGAGGGGATTGGCAACCGCAGCAACGTTTCCCCCAGACGCAGGATTTGATGAGTTCGCTGGAGAAATCGCCGGTGACAGTACCGATCCCAGCCGTACAGCAGAATCGGGGGCCGTTGTAGAGGACTCAGTCGTCGATTGTGTTCGGGCTGATTCAATCTCCCACAGGGACGAGGATTCTTTGGCGATCAGAGCCAGCCGATTGATCTCGTCGCGCAGCAATTCTCCGGTCACTCCATCGTTCCGAATCTGCCCCAGCAGCTCAGTGCGGCTGCGAGCCAGGTTAAATCCGAATCTCGCATTGGTCTGCAGTTTGTTGGCCTCCAGCAAGGACAGCAGTTTCGCGGCATCGACCTTCTGTTTGTCTGAGACTGCTCCCAAAGCCACGT
>CAMAXD010000246.1 GCA_945861975.1 Candidatus Kuenenia stuttgartensis | reverse complement strand
CTGACGAAAATTGCCAGGACCAGCACCAGTGAGTGGTGCTTCCTTGATGGTTTCAATCGCCCCGGTCCAATAGAAAAATCTGCATTGCAAAGACCGAGATGACTCAAATATCACCTCTTTATCCAGAGCCCCGGAAAAGGCTGCAATTCCCACGAAGAGCCCCACAAAAGCCGCCCCCAAAAACGACCATTGCAGAATCCTTCTCGCAGCGGTGGTTCGCCAACTACTGATTGCGACAAGAGTCAGACCCACAACAGCACCAGCCCAGGCAGAACGGCTTTTGGTCAGGACCAGACAGTAGAGGATCAGACCCGCCTGAAGCAGGGGAATGATCAGTGCCCTGAATTTTCGCGGCCTGCGGAAAGTCCAGGCGTGAACTGCTTGTCCGACCAGTAATACGAACGATGTTGCTAGCACACCGGCTAAAGTATTCGCCAGCGAAAATGTTGCAAATGGCTCAGAGCTTGACAGGAGTCGATTCTCCCAGAGGATTCGATCGGTCCCTTCGAGCGGAATCCCCTTCGACCGAAAACGAGACACAATTTCAGAAACTCGAAACAGTCCCGTTCCACCGGACTCCGCCAGGGCCTTATCCAGTTCTGAACGTTCGCCCCGATACCATTCCGCCTGCTCAGGGTAGAAAACCTGATGCTGCCAAATGCCCATCACAGCAAGCCCGACGACGATGGTAGTCACCACCTGATACGCCTGAATCGCCTGAAGTCGATCGAGGCTCAGGTGTCGAAATATTCTCCAGGCAACCAATAATCCAATCCACTCAAATGTCAGATTCAACGCCGACCGACGATCTCCTTCAACGTGAAACACAGAGATCGTTGAAAAGATATGTCCAACGACAATAAGCAGTACTCCAAAATCCACGATGCCGAATCCAGCCCTTCGCAGGCGATCGACCTGATTGCCTCTCGCAGCAGTCCAATATCGAAGCCCGATCATTCCTCCCAGCGTCAGCCACAGAATCACCAGATGCAACCCGCTTCCATTTACTGCGTCTTCCGTCGGCCATAAGAATGCAGACGTCAGCAAGGCCAGCGCAAAGATTATCAGTGGTGATCGCATGCACAAATCTTGAAGGAAGTAGGCTGAACCAAACAGAAACATCACAGCAAATAGAAACGAAAAATGATCGCGGCGAAATAACCAACGATCTTCCAGCAGAGTTACTCGAACAACCGCAGAGATGCGAAATGGACATACCGGAATGCGAAACGCATCACCCGCGGACGTCAGGTCTTCCCCAAAAGTTCACTCCGGCAACTGAACGGAGACAGAAGACTGCTGAGTTCTGACTTCCGCTAACGTCACCTGAATCTCATTTACGGACCGCCGCCCAACAGTTTCCAGAATCGCAATCACAGCCAGAACGCAGGAGATCAAAGAACACACCAGGGCGGCACCAGCCCAGTCCTCAACTTTATACAGCAACAATCCCGCAAGTCCCGTCATCGCTGTCGTTAAATGAATCGTGAGCACTGCGTAGACTGGTCGAAATCCCAGCTCCACTAAGCGATGCGAAAAATGACTCTTGTCCCCATGAAATGGACTCCGACCCTGACTGAGGCGAATAAAGACCACACTGCAAAAATCGTACAGCGGGACAGCCATCACACAGACCGGAGCCAACATAACGTGCCGACTGCCTGTGCTTTCGTAGAATGTTCCCGTTACAGTAAGAGTCGCCAACAGGAAGCCAATCAAATTACTGCCGCAGTCTCCCATAAAGATGCTGGCCGGAGGTCGATTCCAGACCAAAAATCCAGACAAGGCACCGGCCAGTAACACTAACGGAAACGCAACAGACACCGTTGGTGACCGAAGCATAACCAGGAGAATGGCGGCAAACATTAATGAGGCGATCAGACCGATGCCTGCCGACAACGCATCCATGTTGTCCAGAAAGTTCATCGCATTGGTCAACACGATGATCCATAGCACGGTCGCCGCAAAACCAAACCAGGGCTGGCTCACAAACACTGTCGCTCGGACCCCAGCCAATACGACTCCCACAGCAACCGACATCTGCAGACCAAGCCGAAACTTCCACGAAAGGTTCCAGCGGTCATCCGCGAGTCCGGCAAGAAAGAGTACAATCGCGCCGGCAGCAATCGCCACAAGTTGGACGGTTCGATGCGAAGCTCCTCCAAGCTCCTGAAGGATCTTATCAATCACAGCAAAGTGCCCTGCAGACTGAAGAATACAGACTGCCATGATCACCATTGCGGGGATCAAAACTCCCAAAAATATCGCGATGCCGCCGCCGCGAGGCGTGGGCTGAACATGGACCTTTCGCTCTCCGGGAAGGTCAATTAGTCCCAACGCTGGCGCTAAGGCTCGTACCACAGGGGTCAGAATTACAGTGAGAATCGCGGATGCCAGAAATCCGGCAACCATAAACTCCAGCATCGGAGAGCCTTCTTAACTCGGGGCTGAACGGAAAACGATTGCGTGTTGTACGTTGATTCAACGAGTTGCTACAGGAGAAATCCGCGAAACAAGGACCTCCTGAAATAATCAATTGGGCTTGACGCTAAATCTGCCCGGGACGCTCTGCAAGTGCCGCCAATATCCTGAATCGCGGCCATCCCCGTCCAAAGTTTTGAAGATTTGACAATCCCTGAACAGTTCCCGGCCGTCAACAAGATTCCCTGGCCGTCTCCGTGCAGAATCTACAATTCCCAGTGCCTGTTTTCCGATTTGGCGTGAGGATTTTGCAGGCTGGACCGTCCGTTGTTGTAGATTTGGCAGCTTGCCGATAGACACCTGGACCGAACTAAAATCCTGTAAAGACATACCATCAAATGACTTACCATAAATCAAGAAAGTCCGGCCCGTTTTGGCGCGGCAGTTGCCAATGAAGATGAATCAGTTCGACAACAAACAGGCCATAGACTGTCTCAAAGCGTAATGGAGTGAGTGCGATGCGAATTCAAATGACCCCCAAAACTGTCCGAAGAATTCTTTCCGCTGACGGCTATCTCGATCTCGGCATGCCCGAGCGAGCGATCGAAGAACTCGACCGCATCGAAGATGCCGGTCCTCTCGAAGGTCCCGTGCAACTTTTGCATGGTATCGCCCTGAAACAGACCCAGAACCATCGTGATGCAATCACCCATCTCGAAAAAGCAGCTCGGATCATGCCATCTCCGATTCGCCGGTTCGCATGGCGAGAATTGGTCGATGCCTACCGAGCTGTGGGCAGCGACGCTCTTGCAGACATGGCTCAAAAGCTCGGCGGAGACGGCGAATTTCAACTGAAGATCAGCCTTCCGTTTGCGGATCTGACGCTAAACATTCCCACATCTTCCAAGGCAGCAATACCCGGATTTTGAGTTACCCTGGGGATCGCGAAGAGAGTTTCTATTCGGCCAAAACCGACCAAAAGAATACTGATCATTTGCATCCTCCCTATCTGAATTTCTGGCACTCACATTCATCGGCACGATTTTCCGATTGATCATTCGCAGTTGCCCTGGATTGCCGTATCTGGTCACTCCACGCATTCGTCTCTCCCCTGCGCATGGCTCATCTGAACGAAAGGTCTATCCCCCGACCGGAGCTTTTCCGTATTCTTCATTCGTAGCAGTCTCGCCAGAACATCGATTCCTGTATCCTGAGGCAGGATCGGCGTGAGCTGCTGTGCCCATAGAATGGAGTCTTGCGGGCCATGCAACGTCGAAGAATGTTTCTCGCCGCGCTGTTGAACGGTTCGGCTGTAGGCTTCATCAGCGGATGTCGCAATAAGCAGTACGCGCACGTACTAAAAAAAGATGATAAGGACATGGTTGGCAGCCACGTGGCCGGTGCCGAGACGTGGAAACCGCTGATCGATGAATCCGTCGGTCGCTTGCTGGTAAAGTCCTGCTCCACGGTCCACCAGGCATCACACTCCACCGTCGAGGGTGAAGGGATTCCAATCCGATCGGTCTGCTTCGTCGGCGTCGAAAATCGCAGCGCAGAAGAAATCGGCGATTTCAAAGAGCAGATCTACGAACACATTGACTCCCTGATCTCTCAGGATCCTCAGTTCAAGATGATCAGCCGACGTTACGTCGAAGCAGCGATGGGCGAGTGCCGATGTCGGCCCGAGTCCCTTCTCCTGCCAGCCCGCCAACGCGAACTTCAAATGGCTTTAGAGCGTGTCGATCAACCATTTGACTATCTCTTGTTCGCCAGCATCACTTCGGGCACAACCAACAGCAACGGTGACTACCAGCGTGACTATTTACTAACGCTGGAGTTGTTGGACATTCACACCGGCGAATCACAAAAAGACAGCGCCATGCTTCGCAAGGGTTACCACAAAGGATTCTTCGGCAAGCGCAAGCATTACGGCGAAGACGACTAGTCGATTCGCGGCCAGCAGTAGCATCGAGGCCTGCCTTCATCAGGAAGAAACGCGGGCGACTCTCTGCAGGATATCATAGAGTTTTTAGTTATGGACGATTCGAACTGCACCGTTCCGCAGTTGTTTCGCCGCCTCAGACCGTGGTCTCTCGCGGCGTTGGGGATCGTTTCTTGCCTGAACTCCGGATGTCAAACCTGGCAGAAGTCTCACGAATCGGCAATCTCCAACTTTGGAGCTGGTGATCTTGAGATTTCAAAATCGGCACTTCAGGAGTCGCAAAAGTCACTTAGGGCCGAAAAAAAACTGCTGGAGCTGGATCAGGCAATTGTTGATCTGGCAGGTGGTGACGTTCGACAAGCCGAAGGTCGATTTCGAAACCTCCGCCACGAACTGGAGTTCCTGGAACAAAAGGACGTGGCGGAACAAGCCTCGTCCATGCTGACGGACAGCCGAGCCGTGGCCTATTCCGGCCGTGACTTTGAACGCCGCATGGTCCTGAACATGGCGTTGTTGACGAGTATCTTTGGTGACGGACAAGACTCGTTTGCTTATTCGCTGCAGGTCACAGAGGCTGCCGCAAAACGAAGAGAATCGATCGCGGCAAAACTAAACAAAGACACCAGCTCCAGCCGCCTTGCTGAAAGTCACGACACGACTCCTCTGGAATCCCACGTTACGCCAGCGGGTTTTGTGGCTCACATGTCTTCGGGGGCCTTAGCAGTCCCGACATCTTCACTGGATCAGCCACTGGCGTTGAGTTCTTATCTGACCGCTGCAGTCCAGTCTGAATCTCCCACGCGACATCAGGAAACCGAATCCGCGATTAACGACATCGGCTATTGGAATCCCATATTCCTGCGTCATGACAAATCATCTGCGGGCGGCGAGTTCGGGACGCGATGCAAGCCTGGCAATGGCACCCTGCACGTCATTGCCTTCGTCGGAAAAGCTCCGCGCTGGGTTTCTGAATCGGCTGAACCAACCTCAGCAGCTCTTTTAATTGCCGACCAAATCATCAGTGCTACGGGGAAGCATACGCTGCCTCCGACAATTGCCTCGGTAAAAATCGCGAAGCCGGAACCTACTGGATATCTTCTTCCTGCGGGAAGTTTGCGGTGTGTTGTCGGAACATCAAATTCGGCGCCTCAACAGGTTGCGGCTTCACCGCTGACCTTTTCAACAGCCGTTGACATGCACGAAGTCGCTCAGGCCTCGTACAACGAACACCGGGATCAGGAAATCGCAGCCGCAATTACTCGCCGAGTCATGAAAAAGGGCGCCGTTTACGTTCTCAAAGAGACGCAGAACATTCACCGCAACTCTCTGGTCGACCTGGGCATTAATGTGGCCGGCATCGCCTGGGAAGCGATGGAAAAGGCCGACACCCGGTCATGGAGAATGCTGCCTGGGCGAATCGACATTGCCCGCACCGAATTACCAGCGGGGCAATGGACAACCAAACTTCAGATCACGGGCTACGAGACAACCGGTCATCTCTCGTCGATTCCCATTCACATCGCTGACGGACGCAATACGTACATCCTGTGCATCATTCCCGAAAGAGACTTTACGGGCAACATTCTGGTCGGCGGAGCAGACAATCATGTTGTTCCTGCCAGCAACGTCGTTCCAGAGACCAACTGACACCTCATCTAAGCGAATCGTGTCACCCGTTGCTACGACCCGCAGTTTGGGACGACAAAGACCAGTCCCACTCTGCATCTGCATCGTCAGCCTTGCCAGGCGTCAGTCATTGGCGATTCTCAGCCTGACGACGAATCTCCAACTGTGCCTTCCTGAGCCTGTCTGGCCAGACAAACTCCGGTGCCTTTGATGGATCATATCCTTTCAGGTGATCGTGCAGCCGAGTCACTGGCTTTGTATATCGTAATTCAGTGTCACCGAAAACCTCGCGGCACAATGCGGCCAGTTCAGGATCATGATCGAGCAGCTCGTCTCGAGTATTCACATGGTTGTGGTCGTGATCGTCTTCTCGATTGTTATCAAACCACGATTGCACGCCCTCGGCAAAATACTCGTGATGATTCACCGAGGCATACTTGCCTTTCCAAAGTCCGGCCGACATCGCTTTCTGGTAGGCGGCCTTCAGACGAACATCAAAGGTCGGATCAACATTCAGCATTCCACGAAGATGAATATTGTGGGCAAACTCATGGATCAGAATGCATTCAGCCTCATAGGGATCGCCCCTATAGCCAAGCAAATTCTCTTCCCCACAGGAACAATACGGATCTGTTTCTGATCCCCCCATGCCTCTGGCGCGAGCATCCCAGAAGTCGACTGCTGAAATGCCATCGGCTTCGCGCCCGTCACCCGTTGGATCACCCAGCCATTTCCACTCCGGAAGGTCGGTGGTGTATTCGTTCCACGCAATGATGCTCATTCGCGAGCCACTCTTGATCATGGCTTCTCTGACATCAGAACGTTTCGCAAGCATCAGATCAACCAGAAAAGCCGCTTCGAGCAGAGCACGATCATCGACCGACTTTGAAGCGACAATCGGATAACCACTCGCACTGACGAATTTCGAGTAGTACTCGGGGATCTTAAGTTCCGGCGGTGGTGAAGAAACGACGTACTTCTTTTCGTCCGCTGAGAGTACTGAAAACGAATGCAGAGCAACCCACAACATCGCAAGCACTATACGAAATACTTCCGGAGGCACGCCGAACTGCAAACCGAACATAGCTGCCTTCCCGACCGACTATCGACCCATATCGGATGAGCCTGGTGCTTCGTGAAATCTCCATTTTGGTGTGGGATGGGCATTTTTGCCCGTCGCAGGTTTGTCGGACAAGAATTCCCAACCTACGTTTTTAGGTCTGAAACAGTACTGGTTTTGTCGGACCACTAGTTTGCGATAGAACCGCTGACGTTGAACTTCAGGACATCTTCACGTCCCTGAATCTTCACAATCATCTCTTCGCTGAACTTGCCGACCTTTTCAGGAGCCGTGAACTTCATCTCCACGATCTGCAGCTTGTTCTCTTTTTCGCTCATCTTGACTTCAAAACAATCCTGCATCTGCTGGCAGTCGACGTCCTGAATCAGGAAAGGCTTGTTGCCCTGCAAAATGACTTTCACGATGGTCGTTTCACCCGGCTTCAAAGGCACCAACTGGCCCTTGCTGTTCCGCACGGCAATATCCGGAGTTGTGATGCGAATATCCGGAACCACAGTGGCCAGAGTAATCAATGGCACATTGGGATGGGCGGCGTCATCAGTCACGAGGGTAATAATATCGCGAAAGCGACCCGGTTTTGTTTTCGGATCCAGCGTCACTTCCAGATCGTAAACAACATTTCCGCCAACACGAGAGACCTCCGTCAGTTTACCTGTCAGATCCCTTCCGGGGAACTTTACATCCCTGATGTTCCAATCAGGTCGCCCTGCATAGGCTATACGAACTGTCTTCTTTCCGCCGCTCAGAAAATCGAGCGAACCAAAATCCACGCTGCTCGGTTCGAAAACGATATCGGTTCGAATGTAGGCAGAAATCGGGACTCGCACTTCCGCAAATTGCGGTGAGTCGAAGTAGATCGACAGCGAAGTATCGCGTTGACCTTTGAAGGAACGCGTATTCATCCGCACTTCAATAAACGTCTTTTCACCTGGCTGCAGCAGTGTTTTGCCCGGGGCGCTTGCCTCAGCACATCGACAAGCAGTGGTCCAACTGGAAATGTGCAGAGTGGCCTGCGTTAAGTTTTCGATGGTGACAACCTGCACCGCCTCCGCGCCAGTCGCGATAACGCCGAACTCAAGCTTCTTTTTGTCAACGAGTCTATCAGCCCAGTTACCCTGTGCGAACAGAGAAGGACTAACCAGAATTAAGCCCATGACAACAACAGTTGACCGACAAATGTTCCCCAACATTTTTCTGCACCTGCTCAAGAAAGCTTCCAGACCGAAGTGCCTGGGACATCCATCCCCCATCCTTCGCTTCATCCACGGAAATCCCCATTTCCGATGTCATCATGTCATGACAATCGCATTCGACAAGAGGTCGAACGGCGTTTCAGCAATGATTCCTAAAGCCTCCCGAAGACTTCATCACCACTTTCCAGATCAGGAAAGTGGCGGGAAAACCCCTGGAGCGATTGCAATTTGGAGCGGCCATGCCTGCCGCAGAATCGGCGAAGAACCCACATAAACATTAGATCCCCACAAGCTTTATGTCAATCCGCTTCTTTTCGTGAAGATTCTACCGGCTCGGTAAAACGTACCGCGCAGACAAACCAGCGTAACACCAACCACAAAAAAAACCTCAACGCATTCTACCCAACATCACATCTCATGCTTGCAATCCATTGGAAGTCGCCAGACAGCCACTGCAACAGTCTGAGAAAAG
>CAMAXD010000245.1 GCA_945861975.1 Candidatus Kuenenia stuttgartensis | reverse complement strand
TCGGGCGAACTCGATCAGCCGCCGTGGAGTATTCTGCGATGATCTCGTCACAATTCATCTGCGGTCCATCGGGATCGAGCGCGTTCAGGATTTTCTGCTTGAACGGCACAATTTCTTTGACCTTCGCAGCAAAAGTATCGCGGCAAATCAGATCGCCAACGCGCACCGCGTGTGATCGCCCGACCTTATCGCGATAGCAGGTGCCGATTCCGCGCATTGTGGTTCCAATGGCGGAGCTGCCGCGAGATTTTTCCAGAGCCGCTTCTTCCAGGAGATGCCACGGGCAGATCACGTGGGCTCGGTCGCTGACCATCAGACGCGACGAACAATCATGGCTACCGGCTATGAGTCCATCCAGTTCTTTCAGCAAAGCCAGCGGATTGACGACGACGCCCGGGGCAATCACCGACTTCACATGGCTCTGCAGGATGCCGGTCGGGAGCAGGCTGAGTTTGTAGGTTCGCCCGTCAAACTTCACCGTATGCCCGGCGTTGTTACCGCCTTGATAGCGGACAACGATGTCATGACGTTCCGTCAGGATATCGACGATTTTTCCTTTGGCTTCGTCACCCCACTGCAAACCAATCACAGATGTTGCCGGCACAAGAACGCTCGCAAAGAAAACAGGTGGTTTCAAAAAGAAACCGGACATCGGCACGCACCGACATCCGGTCAGAAGTAGCCTCGATTGTACAGGTCAGAAACCGAATCCCAAATGTCCGCACGTTTTTTTTGAAAAGCGACACACTTTGCCAGGAGACGTCTCAGGGGGAAAAAATCGGGAAACTGACGAGAATCCAATGTTTACCGCCAAAACCTCTCAACGAAACAAAGTCGGAAGTACATCGATGGGCTGCCACGTCGAGCAGCAAGAGTTTTCAGTTCATGGCGGACGGCATGCGGAGTAGGCCTGCTACTTTTGAACAGCAACCATAACAAGAAACCGCTTCCACAGAGGAAATCACTCGTCGAATTTTGGCCCCGGTTTCTTTTTCGATTTTTCCATCCCCGGAGCCATCATGAGAGGACTCTCCATGTTCATGGAATCCATTTCCGTTGAATCCATTTCCGTTGAATCCATCTTTTTGTCACTCATCTCGGAATCGCGCATTTCATCGTCATCCATCATTGGCTGGCTCATCGCTGGCGTGTCCATTTCGCCTGCACCCGGTTCCATCTTTGTCTCTGAGGCCGAGGCGTCTTCAGTCGACATTTTTTCCCCAGACGACTCTGACGACATCTCCCCCTCTGGCGACATTTCTGTTGAATCAGCCTCTTTCTGTTTTTCGCTGCCTTCAGCTTCAGGAGTCCCCGAGGGAGGACGGCTAATTCCCGAAACGACGCCCGTGAATTCACCCGCAAACGGCTTGGTCGTATCGGATAGTTTCCTGCCACGGATAGGAAACGACTGCGTCTCTCGCGGCAGACAGAAATACAAAGTGCCCTTATCGTCTTCATATGAGCACGGGATTTGACGATTTGCGGCTTCAGCGATGAGCACATAACTGAGTGCATTGCCCGAGGCGTTGATGCCGACATTGTCGCGAACTCTCAATCCATCGATTTGCAGCTTTTCGCCGCCGATTTGAGCCAGTTTGTCTCTGCAGTAATCTGCCAGATTCTCATGTAATAATGCGATTCGCTTGGTGTTGATGGCGGCTCGCTCCTTCTTGAGCCACAGTGCAAGTGCTTTGTTGGCGGATGTGTCCACGGCAAACCATTCATTGCCCGCACCAGCCGTTAGTCGTACCTCAATTCCGTCTGCTGTACCGATCAGGCGGCACGTCATGATTTCACTTTGCAGGGTTTCCGGGGTCGTCGCGAGGAAATCGCGAAGAGTCGCTGCATCGTCAGGAGAGAGTCCGGTATCGGCCCACGGAATTGTTACTCCCGGCAGATTCTTTTCTTCCAGTCGTCGAGCCACCAGTTCGCCACTGAGTTCCGGAAGACTGCCAGTCACGCTGAAAAAGATGATCGCCAGCAGGATCAGGAAACCCAGCACCGGCATGCCGACCACTAACGCGCGGCTGGGCCGTCGGCGAGCGGAACGACGATGCCGCACAGGGGAAGTTGACGCCGCTGGAGCGGCGAAGAATTCTGTTTCAGGTAAAGCTCCGGAAATTCCCGGCGACTGATTGGCCGTGATCGGTGATGACGATGCGTCCGGAACCGTTGTGCTTCCCGGGCGAACGACAAGCGGAACCAGAAGTCGCGTATCACACTTGGGGCACCGGCCTTGTTTCCCGCCGTACGCATCCGGAACTCGGATCGTCGCTGTGCAATAGGGACAGTCGAACTCAATAGCCATCTTGAAACCTCATAGACGAATGGCGAGTCGAAATGACTGGCCCTGCTAAGCACTCATGAAAAGCAACGGTTCGTGCTGAAGCCATTTCTCGATTGATGCAGGTAAGTCATCAATCCTGCCTCTGGCCGCTGGCGTCTCTGCATTGGCGGCGTCTAACACGTGTTGACCGTGGATTTTCCAGTTTGGACCTGATCATTGTGCGAAAAGAATCGCGTTGATGACAGTGTTCTCAATCTTCAGACAGTGACTTGCCGTATTCCTCCAGAACTTCAGCAAAAGCTCAAGGTTTGCAGGTCAGAACACAACAAAACATTCCAGATGTAACGGTCGCAACGACGATGCAGACAAACAGGCCGCATCGTCGGGAACAAGTTTCGGCAGTTTTTGCCGATTCGGGCGATGGGCCCCGCATTTCTCTTAGGCAGTCACCTTCATGATTCTGACCGACTACCGCATCGAGACAGGACTGTTTGCTGGTCCTTTGGATCTGCTGCTGTATCTCGTTCGCAAACAGGAAGTGGACGTCTGTGCTGTTTCGCTCGCCAGGATCACGACGGACTTTCTGGACTACATTGATGTCCTGGAGTTTCTTGACTTCGATCTGATCGGCGACTTTGTGGTTGTCGCCAGTACTTTGCTGGAAATCAAAAGCCGTGAAGTGCTGCCGACGGTGGCAGTTGTCACGGAAGATTCGCCAGAAGAAGAAACCGGCAGTGACCTCATCGCGCGGCTGATGGAGTATCGTCGCTACAAAGAAGCTTCAAAGCTTCTGGAGGAACGTGCTTCAGAATGGATGGAGCGCTTTCCTCGACTCAGCAGTGATCGCCCGACCGCTAATCGAGATCGCTCAGACGATCGAATCCGCGAAGTGGAACTGTGGGACCTCGTCAGTGCGCTGTCGCGAATCGTCCGAATTCCAAACCTGGAACGTGAAATCGCCATTCGTATGGACGAGACGCCAATGTCGGTGTTTCAGGAGAAGATCCGCGAACGAATTGCCCTGGAAGGCCGAGTTGCCTTCAGTTCGTTCTTTGAAGGCGAAAAGGTTCAGTCGCGAATCGTCGGGGTATTCCTGGCAACTCTGGAATTGATCCGCCACGAAGCCTATCGCTGTGAACAGCCCGTTGAGTTCAATGAAATCTGGGTCCTGCCGCCGCTGGCCTGATTTGTATCGTCGCAAGGGGTGACTGCGGCTATCGCTCCGCAATTGACGAAAAAGACAGGGCATTCCGAACTTTTTCAGCGTTCAGGGGCTCTCCTTTCCGCAGTGCGGTGATGCTTCTACAATCCGCCGCACAGTGACAGTCTCTTTCCCGCGATTTGTCTTCGTTTGTTTGTACTCTTGAAAGAAGTGTTTGTCTCATGACCCGTTCGATGGACAAGATCGTCGCCCTTTGCAAACGCCGAGGATTCATTTTTCAGAACTCTGAGATCTACGGCGGACAGAACGGTTTCTGGGATTACGGTCCGCTTGGTACAGAGCTGAAACGCAACGTTCGTGATGTTTGGTACCACGATATGGTGTCGGCTCACAATGAGTTGTTGCAGCCCGCCGGAGCGCCTGCCACGTTTCAGATGGTCGGACTTGAATCCGCTCTGATTATGCATCCTCAGGTCTGGAAGTGCTCCGGGCACTATGATCTGTTCCACGATATGATGGTCGACTGCACTGAGACGCGCAAACGCTACCGAGTGGACCACGTGAAGGGCCATTGGGTGAAGTGCAACGGCAAGACCGTCAAGCTGAACAAAGCCAGTTCAGAAGCGGATGCCTCTGCTGCTGAAGAAGCCGATCGTGTCTTTGTGACGACCACAGAAGCCAATGCCATCGAGCACGTGAAAGAGAAAGCTCTGAAGTTGTTTGAACTGCGAGCCAAGGACGCCGAACGACTCCAGATCGAAGAGCAGGTTCTTGGACTGGCTGCGATCAGTGCCGCCGACCGAGGCAAAATCTTCGCGCCGGATGCATCGCGAGCTGGTACGCTGACGGATCCTCGTGAGTTCAATCTGATGATGAAAACAATCCTCGGCGCGCTGGGGACGCAAGAGGACGCCGCGTTTCTGCGTCCGGAGACGGCTCAGGGGATTTTCGTTAACTTCAAGAACGTGTGCGACAGCACTCGAGTCAAACTGCCGTTCGGGATTTGTCAGGTTGGCAAGAGTTTTCGTAACGAGATTACGCCGCGAAACTTTACGTTCCGCTCGCGTGAGTTCGAACAGATGGAGATTGAATTCTTCTGTCATCCGTCACAGTCACGCGAATGGTACACGTACTGGCGCGACCGTCGGTACAACTGGTACCTGAATCTTGGCATCGCAAAGGACCGAATTATCCTGCGTGATCATCATCAGGATGAGTTGGCTCATTATTCAGTGGGAACAGCGGATATTGAATACGCGTTTCCGTTCCTTGATGCCGGCGAATATGGCGAGCTGGAAGGAATTGCGCATCGGGGCGACTTCGACCTTCGTTCACATATGGAAGGCAAGTTGACCAAGAATGCGGCCGGTGAGCTTGAGGTTGAAAAGCTGGCCGACGGAACGCCGAAGTATCGTGGCAGTGGCAAGGATCTGTCGTACTTCGACGATCAGACTCGCGAGCGATTTATCCCGCACGTGATTGAACCATCCGCGGGTGCAGATCGTGGCACACTGGCCTTCCTGTGTGAAGCCTATCACGAAGATCATCAGCCCGATGAAAAGGGAGAGATGCAGGAACGCGTCGTGATGAAGTTCCATCCGCGGCTGGCGCCGGTAAAGGCGGCTGTGTTTCCTCTGATCAAGAAGGAAGGCATGCCGGAGAAGGCGGCCGAGATCTACGGCGAGCTGAAGGCTGCTGGTCTGAGTGTTAACTACGATCAGCAGGCTGCGATCGGTCGACGCTATCGTCGCCAGGACGAAATCGGTACGCCGTTCTGTATCACCGTGGATGGTGATACTGCGACGGATAAGTGCGTAACGATTCGCGATCGTGATTCGCTGGTGCAGGAACGCATTCCTGTGGATCGAATTGTGGATGAAGTTCTGAGCCGCTTGAAGGCGTAGTTGTCCTACTGCCAAGTTCTTGCAGAATGCCTACGTACGCAACTTCACATTGGAATCGCCGGGTGACATGCCTGAGCCACTAGGAATTCTTTTCAGATCATCCCCGTAAAGTGTCACCGCCAATTGACTACCCCCCCCAGGTTATACACTTCTACCCGGAGGAGAACTGTTGCATGGATGTCAAAGAGCAATGGTCGATTGACGAACGGGAGAAATCATGAGCAAGTTTGTATGTTCTGTTCTGGCAGTTTTCGTTGCCTTTCTGGGGTCGGCCGATATCGCAACCGCTCAGAGCGGATTGCGGTCACCGGTCTATAAAGCAGGTCCGTACACGACGGCCGTTGGGCCAGGGCGATACAGGCTCAAACTTGTGGTCATTAAAATGAACCCCGCTACAATGACCACGGTGACACAGTCGTTTGAAGGGGGAACCGGGTTTCCAGAGTTCACAATACAGCAGTCTATTCCGTGGCCTCCTATGAACTTCTCATATTATACACACCGCTTGGATGGCGCTGTTACAAACCAGGATGCTCTGGTCGCCTACAATTCGGCGGACGTGATGATGGTGCAGGGGATAGTTCAGTATTCGGCCGATGGAACAACAGGATGGATCGATTCTGGAACGGCCACCTTTGATCACGATAACCTTCCGCCGGTGAACGAATAACTCAGTCGCCATGGCGTTGAGTTCACGGCCACTCCCCGTGCCCACTCTTTGTTTTCTGACGTATTTGGTGAGTGGCCGTTGATTAAAAACCATGGTGGGCTCTACGGGTAGGAGCACAGTGATGCGAGATTGTGTCGGAAAAAAGCACAACAACAGATCGGGATTCACGGTTCTTGAGCTGTTGACCACGATCGCGATCATTGGAATTCTGCTGGCTCTCATATTGCCGGCTATCGCCAGCTCTCGCGCATCAGCGCGACGTATCCAGTGTCAGAATAACCTGCATCAGATGGGGTTAGCGTTACACCGAGTAGTTGAAAGTCACGGCGCTTTCCCTACGGCAGAGTCGACGAGCGTTTTTGCAACAACAGATTCGGCAAGGGGGTTGCATGAACGTTTACTCCCAGCTCTTGAACAAGAGCAGGCGTTGGCCCATTCGAAAAAGTATCGAGGCGCGCGCGTTTCTGTTTATCTTTGCCCTGACGACAGCCTGGCAGATGCCGCCACTAGCGGTGCCATTGCGACCAATTACCGAAAGAACATTGGCGTTGGGTTTCGGGCACAGTTTCCTCGAACTGGGTTCGATATTGGCGATGAAGCTGACGTACGGCCAGCGGATATTACGGATGGGCTATCAAATACGGTGGCGATCTCCGAGCGGCTATGGTTCTATCGCGATTCCGGGAGCAGCATCGTAGACCCCGGAGATCCCCGAGTTTTCTGGTGGACAACGCAACGATTCTATGGCGTTGATGAAATACCACAGGCAATTGACCAGGCCAGAAACCATCGCGTTACGCCGTCACCACAATCGGTGGTGGTTGGATACTTGACGTATGATCACATGCTGCCGCCCAATCATCCGGCCAGCTATAATGGGCCGGACGCACCTGGCGCAGATGGAGACCATTTGCTTGTTCCTGCATCGAGCTTTCATCGCGGACTGGTTAATTCCTTGCTGGCAGATGGTTCATGCCGTGTCATGAGCGATTCGGTAGATCTCGCTGTCTGGCATGCACTTGGGACGCGTGCGGGTGGAGAGACAAATGCACAGTAGAATACTCAGCCGAGTCATCAACGAATCACAAGTCAGCAGGCGATCCTTCAGTTGGAGCCTTCTGATATTACTGCTTGTAGGTTGCGGAAAAGAGTCCGCACCGCCATTGGTGATGGGGGCGAAAGTAGTTGAGTCGTTTGATCTATCTTTTATAGAAAGTGATGCACCGGTCGTTGGCCCGCTACGTCTTAAGAAAGGCAACGGTCAGTACCTTCGTATTTCTTTCAACGTTACAAGGGATTTGCCCGAGAAACTTGAGGGTTCTCCGTGTCAGCCGCCTGGTCGTTGGCCTGTGGCCATATGTGTTTATCCCAAAGCAAAAGAACGCACGTGCCCAGAAGTTACGATGTGCTTCTTTCAGCCTAGCGATGATGGGACAACGCCCGATCCCAGTGCCGACCTCCACTTGCCCGTAATGTTTGGCCATTCACCGTGGTGGTCAGATTGGGGATATCACGGCGCACCACCGAAGGTCAAAGCTGCTTCAGGAGCATACAGCCGTTGGACTTTTCTTGCCTTGCGTAACGCTCAAGAAACGTCATACAAGTATGAGCTACTCGTTTGGCCATGTTTTCAACAGAGAACATCCTCGGAACTGAGTCTCGGTGTGCCATCTGTGTTGCAATCAGGCGAACTGATCATTGAGCCTTGAAACCGTTGGCTGATTTAAATGCAATCTACCCGCCAAATCGGGGCGGACCGTGGCACGCTGGCGTTCCTGTGCGAAGCCTATCACGAAGATCATCAGCCGGATGAAAAGGGCGAGATGCAGGAACGCGTCGTGATGAAATTTCATCCGCGTTTGGCTCCTGTGAAGGCAGCCGTGTTTCCACTTATCAAAAAGGAAGGCATGCCGGAAAAGGCGGCCGAGATCTACGGTGAGCTGAAGGCTGCTGGTCTGAGTGTTAACTATGATCAGCAGGCTGCGATTGGTCGTCGTTATCGTCGACAGGACGAGATTGGTACGCCGTTCTGTATCACGGTGGATGGTGATACTGCGACGGATAAGTGCGTCACAATTCGCGACCGAGATTCGCTCGTACAGGAACGCATTCCTGTGGATCGAATTGTGGATGAAGTGCTGAGCCGGTTGAAGGCGTAGTTTGTTGCAGTGTTTGAACTGTGGCTCGCGTTTTTTGAAGTTGCGCATTTGGGACGATCCCAACCCGAAACGTCAGTGAGGGATTGCGATTTCACGTCCGGAAAGTTCTTCGTCCAAATCCCTCGCTCACGCTTCGGGTTGTGATGTACTCCTGCATTTTTGCATGTTTTGATCCGTCCGTATCGCCAAACGAGCAACTACAAAACTCGAGCTTCGGCCTATTTGCTATCTCTTTTGTCAGGCCATATGGTGGTGGATCGAGGAATTCAGTGACCGAGATTCAGTGGCCGGAACATTTGGGCCGTGGGTGATCCGAACATGTTATTGCGACGTCAGCCTGCAGTGGGATTTGTAGCCGGAGATGCTGCCGGTGCAGCGTCAGTAATGTCGGTTTCTGAAAACAGTACATCGACCAGCGTCGTGACGCCGTGGCCGGATGATTCATGGACGCCTTTGCGGAACTGGACTCGCCACGTATAGCCTGTCTCCGCAGTTGGTGTGATGTACTGAATGTCTTCGCTGCAGGCGATGAATGTTTCAAGAGTTTCCTCCGGGATGATCACCTTTCC
>CAMAXD010000244.1 GCA_945861975.1 Candidatus Kuenenia stuttgartensis | reverse complement strand
GTCCACACCTTTGCCGCTCAGCTTCTGTGCGATGACCAGCATCGCCTGAGTCGCATCGTCCTTCAGTTCCGGAACTTTCATCAGCTTGATGCTCATCTTCAGGTTATCTACTGTTGGGTAACGCTTCAGGATGTCCAAAACCAATTTCTTTTCGGCCGTTTGTCGAGCAGCATCGAATGCTGTCTGGCACATCTCGGTACGCTTTGCATCGGGCAGCACAAACTGGCGAGCGATGCGGATGTATCCTCGCAATGCACGCACCTGATACGGATTGGAAGGGATCTTTGCCAGTTCCAGAAGAACCGGAGCGGCGTCTTCGGTCATCCAGTCACCCAGCAGGCGACTGCTGATGTCCTGCAACTGAGCATCGGTGCTCTTCGCTGCTTTGCCGACAGCCTGCAGCGCGTTGGTTCCGCCCATGGCTCCCAGAATCTGCAGCAGGGTTCCTTTGACGGGAACAGATTTGACACGATCCACAGCAGCCGACAACTCCTTCGCACAGGCTTCGCGATCAGCCATGCGAATGCTTGCCGCCTTAAGAGCCTTCTGAGCGATCTCGGCATCTTCAGACTTCTTCGGAGCCACCACCTGATCAATCAATACGGACAATTGCTGCAGCGAAACGGTTTCTCCCAGAGCCACCAATGCTGCTGTTCGTACAACATCGCTGTTATTGTCCAGAGCCTTCAGCAGTTGTGGAACGGCTTCGATACGACGTTTGCCGACAAGCTCAATCAGAAGCGGGTACGTGGCTCCTTCCGCCTTTGGCAACAATGCGACGATCTGAGCATTCACGTTGTCGCCGGGAATTTCCGCCAGAGTGTCTTTTGCTGCAACTGACAATTCTGCATCTTTGTCGACGGCAATCTTCAGCAGCGAATTCAGGCAAGTCACGTCACCGACTCGGGCAAGTGCATCGACGGCAGACAATCGCACCGCCAACGGTCCCTGCTCAGCGGCTTTCAGAATCGCCGTCAGCACGACCGTATCTTTTCGATCCGCCATTGCCTGAACAATCAGGGCCGCTCGATCATCGGGCGACTTCGTCATTTCCGTTACAAGGACTTTATCAATCTCGCTGCCCGGAAATTCACGAGCCGTCCCCAGTGCCAGACGGAAGAGGGCTCGGTCATCTGAATGCAGTTGCTCGACCAGCAACGGAATGCCGTCCTGACCACGAGCCAGAATGGCTCCGCGAGTCGCTTCGACAATTCTCTGGAGATGCACGTCAGCCGCTCGCACTTCGTCATAGATCGCAATCGCATCGGCCAACTTGCCTTCTGAGTGCAATCGTTCGGCACACAGCACACAACCTTCGGCTACAAACGAGCGAACTTCCGGGCTGGAATCTGCCAACGCAGTACGCAGCGCTTTTGAGGCATCATCATTTCCAATGCGTCCCAGGGCGACGGCTGCAGCAGCGGCCACTTCGACGTCAGCATCTTTCAGTTTTCCGGACAGTGCAGCGACGGCTGCTGCGTCACGACGCACGCCGATTGAGTTGATCGTGCCGACCAGCAGTCGTCCCTGCAGAGATGCGGTGGCTGTTCGCAGAGCTTCATCCGCTTCCGGGCCGGGAATGGATTCGAGTGCAATCCGAGCCCATGACGACAGTTCCGGCATCGGCAGTAGCTTTGCCAATTCAGGCACAGCCGCCGCGGAACCATAAATGGCCAACTGTTTGCAGGTGATGGCTTTCTCTGCCGGGGCGGCGTCAGACTTTAATACCGCCAGCAGTTCCTGTTCTTTCTCCGGTGACGTTGCAGGGCCGTCAGCCAGTGCCATGTTCGAGATCGTGAACGAGGTGAGTAACAATGCGACTATGGGCAAAGATGATCGTAGAATTCTCATGAGTTTATTTTCCTGTGAGATGAAGTTGGTGGGAGAGTTCAGACAGCAAGTCCCAATTTCAAATTTGAAATCTCAAATTTCAAATGGAAGTGGCGAAGGCTCAGTTCCGTACTGTGAGCCGCATTTTACAGTCTCCATGGTTCTCGAAGAGCTTCCGATCGCAGTCGGTTAGCCTGTTCATCATTCACAAATTCATGAGTCGTATTGTCGTACTTCACCGTGCGTCCCAGGTGCAACGCGATGTTGGCCGCGTGGCAGACGATGTGGGCATTACAGGCGGCGTCCGCATTTCCCTTTGGCTGGCTGCGAGTCTTCACGCAGTCGAGGAAGTCGCGGACGTGATACGTCGCTGGATAGCCATCGATTTCTTCCACGGTGCGTCCGGCCAGCAGCGCGGGTGAGCTGAGTACCAGTTTGCCGCTGTCTCCGGCTTCGACCCAGCCCGTTTCTCCTTCGAATCGAACTGGACAGGATCCCAGCGGAATCCAGCCGGTCTCACGGAAGATAAGCTCGCAGCCGTTTTCATAGCGAGCCACCAGTTGACCATCTTTCGGAGCATCATACTCGACAGGCGGAGGACAATCGCCCACAGCCCATTGGCAAAGGTCAACACAGTGGGAGCCCCATTCGAGTACTCCGCCACCGACAAGTCCACCGCCCTTTTCGAAATTGAATCCATCGAGCAGCTTCGGATTAAAAGGACGCCAGGCCGCCGGGCCGAGATACATATCCCAATCCACGATGGCTTTGTCAGGCTCCGTTTCCGGAATCAGCCATCCGCTCATCATGGCCTGCATGCCGGCCGGATGAGCAAACACTTTAGTGAGTTTCCCCAGCTTCCCCGTGCGAGCCAACTGACAAGCAAAGGCAAAGTGAGGCAGGTTGCGTCGCTGAGTCCCGGCCTGGAAAACTCGACCTGTTCGTCGCATCGTTTCCGCAAGGATCAGACTCTGCGCGATGTTTTTCGTGACAGGCTTTTCACAATACATATCCTTGCCGGCTTTGGCGGCGTGCATGGCCATCGTCGCATGCCAATTGGGACCGGTGGCAATCAGCACGGCATCAATGTCCTTCCGATCCAGCACTTCGCGAAAGTCTTTGTGCATGGAACAGTCTTGATTGCCGTATTGGTCGTCGGCGATTTTTTTAACGGCCTGACGACGCGATTCTTTCACGTCGCAGACCGCAATGAACTGCACATCCGGCTGCTGCAGAAAACAGCCCAGGTCGTAAGTGCCGCGATTGCCGATTCCGATGCCACCGACGACGACTCGTTCGCTCGGAGCAACGGCTCCACCTCGCCCAATTGCTGAGGCGGGAATAATGGTGGGAGCCATAAACGCTGCAGCAGCCGCAGCCACACTTTTCTTCAGAAAGCGACGGCGAGGCAGGTGGGGTGACGCTTTTGACATGAGGATCTCCTGGAATTGCCGATGGGATGCAAAACACGTAGGGAGTTCCCAAAGGGACGGTTCACGGCGCTGAAACCAGTCAGGAAAACGCAGCTCCATTAACCGAACTCAAGGACTTCCGGCGGATCAGCATATGCTGGACGAAAGCCCGATACCAGGCAGCGAGGAATTTGGGGTAGCGTGCACCGCGGAATCTATTGGATCAACCCAGCCGGTAGACAACCGACAAGAGAAACCTCATCCTATACGCTGCAATACTTCAGTCTGTCGCAGCCCATTCGCTCCAGGGCGAAGGATTCCTTGCGCTGATTGCAGAAGATCGTCTGCCTCGCCCAGGCTTTTTCTCACCGGAAAATCAGGATGCTACGCACACTTATTTCATTTCGACGTTTGTTTCTGATGCTGTTTATGATCGCAAATTTCTCACAAAGCACTCAAGCTCAGCAGACGAACCCGGACGACGTCTACCAGCTCGGAGGCGACTCACAGCGTCAGGACGGCGTGCCTCAGGGAGTGGTCACCAGGCATGAATGGACCAGCCAGATCTTTGCAGGGACTGTGCGAGAATATCACGTCTACGTCCCAAAGCAGTACGACGGAACTCAGCCCGCCTGCCTGATGGTCTTCCAGGATGGTCATGCCTATCTCGATGAAAATGGTCAGGTGCGAGTTTCGGTTGTCTTCGACAATCTGATTCACCACGGGAAGATGCCGGTCACAATTGGACTGTTCATCAACCCGGGACATAACGGCGGGGAAATTCCGGAGAGTCGCTGGCGAGCTAACAATCGCAGTTTCGAGTACGACACGTTGAGCGATCAGTATGCTCGATTTGTCGTCCAGGAATTGCTGCCTCATGTCGTCGAAGAACACAAGCTGAAGATCAGCAGTGATCCTGCGGACCGAGCAATCTGTGGAATGTCCAGCGGCGGGATTTGTGCTTTCACCGCGGCCTGGGAGCATCCGGAATGGTTTGGCAATGTGCTGAGCCATATCGGCAGCTTTACCAATATCCGTGGCGGTCATGCTTATGAAGCGATGATCCGCAAGACCGAAAAGAAGCCGATCCGAGTTTTCCTCCAGGATGGCGAGAATGATCTCGACAACGAACACGGCAACTGGTGGCTGGCGAATCTGCAGATGGAGAAGGCTCTGAAGTTTAAAGGCTACGATTACAAGTTTGTCGGCGGCACTGGTGCTCATAGTGGAAAGCACGGCGGGGCAATCATGCCGGAATCATTAACCTGGCTGTGGCGTGATCATGTGGCGGGCCCTGAGCCTGTCACCGAAGCGCAGGCAGAACCTGTCGATGCGAAAACTGTGTATGAAGAGAAATCTATTGCATGGACTGGTGCCGAATACAAAGACGAAGAGTTTCGCTATCGACTGATGAAACCAGCCGCGATCGAAGCCGAACAGAAATATCCGCTGGTGATCTTTCTGCACGGAGCCGGTGAAAGAGGAACCGACAATGCTCTGCAGTTGCTGTACTTGCCAACTCAGATGGCTCAGCCGCGCTGGCGTGAGAAATTTCCGTGTTACGTCCTTGCTCCACAATGTCGCCCCGACAGAAAATGGCTGGAAGTCGACTGGACTTCAAAAACAGATCCTGTGTCGCCTGATGAGCCCACCGCGCAGCTGAGTACGGTGATGGAGATGATTGAACGCACGATTAAGGAAGAACAGATCGACCCGGATCGGATTTATCTGACGGGCTTGTCGATGGGCGGTTTCGGTTCATTCGATCTGGCCAGTCGACGCCCGGAATGGTTTGCAGCGGTCGCTCCAATCTGCGGCGCGGCGGATCCAGCGAAGGTTGTCGCTTTGAAAGATATCGCCATCTGGGCAGCTCATGGTGATGCCGATACCGTCGTGCCGGTCGAACGCAGTCGAAGCGCGGTCCAGCATTTGACCGAGGCTGGAGGAAAACCGGTTTATGTTGAGTTGCCCGGAGTTGGCCACAACTCGTGGGCTCCCAGTTATTCCGATAACGATGGTCTTGTGCCGTGGATGTTTCGACAACGACGGACAGCCGCTTCGAAATAGCTCTGGACATCAACAGAACACTTACGCCACCGGGTTTACCCCCAATGGCGTGGACTTAAGGGAAATTTGTAGCGGAAGTCGCGTAGACTTCCTGTGATTTGGCAGGAAAGCCGGAACTCTTGGCGAGTTCCGCTACGCTAAGTCCACGCCATTGGGGGTTTACCCCGGTGGTTCAACGGCTTTTGCACCAGTCAGGTCTGCCACTGACTCCAGTCAAAACTATTCCCACTGCGAGTGTCCGACAATGTCAACTCTTCGATTTTCCTTGGTCGCAGCTTTTGCCTTCTGTTGCGTCACCCACAATGAAGAAGCGATCGCGCAATCCAAGCAGACGATTCGTTTCGATCAGCAGGTGCGGCCGATCCTGTCGAACCATTGCTGGAGTTGTCATGGGCTCGATGAAGGCAGTCGTCAGGGCAATCTTCGCCTGGATGTCAGAGACAACGCGATCGCTGCGGGCGACAGTAGCGAGCCGGCAATCGTGCCCGGGCATCCGGAAAAGAGCCAGTTGATCGCTCGCATCGATTCGCATGATCCTGATCTTCAGATGCCGCCACCGGTGACAAAGAAACCACTGACCGCAGAACAGAAGCAGATTCTGAAACAATGGATTGCCGAGGGGGCGGAGTATTCGGGACACTGGGCCTTCGAAACTCCTCAAAGGCCGGAACCGCCTGCAATCGCGGACGCAAACTGGGCAAAGAATCCCATCGACCAGTTTATTGCGTCTCGATTGCTGCAGGAAAAGTTGCATCCTGCAGACGAAGCCGCGCCTCATGTCTGGCTGCGGCGAGTCACTCTCGATCTGACCGGATTGCCGCCCAATATCGATGAGCTGAATTCATTTGAAACAGCACTGATGACATCGCAGCGTGAACAGGTTTACTCGGATGTCGTCGATCGTCTGCTGAAGTCGCCGCACTATGGCGAACGCATGGCGATGCAGTGGCTGGATGCGGCTCGTTATGCGGACACAAACGGCTACAACAATGACGAAACTCGCACCATGTGGCCTTGGCGGGATTGGGTTATCAGCGCCTTCGCTTCCGGAATGCCGTACGACCAGTTCCTCACGGAGCAACTTGCCGGGGACCTGCTTCCGAATCCGACGATCGGCCAACGAGTCGCCACCGGATTCAGTCGCAATCATGTGCTCACCACCGAAGGCGGCATCATAGAAGAAGAGTATCATGTCGAATATGTGGCGGATCGAGTTCATACGACGTCGACCGTGTTCCTGGCGATGTCCATGCAATGCGCGCGATGTCATGATCACAAGTATGACCCGATCTCTCAGCGTGACTATTATCAGTTTGCGTCGTTCTTCAATAACGTGCCTGACAAAGTTGTTTCCTACAACAAGGCGCGCATGGCCGAACCGTTGTTAAAGGTGCCTTCGGCCGAGCAAACCGCTGAATTGCAGAAGATCGAGGCGCGGCTGGTTGAGATTGATCAGGTCCTCAAAGATCGAGCCGCCAATGTTGTCGAAGAACTGCAGGCGTGGGAGGCGTCGCTGACACTCGAGCAGATCGCATCAGCCGGGCCCATTGGCCTCCGCAGTCATCTGCCGCTGGATGAAGCGGAAGGAGGACTGGTCGGCAATCGAGTCATCGCAGAGCAGTCCGGAACAATCAAAGGCACGGTTCTCAGGAAGCCCGGCCGACTGGGCCAGGCTCTGGAATTTGACGGTTCGAATTATGTCGACGCAGGGCAGATTGGCGACTTCGACAACACCGACAAATTTTCGATTTCCGTTTGGATTCAGCTTTCATCCAATGACATCGGCACCGTGCTTTCAAAGATTGACGACGACAATGCTTATCGCGGCTACGACTTGATGATTGACGGTGGGAAAATCGTCTCACATTTCGTCAGCACGTGGCCGGGCAATGCCTTCAGGATTGCTTCCAGGAATCCTGTCAGTCTGAGTGCGTGGCATCATTTGGTCGTGACTTACGATGGATCAAAACGTGCTCAGGGCGTTAAGTTATACGTCGACGGTGTTGCTCAGGAATTTGACGTCACAACGAACAATGAACTTGCTGGATCGCTGAAGACCGACAAACCGTTTCACATCGGCCGTCGCCACAAATCGGTACCATTTAAAGGACTTGTTGACGACGTCCAGATCTATGGCCATGAACTGAGTTCTGATGAGGTTTCTTCCCTGGCCAAAGGAGAAGCGTTTGGTCAACTGGCGGAGTTGCTCAGAATACCAGCGGCTGAAAGAAGTCCTGAGCAACAACAGCTCCTGGTTCGGCACTACGTGGATCATGTCGACGCAACAGCAAAAGCTCTTCGTGCAGAACGAGCAGAATTGCCGAAACGCCGAGGGGAGATCGAGAACGAAATTCCCGCCACGATGGTCATGTCAGAACCGTCTGAGCCACGGCCCGCCTTTATTTTGAAGCGTGGTCAGTACGATCAGCGAGGCGACCAGGTTGAGTCTGAGTTTCCTCTGGCCTTAAGCAACGCAGTGGCCGCAGTCGATGGTCAATCAAGCAATAAGAAGACACGTCTTGATCTGGCACGCTGGCTGACGGATCCAAAGCACCCTTTGACTGCTCGTGTGGCAGTGAATCGGTGGTGGGAGATGTTGTTTGGCATGGGCCTGGTCGAAACGTCGGAAGACTTCGGTAGCCAGGGAGCATTCCCCAGCCATCCGGAACTGCTCGACTGGCTGGCGACTGAGTTGATTGCACAAAAATGGGATCAACGAGCGATCCTGAGGCAGATTGTGTTGTCGGCCACGTATCGGCAATCGTCGAATGTGACTCCTGAACTGCTGCAGAAGGATCCTCGCAATGCACTGCTGGCGCGCGGCCCTCGTTATCGACTTCCGGCCGAGACGGTTCGCGATCAGGCGTTGTTCGTCAGTGGTTTGTTCAGCCCGCGTATTGGTGGCCCCAGCGTTCGTCCTTATCAGCCGGAAGGACTGTGGGAAGACGTCAGCGTGGAGCGACGCGATAAATATGTTCCGGATGCCGGAGAAGGGCTCTATCGTCGCAGCATGTACACGTTCTGGAAACGCACTTGTCCGCCTCCTGGCATGGCGACCTTCGATGCTCCGGACCGCGAATTTTGTCTGGTTCGACGAGCACGCACGAACACGCCTTTGCAGGCACTCGTGCTGCTGAATGATCCCACATTCGTTGAGGCGTCACGCAAGCTGGCGGAGCAATGTCTCACTGCGACAAGCGATGTCGATGCGCGAATCGATCTTGCGTTTCGACTGGTGCTGAGCCGCCAACCGGATCAGGCTGAACGAGCAACCATCAAGGAGATTCTCGACGAGGCGACCAAATCATTTACGGAGGAACCTGCTGCGGCCGAAGAATATCTCACCATCGGCGCTTCGCCGCGTGATGTCACTTTGCCACCAGTCGAACTGGCCGCATGGTCGGCAGCGATGAGCGTTCTGCTGAATCTTGATGAAGCGATTTCGAAGTTGTGAACGTGCTTA
>CAMAXD010000243.1 GCA_945861975.1 Candidatus Kuenenia stuttgartensis | reverse complement strand
CGTGACACAGTTGGGAGCCTGTCAGGATGCTGCGGATTCCTCATTCTTCACTTGGCATCATCAGAAAGGCGGTTAATATCCATCTCGAAGTTGGTCTTATGAACAGTAGCGGAGGCCGTCTTGGCTAAAAAGGCTGGCGGTGGAATGGCAATTGCTGTACAGCGATTGCCCATCGTTTAGCAACTCCCACGGGTCATGCTGGTTGACCTTTTTGCAATTTCACTCGTTTCCTATCGGGGTTCTTTCGCTCGGCTGGCCTTTTTTAGGCAATTCGGGCGGTTTCTATCCTATGTCCGGGGGGTCCGGACAATGCTCGCGATTTTCATATGGAGATGATCAGTCTGTTCTCCTGAATCCTTTTTTTGGCGAGCGAATCCTTGAAAACAGCATTGTCTGCGTGAGCCGACAGTGCTGTTTTCGTTTCTGCTTTAGATTTTTAGAGGCCACGGCCTGCAAGGTCTGGATTTTGTCTGCAAAAGGAATCTCATCCTTCCTGATCGTTGCTTTGGTGGTACTTTGGGCATTCATTGGTGTGAAAACCTCTTAACGTTTGGAAGTCGCCTTGGTCCCTGCGTAGACTATCCTCCCTCTAAAACGTGTTTTTCCCGGGTATTTTTCCTGCGCTCACGGGGATCGGATTTACGGATCGGGTCCAAGGAAGTGCTTTTGCGGAAGGACTCCGTGACGCCTCGCAAACTCGTTGGCATGGTTTGGGTAGGCAGTGAAGCGAGTTTAGAGTATTCCCATCTAGTTTCTTACACGATGACCGGAGCACTTTTTTCATGTCATCCACCAATCGTCGCCAGTTTCTGAAGGCTGCCAGTCTTGCCGGAGTCGCTTCGGCCTCCTTGCCTTATTGGTTTTCCCCAGAGTCCCTTGCCTCGCCGTTTCGGAGTCCTAATGAACGTCCCGTTTTAGGATGTATCGGAACGGGCGACCGTTGGAATGCGGTTGGTCCCAATGCCATGAAATTTTCCGACTGCGCTGCCGTGTGCGATGCTGATGTGGCTCATGTCGAAGCGGGTAAGGCGAAGGTTCTTGAACTTCAGAGCAAGCCCGGAGTTGCGCGATCAGTCGACATGTATGAAGACTATCGACGTGTGCTTGATCGGACGGATATTGATGTCGTAACGATCGTCACTCCAGATCATTGGCATGCAAAAATCGCGATCGAGGCAATGAAGGCGGGAAAGGATGTCTACTGCGAGAAGCCGCTGACACTGACGATCGACGAGGGCAAGCAGATCCGCAAAGTTCTGGAAGAAACAGGGCGAGTCTTTCAGGTTGGAACGCAACAACGCAGTGAGATGGATTTGAGATTCCTGCATGCGGTTGCACTGATTCGTGAAGGGCGAATCGGGGAATTGAAGACAGTCACCGTCGCGATTGGTGGAGCACCGAGCAGTGGCCCGATCGATCTGGCGGAGATTCCTAAAGGGCTCAATTGGGATTTGTGGCTCGGTCAGGCTCCAATGACGGACTATCGCTTTAAGAAAACCGATAGCCGCTATGGAAACTCTCGATGTCACTATGAATTCCGCTGGTGGTATGAATACTCGGGTGGCAAGATGACCGACTGGGGTGCTCACCACGTGGATATCGCTGCTTGGGCATTTAACCTGGAGAACACGGGCCCTGTCAAAGTTGAGCCGGTGATGGCAAAGCATCCGGTACCGTTCGAGAATGGCATGCCCACGGATCCCAGTCAGTACAACACTGCGACTGAGTTTCATGTGACTGCGACATTTGCCAATGACGCTGTGCTGCATATTCGCGATCGAGCGGATGACCTTGGATTTGACAACGGACTGATGCTCGAAGGGACAGAAGGCCGGATTTTTGTGAATCGGGGCAAACTCACTGGTGCTGCTGTCGACGGCATGAAGGAAAAGCCTCTGCAGGAAGAGACGCTGAAGGCTTTGTATAAAGGTAAGCAACCCGGCGACCACATGAAGAATTTCTTCGAGTGTATTGTCGACAGGGCTCAGCCGATTAGTGATGTCCATAGTCATCATCGCGCGATGACCGTCTGTCACCTTGCGAATATTGCAATTCGTCTGAACAAAACGTTGAATTGGGATCCGGACAAAGAACAGATCGTTGGCGATCCGCAGGCCGCACTTTGGCAGGCACGTGAACAGCGTAAGGGTTACGAAATTCAAGTGTGAGTCGTTGGGGTCTGTGTATTTCAGGTATCGTGTCAATACCTGCATGCGTATTTGTTAACGGGTCTGATGGTCTCTTCGGAGCATTTTGTGGAACAATGCTTTTCAGAAACAGAATCGATGCTGGGTTTGTCCAGCATCGTGGACGTATACGATCGGGACGATCTTTATGATTTTCTTGACAACACCCGGATCGTCGAATTTTCGCGTCTTGGCGGTGCTGCGGGATTCGCAAGTCCTGAGAATGTCAGTCGGTCTACAGGAATCTCTGTTCGTCGCATTCTTCGCCCCGGAGTGACGGCTGCTGAGATCGGAGTAGCACTGGGGCGACGCCTGGAGCAGGAGTCCGGAATTCTTCTGCGTGAATTTCCGGTGATCATGCTGTGTCATTCAAACACGGATCCAATGGCGTGTGAACTTCTCGCCGAGGAGTTATCTGAGAGGCACGGGATTTCCGCAGGTAAACTGCTCGCGTTTAATTTTGGATGTAGCGGTTTTCTGAAATTGCTGCATGAAGCGGTCCTGCATTTGTCAGGGGACGAAGGCGTTTCACGCATTGCACTCCTGAATATTGAAACTCCTGAAACATGGCATGATTCGTCGGACCGTTTGTTCTGTGGCATTGTTGCTGCCGGGGCGACTGCTATGGTTCTGGAGCGTGGCAAAGGAATTCCTGTCTCAACGGTTCGTTCTGAAGATTTTCCGGTCCCGGATCATCTGCGGCCGAATCCCGATCCGTTGTTTCGTCGAGACACAACGGATGGTTTTTGTTTTCGTGGGCAGCCCATTCACCGGACTGTCATGCGAATGAATGCAGAGCCCGTGTTTCTGAATGGCATCGAATTGATGCTGGCAGGATTGCGGACAGCGGCATCTTCGATCGAAGTTCTCCCAGGGCAGCGAGTCATCGTGGTACCGCATCAGCCCAGCGGGAAGTTGCTCAAGGCGCTGGTTGCTGCGGCCAGGGTCGAGTACCCGGAATTCGAATATCTGAACAATTTAAAGACATACGGCAATACGATCTCATCTTCTGTTCCGACGATTCTGTCGCGCCTGTCGCAGGTGCTTGAAGCCAATGGGCTTCAGCCACCGCGTGAAGGCGACCACATTATTCTGCTGGCGGCAGGGATTTGCATGGAAGAAATCAGCGACCATATGTCTGCAGGGCATGCGTGCCTGCAATGGGTTACAGCTTCCGACAGAGAAGCGCAGGTGGAAGAAAGTGTGCTGGTGCATGGAAGCATCCCGGGAGTCTGATGAGTCGCGAGTTCATTTGTTCCGGGGCGTGAGTGCCGCACATTGCCAGCGGTGCCGTAATCCGTGCCCAAACATCGAAGCCTGATTCCGTCTAAAGTGATGCCTGCCGGGAGTCCTGAGATGGTTCGACCGTTCTTGATCAATTTGGTCTTGTCTCTCGTGGCTGGCCTGACCGGTACGCCGCTTTCAGCGGATGACGCCCGGGTGCGTGTTCAGAATATCTTTTATCGGACAGACGTAGAGACTCCGACGTCGGTCATGCAGGAAAAGTGTCGGCTGGATATCAGTTGCCCGGCTGGCGAGAATCGATTTGCAACCATTGTCTGGTTCCATGGCGGTGGATTGACTAGTGGTCAGCGTTCGATTCCATGGGAACTGGAGCGCAGTGGAATCGGCGTCGTTGCTGCCAGCTACCGCCTGCATCCGGACGTCAGTGCTCCCGCCTATATCGAAGATGCGGCGGCGGCTATTGCCTGGACAGTCAAGCATATTGAAGAATATGGTGGAACCGCCGACAGAATTGTTATCAGTGGGCACTCGGCAGGCGGTTATCTGGCTGCGATGACGTCCTTCGACAAAAAGTATCTGCAGGCATTTGGTGTCGATGCCGACTCACTGGCCGGAGTCGCTCCGATCAGCGGTCAGATGATCACGCATTTCACGATTCGGAAAGAGAATGGGATAGAAGATACTCGACCGGTCATTGACGGCTATGCGCCGTTAAACCATATTCGAAGTGACAGTTCTCCCTTACTGCTCGTCACCGGCGATCGGGAACAGGAACTTCTCGGACGCTATGAGGAAAACGCCTACACGTGGCGCATGCTGAAGCAGTTGAAACATCCGGATGTTACGCTTCACGAGTTGGGAGGATACGACCACGGTCAGATGGTGCATCCAGCGTTTCCATTGCTGTTGAACTTCGTGGACCGTGTGACGGCGGTTGACAGGACTTCACGGAGATAATCACGTTGTGGACCCCAGCCAGCCTACAGCACTGGCTACTCAGTGAAATAAAGTATCCGTCCGCAGCCGCGGCATCCCATGAAGTCACTCATGCGAAGTCGTACCATGTCCTGATTGGTGACTTTGGTACTGCAGGCTTCACAGAAACCGTCTTCCATAACCGCCAGCGCGCTGGCTCCGTGAGCTTTACGCAGCCGATCCCAGGCGGCTTTGCCTTCGCCGGGAATGACTTTTTCCGCTGCGGCGATTTGCGACTGTACCAGGCCAACTTGTGCATCAACTTCCGGCTTAGAGGCTTCAAAATCTGCCTTTGCCGTCTGGGCTGTTTTCTTTCGAACCTGCAGTTCGATTTCGAGTTGTTTCAGTTTTGCCTGTGCGGCATCGATCTCTTCCATAGCGCCAAGTGCGGTCTCTTCGATCTCTCCACGATCTTTTTTTGCGGTTTCGATCTGGCCCTTGAAGATGTCGTACTCTTTGTTGGATGAGGCGCTGTTAAGTTGTCCTGTGACCTTGGCGAGTTCTGCTTCTTTGGTCTTGAGTTTCAGATTAAGATCATCAGCCGCTTTTCGATTTGCCTTGATCGTCTGCTTTTGTTCCTCAATGGCCTGTTCGGCCTGAGCGACCTGTTTTTCAGCCAGAGCAACAGCACGGGGACCATCAGCCAGAGCGGCTTCAGCTTCGGCCAGCTGCTGCAACAGACGATGGAGATTGCTCAGAGCGACAGACATCTCGGATGCCATTTTGGTAACTCACTTTCAGACTGACTCAAACGAAACAACCCCAGCAACTCTCGACGCGAACAACGCAACGGAATTTCAGGTGGCAGAAATCCCCGTGAAGTACTCTGGTTCGTGTCCAGCTCGCCACTTGATGTTACATCCGATACTGGGACGTTGCTCCGTGGCGACAGGCTGGCCACCAAGAACAGCGTCACAAGCAACTCTAAGATCGGCGCCGGTCACGGGATGTCCATTGCCGGGCCTGCTGGAATCAAACTGTCCGCGATACACGAGGGAATGATCGGCATCGAAGAGGAACAAGTCCGGAGTACAGGCAGCCTTGTAAGCAATCGCGACTTCCTGTGTCGCATCAAACAGATAGGGGAAGGTGTAACCGGCGGTGATCGCTTCTTCTTTCATCTTGTCGGGACCATCCTGAGGATAGGCTCCGGCATCGTTGCTGCTGATGCCCACAATCGCCAGCCCTTTGCTCTGATATTCGGCCGCAAACTTTTGCAGTGCCGAACGAATGTGAACGACGAACGGACAATGGTTACACATGAAGATGACCAGCAGTGGCTTGCCTGCTAACTGTGACCTGGCAACCAGAGCTCCGTCTACGTTGGGAAGAGAAAAGTCCGGAGCCAGTGTTCCGAGGCTTAGCATCGTAGAAGCAGTTTTGACCATATTCGGAAGTACTCGACTAGAGCCTTGGGGTGATAATTCAAATTGTGAAACGATCTGCGAACGAGTTCAGGTTCCGCAGGTTTACGAAGATCGTTTATGCACGAGAGCGATCAAAGGTTCGATGACAGCCATGGGGACGAAATCCTTCAGGCGAGATCGAACGTCCGTCTTTGCCATTTGAGCAATTTGTTTGATCAGTGAACTGGAGATATGAGCATAACGTTCGGCAGACATCAGGAAAACAGATTCGATCTCCTGATCGAGTACGCGATTGGTCAGAGTCATCGTAAACTCCGCCTCGATATCCGTCAGTGTGCGAACGCCGCGGAGCAGAATTCGGCTGCCACACAGTTTGACGAATTCTACCGCAAGGCCATCGAAAGTACGTACATCGACGTTACCGAGGTCACGCACGGAAGCCTGGCACATCTCCAGCCGCTGCGCCGGAGAGAACAGGGTGTTTTTGTCAGGGTTGATCCCGATCCCCACCGTAACGTGTTCAAAGAGTCTGGCTGCTCGACGAATGATATCCAGATGGCCCAGAGTCATCGGGTCAAAGCTGCCGACGTACACTGCGGACGATGGTTTTTCGTCTGGCGTTGTCATCGCAAGGTTCCAATAGTGGTTGCGGAAAATCAGCCGCCTGCGGCCGAATCCACTCCGGCAGAACACTGGCTGACCCACCACACCCGCACTCTAACAGACTAAGCCGTTGTTCTCCTCTGTCGGTCGATCAGGATTTTCAACATGAGAAGAAAGCGAATTGTGGAGCCCGCTATGTCGACGGCTCTTTGATGAAAACCGGCTGTCTCTGTGCCGGATTCGTTTAAATTGCCCATTCCACACCGAGCACACGAGGTCTGCCTGCGGGTTTTTTTCGGCAAAATCTGATTCTCTCTGAACCGTCGATGTCGGTCTCAGGGACACTGCACGGTTCGTAGTATGGATGTTAGAGTCCGGTTCTTCCTGAGTCGGTATTCGTCTGACTCTGCCGCGTTCCTGCCTCGCGATTGGAGCTACTTGTATGCGATTGCCCGTCTTGAGGATCGTCCTCGCCACAATATTGTTGCTGATTATCAACGGATCATCAGTTGAAGCGGAGCACGAAGGCAAGCTGCAAATTTTGCTTCTCGGAGACAGCACGACGGAAGGCAGCGTTCCTCGCCGTCATGTGCCCGAAGGTCCGCATCTGGAGGATGTGGTTCGTCTTCTGCTGGCGGAAGAAAAAGATTTGCCTCCAACAAATGTGATCAATCTGGGATTAAGTGGCGAGTACATCCGGCGATTGTTGGACTCCGGACGCTACGAAAAGGAAGCGTCGAAGTTACCGGGCATCGATTATGTCCTGATTCGATACGGTCTGAACGACAACGCTTATCGCGAGAATCTTGAAGAGAGCTTTCCGAAGGACTATCACGAACTGATTGGGCGGATCAAGATTGACCATCCGCAGGCCACGATCATCGTCATGACGGTGATTCCTTACGGCAGCGAAGAGATGTGTCTGCGACTCAACAAGCTGAACGAACAAGTTGCTAAGGCAGAGGGGCTAACGCTGTTCGACATCTACCCGCGCTATGCTGAAGAGCTGAAGCGAGGTCCGGACATGCTAAACTATCGCCGTTTCCCGCTCGAGAAGATTCCCGAGAACAGGCGTGAGTTCGTAAAGTCGTTTATCGTGCCCGGAGCCACGCCAACCGTTGAGGTTCTGGACAATCGGCTGGATGCTCATTTCGGACATCTGCCTGGCTGGTTCGGAGATCGACATCCTAACCTTGCTGGTTATCATGTCATCGGCGATGAAACGGCCAGATTTCTGGCACCGCTGATTCGTGAAAAGCAGGTGGCGGGAAAGAAATAACGTCCTGTCGCATGTGTCGATGTCGCATGCGTCGATGCCGCATGTTTTGCGTCGAAGACTCGCCGCCCAAAAATCCCGTTTCTCTACCGCGGCCGGCACACGGCCGACAGCTTGAACAATATTCCGCTTCCACCATTCGGAGTTCCAGATCATGTTGCATTCTTCCCTGTTGCACTCTGAATCGCGGCAACAGTTTCTCGCTCCGCGTTTGATCGAGGCTCTGTTATTCCTTGTCGGATTTCTATCGATGAACACAGCCGAGTCAGCCGCTGAAGAGTACAACTACGACGAATCCAGGGTTCCGGCCTATACCTTGCCCGATGTTCTGAAGGCTGAAGATGGCACAAAGATTGATACTCCAGAACTGTGGACCAGCAAGCGTCGTCCGGAGCTGCTGCGAATGTTTGAGGAACACGTCTTCGGAAAACTGCCGCAGGGAGAAGTGAAGCTGCGAACGAAGGTTCGTTCAGAAAATCCAAAGGCGATCGGCGGCGCGGCGTTGCGGCGTGAGGTGACGGTCTACTTCTCGGCGGATGATAACGGTCCACAAATGGATCTGTTGATTTACACGCCAGCGAAGGCCAAAGGGCCTGTGCCTGCGTTTTTGGGTTACAACTTCAACGGGAATCATTCCGTAGAGAAAGATCCCGCGCTGCATATTACGGAGGCGTGGGTTCGCAACAACAAGGACTACGGGATCGACAACAACAAATCGACCGATGCTGCTCGCGGATCCGAAGCCAGCCGCTGGGCCGTAGAGAAGATTGTGAAAAGTGGATACGGTCTGGTCACGATTTACTACGGCGATGTCGATCCGGATTTTGACGATGGCTTCAAGAATGGAATTCATTCGCTCTTTGAGAAAGGCGATGCTCCGCGTGCCGGTGATGCCGGAGGTTCAATCAGTGCCTGGGCGTGGGGCTTGAGCCGTGCTTTGGACGTCCTGGAATCAGATTCCAAAATCGACGCGAAGTCCGTTGCTGTGTTTGGACATTCAAGATTGGGCAAGACCTCGTTGTGGGCCGGAGCCACTGATCCTCGTTTTGCGATGATCATCGCCAACGAGTCTGGCTGCGGCGGTGCTGCGTTAAGCAAACGCTGGTATGGCGAAACGGTGGCTCGCATCAACACCTCGTT
>CAMAXD010000242.1 GCA_945861975.1 Candidatus Kuenenia stuttgartensis | reverse complement strand
AACGACGTACCGGAGGGATGACGCCGCTCGCTGGAATCATTTCACGCTGAATGAAATGGCATTCGGGGCCGCAGATGAAGGGGTTATCGAAACACAGCTACTGCTCTGTCAACCTTTAAAGTTGGGGTTGAATTGTCTTTGTACGACGGACTTCCAGTCCGTCGGCGGTAACCTTTGTAAGACGGACTTCCAGTCCGTCGGCGGTAACCTTTGTACGACGGACTTCCAGTCCGTCGGCGGTAACCTTTGTCGACGGACTGGAAGTCGGTCGTACCCGAAAATTGAGCCTTGACAGAGCACTAGTCTGTGAACGGTTACTGGCATTTTTGGGTAGAGATCGGCATACTACGATGTTCGAGCCGTTCTGCCATGGCTCATGACAAGTGATTCAACTGCATCGAACCCCGATATGTCTTCCTCCAGTACATCAATCGAAACGGCGTTTCAACTGGCAAAGGCGCGTTACAGTTCTGCAGGCGTTGATGTTGACAGTGCGTTGAAGAAGATCGCAGCAATTCCCGTATCGCTCCATTGTTGGCAGGGGGATGATGTCAGCGGCTTTGAAAATTCCGGCTGTGAGATCGGCGGAGGACTCGCGGTTACAGGGCGATATCCCGGCAAGGCGCGTTCAGCCGATGAACTACGGGCCGATATTCAGTTTGCGCTTTCACTCATTCCTGGCACCCATCGATTGAACCTGCATGCAAGCTATGCGGAAACAAACGGTTGCCGCATAGAACGCAACGAACTCACTCCATCGCACTTTGAAAACTGGATCCAATGGGCTCACGACCGGAAACTGGGACTGGATTTCAATCCGACTTATTTTGCGCATGAGAAGGCCGCTGACGGATTTACACTGGCTCATACCGATCGCGGTATTCGCCAGTTCTGGATTGAACATGGCATAGCCTGCCGCCGCATCGCAGCCGCCATGGGAGCGGCGCAGGGAACGCCGTGCGTCAACAACATCTGGATTCCGGATGGCATGAAAGACAGTCCCGTCGATCGAAAAGGTCCGCGAGCCCTCCTGGCGGAATCACTGGACCTGATTTTCGCGGAGTCTCTGCCGGCGGCACATATTGTCGATGCCGTCGAATGCAAGCTGTTCGGACTTGGTTCCGAAAGCTATGTCGTGGGATCGCATGAGTTCTATCTGGGTTACGCAATTACCCGGCAGAAGGCCTTGTGCCTCGATGCGGGCCACTTTCATCCGACGGAGACTATTGCCGACAAGATTTCATCTGTGCTGGCCTACGTTCCCCGGCTGCTGCTGCATGTCAGTCGAGGTGTTCGCTGGGACAGTGATCACGTCGTCATCCTCACGGACGATCTGCAGTCCATTGCACAGGAACTGGTACGAGGTGACTTTCTTGATCGAGTCAGCGTGGGACTTGATTTTTTTGACGCCAGTATCAATCGGATCGCCGCCTGGGTCATCGGGACTCGTTGCCTGCTGAAGGCTTTGCTGATCGCGCTGCTGGAACCTGTCTCAGTGCTGCGCCGCTTCGAACGCGACGGCGACTTTACGGCGCGTCTGGCGATGCTGGAGGAAATCAAGACGCTGCCGTTTGGTGCCGTTTGGGACTGGTACTGTCTGAATTCAGGTGTTCCCGCCGGACCGGCCTGGATCGAAGACCTGCGGCACTACGAACGGGACGTGCTGAGCCTTCGAAATTCCTCTCTGGGTTCAGCTCGCGACAATACCGCTGCCGGGTTGGAATCGGCGAAATGAATGCTGCTCCGGCATTGATTCAGATCCGCGGCGTGAGCAAATCGTATGATGGCGTGCACGCATTGAGCGACGTGAGTCTGGATCTAACGCCGGCAGAAATCCATGCCGTCTGTGGGGAAAACGGAGCAGGAAAATCGACACTGATTAAGATCCTTTCGGGAATTGTGCAACCTGACGTTGGCCACATCACGGTGAACGGCAGGTCTCTGAACATTGGTGATGTGCACGCCTCGGAAGCAGCCGGCATCGCAGTGATGTATCAGGAATCCACCGCATTCCCGCATCTGAACGCGGTTGAGAATCTTTTTGTCGGACGAGAGATAACACGCTGCGGCGGTCTGTTCCTGAATCATGCGGCGATGAAATCGCAGACGGAGAGGCTGCTGCAGAAACTTGGCGTTTCGGTTAACCTGAGCGCGCCGGCAGGAGACCTTCCACTGGCCCAGCGTCAGATGGTTGCCCTTGCTCGCGCGCTGTCATGGGATTGTCGTCTGTTGATCATGGATGAACCGACAGCCTCGTTGTCGAACCGTGAAACTCAAACGTTGCTGCGCATTGTGCGGCAGCTTCGAGCCTCCGGAGTGACTGTGCTTTATGTCAGTCACCGCCTGGATGAGATCTTTCAGATCGCGGATCGAGTGACCGTACTCCGCGATGGACGCAAGGTTTCGACTCATCGAATTACCGCCGTCGATCGTCACCAGTTGATCCGCCACATGGTGGGACGCAGCGTTGAAGAGTCACAACGTTCTCCTGCCGGCACGGCTGACAACTCGCCTGTGATTCTCGATGTGAAACAGTTAACCAGGCGGGGTGTGTTCAGCGACATTTCTTTCCAGGTGCGGGAGGGAGAGATCCTGGGACTTGCCGGCCTCGTCGGTGCCGGGCGGTCAGAAATTGCGCGAGCGATCTTTGGGATCGATGAGTTTGATGAGGGTGAAATTCGAGTTGCCGGGCGACCGTTGAAAGGCGGCTCGGTGCAGGATGCGATGACATCCGGGATCGGGATGGTCCCGGAGGACCGACAGCACGAAGGACTGATCCTTCCGATGTCCGTGGGTGAGAACATCAGTCTTGCAATGCTGCGCTCGTTGACTCGCTGGGGCATTGTTCGCCGGCAAGCCGAGAGGGAACTCACAGAAACTCAGATGAGCGATCTGAGCGTGAAAGCGGCGAATCCGGGAATCGCAGCGGCAACACTGTCCGGGGGGAATCAGCAAAAGCTGGTTCTGGGGAAATGGCTGGCTCGAAATCCCAAAGTGCTGATTCTGGATGAGCCAACTCGCGGCGTTGACGTGGGGGCCAAGTCGCAGGTCCATCAGCTGATTCGAAAACTCGCGGCAAAAGGGCTGGCGACCCTCGTCATCTCATCCGACCTTCCGGAATTGCTTTCACTTTGTGATCGCCTGCTGGTCGTGCGTTCGGGTCGCATTGTTGGCGAACTGCAGGGTGCGACGGCGACGCAGGAAGCTGTGCTGGCGTTGGCGCTGCCGGATGCTGCCGAATCCCGGTTGCCGGAGGCCCCGCGGTGAGCAACTCGCAAACACTGACCGTCGATCATGACAGCCGTCCCGTCTGTTTCTCAACACGATTTTTCAGACTGATTCGACAACGTGAAGCGGGGCTTCTGTTGTTGATCTCGCTGACCAGCGTCGTTGTCGGAATTCACGATGTCCGCTTTTTTTCCGTGGACGTGTGGCGCGACATTCTTGTCCGCTGTGCGCCCACAGCGATTGTTGCGTGTGGTGTCATGCTGGTTGTTGTCACGGGAGAAATTGACATCTCGGTCGGCTCGTTGATGGCATTGCTGGCCGCCGTGATGGGGCGAATGCTCTCTGAACAGGAATTCGACATTTCGTGCTGGATCGGGATTCCGGTCACACTGGGACTCGGCACCCTGATCGGTGTCTTCACAGGAAGTCTGGTGTCTATGGGAAGAGTCCCTTCAATTATCGTCACGCTTGGCCTGCTCACCGCGCTGCGCGGGCTGACAACGCTGATGATGGGAGGCAAAAACATCGACCGTCTCCCGGAGGGATTGACACAGGTTGCGAAGCAGGGATTTCTGGGTGTTCCGATCAGCATTCTGGCCGCCGCTGGCGTGATTGGACTCACCAGTGTTCTGATTCATCACATTCCACTCGGACGCCGACTGTACGCGCTGGGCAGCAGTGCGGAATCCGCAAGGATGGCAGGACTCAGCGAAGTCAGGTTGAAACTGTTTGCGTTCGGGTACACAGGGTTTCTGACAGCGCTGGCCACGATCGTCGATGTCCCTCGGCTGCCAAAGATTGAATCCGGCATTGGTTCTGAATTTGAACTCCTCGTGGTGACGTGCGTCGTGGTGGGCGGCGTGGCGATTTCCGGTGGTCAGGGTCGACTGATCGGCGTGCTGCTGGCTGTCGTGCTGATGACAATGATTCGTCCGGCTCTGACATTCATGGACATCGGTGAAGCTGGCGAAAAGTGGACTCGCGCGATTCAGGGAATGTTCATTCTGCTTGCGGTCGTGAGCGATTCCCTGTTTTCGTGGCGACAACGTCATTCCGGAAAGGTGCACGCGGCGTGAATTCAATGCCTGATACAGGAGGTGGACGTTCTTATGCATGGTGGCATGAAACTGTGATCGCCGTGTTGCTGGTAATTGTCCTCCAGTTTGCCGGCTGGCTGGTTCCCGGTTTTCTAAAACTTCAAAGCCAGTTGTTGCTGTCGCGACAATTGTGGGAATTTGCCATTTTGGCGCTCGGCATGACGCTGATCATCATTACTGGCGGCATTGACCTGTCGGTGGGTTCCACAATGGGACTCAGTGCTGTGGTGTTCGGGGGCGTGCATAGTTCTTCCGGCAGTCTGATGGCTGCAAGCCTGGCTTGTCTGGCGACAGGCCTTTGTTGCGGCGCAGTAAATGGTGCGCTGGTGTCCCGGCTGCGACTGCATCCGCTGATCGTGACTCTGGCAACATTCGCAGCCTATCGAGGCATTGCCGAAGGCTGGAGTCAGGGACATTCGTATTCACGATTTGGCGATGCCTTCTCTGATCTGGCGCGAGGTTCGTGGCTTGGAGTGCCGTTGCCGGGCGCTATTTTTGTCTTGATGGCAACAGGGTTTGCCGTCTTTCTGTCAAAAACGCCTTATGGTCGTTTTCTGTATGCGATTGGCCACAACGAGCGTGCGGCGAAGTTCTCCGGCATCTCCGTCAACAGGATTCGCTTTTGGCTTTATACCACGTCCGGCTTACTCGCGGGATTGGCGTCACTTATTTATGTGGCACGATTTGATACTGCACAGGCCGATGTCGGCAAGGGCTTCGAACTGGATGTCATTACGGCGGTGGTACTCGGCGGAACCAGTATCTACGGTGGCCGCGGCACTATTCCGGGGACAATGCTGGGATTGCTTCTGATACACGAAACCAGGTTGCTGGTCAGTCGCTATTGGGGCTCCGACGAACTACGATCAATTGTCATCGGATGCCTGCTGATCGTTGCGGTTTTGGCCTGCCAATTGGTCTCGCGAAAGCGACGAAGTTAGATTTCCCGCGGGCTGGCCGACTTGACTCCACCTTGCGTCGTTAAAGATAACATGGACAAACACATGTCTATTTAACTCAGTCACATTTCGCAAACTCTTTCACCACCTCTTGCAACCCGGTTTCGAAATATGAATCGATTTGTCTGCTTCTGTCTGGCATCTTTGGCGATTGCCCTTGCAGTTCCCGGCTGTACGAATAATTCACCATCGCGAACGGCGGAAACTTCCGGGGAGAATTCAAAAGCCCCTGCAGGCAGCAGGAAAATTCGCGTCGCCCTGTTGCCGAAGATTAAAGGAATCAGTTATTTCAGTTCCTGCTACAAGGGAGCTGAGGAGGCGGCTAACGAACTGGGAATCGAACTGATCTATGATGGCCCAACCGACGGTGATCCTCGCAAGCAGGCGGAGATGATCGAGCAGTGGACGATCGACGGTGTCGATGTCATCTGCGTTGCGCCAAACGCCCCGGACGTCGTCGCTGGTGCCATGAAGGAAGCTCGAGCGGCCGGAATCGCAGTGATTACCTGGGACGCAGACGGGACAAACGAATCCCGATCTTTTTTTGTGAATCAGGCATCGGCTCAGTCTATTGGTGAAGGGCTTGTGAACGCGATGCTGAAAGACCTTGGCCCGGCAACGGAAGGCGATGTGGTCATCATCAGTGCCGACGCAACATCCGCTAATCAGAATGCGTGGATCGAGACGATGAAGCCCGCGCTGGCCAGATCAAAATTGAAACTGGCAACGATCAAATATCCCGGAGAAAACGCCAGCAATGCTCTGGCAGACGGACGGGATGTGATCAGCAAATACCCTGATCTCAAAGGAATCTTCGGAATCAGCACTGTTTCGTTTCCTGGAGCCGCTGAGGCCGTTGAGCAAAGTGGCAAGAGCGGGCAAGTGCTGGTCACAGGTCTTTCTACGCCAAACGACATGAAAAAGTTCGTTCATACCGGGACTGTCCGATCGGTCGTCCTGTGGAATACCGTTGATCTGGGCTATCTGACAATTCACGTCGCGAAGGCACTGGCGACACGGGAAATCAAGGATGGCACAACCACGATCAAGGCCGGACGACTTGGCGAGAAGTCCATCGTTGGCGACAACGTGATGCTCGGTGACATCATGGTATTTACGAAGGATAACATTGATCAATTCGACTTCTGACGTCCCCAAGGGCAATCGCACGTTCAAGTGGCCTGAAAGGCTGACAAAATCTTCTTAAGGTTGTTCAAATTCCATCCAGCGTTCAGAGGTTTGCCGCGGACGTTGTCTTTGATGGTGGTGTTGGACTTCAGAATGGACAGACTGAGTCGACGAAATGCGGAAATAATTTCGGGACCATTTCGCTTACGAATTCGGCTGGCGTCTTCGGCGAAAGTGACGTCCAGCGTGTGGTGCAAAGAATTCTCCACGCTCCAGTGATTGCGAAGGTGCTGCATGTGCTGGCGGACTTTCGCTGCGAGGCGGCTGATGAAGTGGGAAACTTCCGTTTGCTCTGTTCCATCGATGAGCCAGAGAGAACCGTTCAATATCGGCCCATGTCTCCGCCTCGCAGATTGTGCCGCACAACGCGAGTGCCACCATGTCGATCAGCAAATGATTCTGCCCACGATCGAGCCGAGGGTCCGGTAGCTCCTCAAAGAATGTAAGAAATGCCAAGTCTCCGTTGGCCTTCATGACTGAGACTCCATCCCGCATTCACAAACAACGGCAATCCAATTTGCCGCCTGACTCGGTTGCGAAACAATGGCCCATCGATTGAAGCCATCGGTCAACAGCGATGTCATGCAACCTGTGGCACACAGTGCGTCTCTGGATCAGAGATTGTTTCCCAAGGACCGAAAGGGGGCACTTTGCAGCCTCCGCCGGAGTCCATGAAGAAGTCGTGCGAGTGCCGGGGTAAGGGGCCGTTTTAGCACGCTGCCTTCAACAAAAGCCCCCTCAGCCGGCCTATCGGCCACCTTCTCCCCCAGAGGGGGAGAAGGGACTGCGTTCACGCGGCAAACATTAATCAAAAGGCAACTTCGGTGAATCCGACTCTTCAAACAGGGCGCTGTCCAGTTAGGTCTCGTCAAGCAGCCGCCATCGCACTACAGAGGCTGCGTCAATGTCGGTGGCTGGCAAGGCATTTCAACCCCCAAAGCCATTCTGCCGCAAAGACCAACAAGACTAAGGGCATGTAACACGCACCGCGTCACTGTCCTTTTTACTGTCGCTTTCTTCAGTTCCTTCTGGCGTTGTTGTTTCCGAAGTCGAGAAGTTATTCAGAATACAACATTGTTCATTAAAAACTCTTGGACAGTATTTATCAATGAACCACAGAATTTGCTTAAAGCAGTCCGAACGTTTGCCAGTCATCGAGCACAAGAGATGCGTGTTTTCCCCGGGACACGATCCGTGGTCTTAGCTGCGACCTGCGGAGTGTTGTGTGGTTGCTGTGCAGCATGAACTGTGGAAATCGTTCTAGCTGCGGAAGTCATTTGAAGTTGATTACAGCCGTGCTGTGAGTCAGGCAGGTCCGATGGATTGGCGTTGCTGCTGATGCAGGAAACAACTCTGACCACTGCCGTTTCACTCGTCGACAGGCCACTCATTTCACGCAGCAACTCACATCGTTACTCAACACAAATACAACACGCCCCAAAACGAACAAAGAATTTCCATGACAACGACCACTGAAACTCTGGAACTGACAACCTCGCGGCAGTTCAGCAACTGGGTTCGTGAGCTACTGAATCGCGCTGTCCGTTCCGCCGTGGCTGAGCGGAATATGTCGCGGAAGAAATCGCGGACGAGAACGCGGACGCACAGTGTGGAGTTGCTCGATGTTCGTCTATTACTGGCGGCCACGACGTTCAACGGGGGCATCCTCACGGTCGATGTAAATTCTGCCAACGAAGCGGCGATACTCACCAACGACGGCACCAACATTTCGCTGACCAGCAACCAAGCGATTACCGGAACGGGAGGATCATCTTTCTCGACGGCCGACGTCACTAAAATCATGATCACCAACGTCAACAACAGTGATGGTCAGTCGATTGTCTTCGCAGGCACGGCTGTCTATTCACTGTCCGGCGGGCTGGCCAGCAGCGGTGTGGAAACGAACACGTTCAACGTTGGCGTGACCGCGACCGGTGCTGCAAGCATCAGCGTGACCGCTCCGCAGAGCATCATTGTCAACGCGAACCTCACCGGGGGCACCGGCGGCACGACGCTCCTCGGACAAGGCCTTGCTGTGCTAAACACCGATGGCGTGACGGTGCAATCCGCAGCGGTAGTGTCCGCAACGGGCAACGTCAGCGTCACCGGCCAGGGCGGTTCTGGCTCTGGCGGCAATAACCACGGTGTTTACTTGGTTCTGTCAGGCAGAATCACGGCAGGAGGAACCGGTACCGTGACCGTCTCCGGCACGGGTGGCTCTGGCTCTGGCGACAATAACTATGGCGTTTACGCCTTCAATCCGAACAACGCCGCAGGTAATTCGACGATCACCTCCGGAGGAGGTACGGTGACCGTTTCCGGCACAGGTGGCTCTGGCTCTGGCAGCCTTAACCACGGCGTCTTTGTCCGCGGCA
>CAMAXD010000241.1 GCA_945861975.1 Candidatus Kuenenia stuttgartensis | reverse complement strand
TGGCCGTTTCGTAAACATGACTTCCTGCATCCGGCGACAGGAAGGAATCAACGCATGGAAGGGCTGAGATAAATTCTCGTTGTTTGCCGGGTCAAGGAATACCTTAGCTGAAATTGTGGTCACGAGCACCGAGCCGCGGCCGACGCTTTTCGTCATCGCCACAGGCCAGCCGTCAATGGTCCAGATCTTTTCGCATTGCTCCGGGACGACTCGAAGGTAGCGGACAGGCTCGGGATACTCGCGAATCACTGAGCGGACCGGATATTGCGATTGAGGATACTCCGGATTGATCTCCAGCGTCAGCGCATTGGTCGTTGTCTCTCCCACAAATGACATCGGCAGACTATCACCCAGCAACGTTTCAACCACGTCAGGACCGGTCAGATCAGCCGCAATCAATAGCTGTCCACCTCGCAACACCCACGCGCGTAACGCTTCGCAGGCTTGAGGAAAGCTCGCCAACTCCGGATTTGTCACGGCAATCTGATTCATCGCGTCGAGACATTCCGGATCAGCAGTGATATCGGCTGAATTGATCGAAGTGACGCCTTTGTTGGCAATAGCGGCGTATCTCATAACTCCCATGAGATTGTAGACCGGAGTATCAGTTTCTCGATCCGATCCGGTCGCACCCACCAGACCAGCTAATGGCAACAGATCAATTTGAGTCATGCCGTGGAACGAAGGTATCTCGGAACTGTGTGCCTCGCGACGGATCACACCGTCATCCTGCCCATCCGGAAAAAACAGGTATTGAAATTCGACTCCACCAGCAGCTTTCGCCTCTCGCACATAAACAGGCCAACTGGATTCGAAAACGACTTTCGCCGGAAGAGTCAATTGGCGAGCGAACTGCAATCCATCAGAGCCAGCGGGAGTGACCACAGTCAGGGATGTCGCCGGACGATCGCTCGCATTCTCAATCAGCCCTTTCACCATGCCCCAGTGTTCGGGTCTGAATCTCCCGATCCCGGCCTGACGCATCTGAACATTGAGTGACTCGCTGGATTCGTTGTCGGATGGATTTGACGCTTTCGCCTCGTCAGCATTAAGAGCGGTGCAGAGCGATGCGACCGACACGACAATCAGAACTGGAAGAATTTTCAGGCACCGGAGCAATTGCAAGCTGCAATCAGCCATGCGGCCAGCGCAATCAGGTTCGTGGAAAAAAATCGTGTTCACAAATGCCCCTCAGAATCCGGAGAAAGCCCTGATCGGCCGACGAGTGCCTGAACTCTCTGGTTGACACATATGCAGGAAATTGAAGTGTGACGAAACTGCAATTCAATCTCAAATCACATCACGATTCATTATCCGAATGTGTCCGGTCGCAGATCTCGGTAGGGCCTCCTTGCTCAGACTTGCTCAGACTTGCTCAGACTTGCTCAGACTTGCTCACAATTTGTGAGTGTAGGTCCTGCCAGCCTGGACTTCACGTTTTGCAGCGACCGATGGACACGTCAGCCAACAGCCTTGGCCGAAATCCTGAATTGAATTGCACATAGAATTCGCCATTCGGCAAGATGAAAATCCTTTCCGGCGGACTCGTCCCTACCCACGTCTCTTCATGAGATCACTCATAACCAAAGAGCTTCCCGCCGTTGAGAGTGGTCAGATGTACGGAAAAGCGGGCGAGCATGGCCGCGAATCGCGGCCCCAACCCGGTTGAGCAAAGGTTCGGTCACTAAAGGCCAGGACTTGGCTCCGTTGGCGTGAGCGATGTGTTGATTTAGCCCTCAGAATGCCATGTTTTGTTTACCGCCCAAGCCGCTGGTGTGGGCTGTACAAACTGGCCGGCGCCTACGGCTGGGCGGTAAACGCAATACCGTTCAAAAAGTAGCAGGCACACTCCGTGTGCCGTCCGCTGAGTTTTCAAACAGCCTTGCTTTTTGAGGGTTGCGGCACATGGAATGTGCCTACTACTTTGCTTTATTGAACGGTATTGGCGGTAAACGATGGAATCGCCGGGCCGGTGAAACCGACGGGGGGGGGCAGAGCAGGCTTTCGGTGGAACCGCTTTTCTGAATTCTCGTCAAAAAAATCTTGAGGAGAGATCTTGAAAGTGCAGTTCCGTCTGGTAGAGTGTTGCGACTGAGTCTCAGTGTCACTAAGGCGAATGCCGAAGAACGGTGGCGTTGAGTCGCAGTAAAAACTGCAGCATTGCAGGTGATTACAAGTAGTTGTCTTCTGCTGAGGCCAACGCCAGCCAGTGACATGGTCAGGTTGCCAGCCAAGCCCGGCACAGAAGTTCTATGCGGTAAGTGGCCGCGTAGTTTTTTTGTGTGTTTTGGCGAAAGGTTGTTCAATGCTCGTTTCTCCAAAGTCAAAGCTCTGTTCTCGCGGATTTACGCTGATTGAATTGTTGGTTGTGATTGCAATCATCGCAATTTTGATCGCGTTGTTGCTTCCGGCCGTTCAGGCCGCTCGGGAAGCCGCCCGGAGAACTCAGTGCAAGAACAATCTGAAGCAGCTTGGGCTGGCGCTGCACAATTACCTGGGCACTTACAATTGTTTTCCTCCAGCAACGATTGTTGATGGAGCCCGGATTACTCAGCCATGGTCAGGCCAGGCGATGTTGCTGCCGTATGTTGAAGGCGGGAACGAATATTCACTGATTAATTTTTCTTTGGGTTATCACGACGGCCTTAATAAGGCTGCCTTCCCTCCGAACGGTATTGCCAGCAAGCGTATTTCTGTGCTGCTGTGCCCGAGTGATGTGAACGACAAAGGTCGAGTCAACACGACAACCGGTCTCGTTGAGCACTATCCGCTGTCTTATGCGATGGGAGCTGGCCAGTATCAGATCTACAACCCCAATAACCGTCAGGACGGAGGAGCGGCCTTTGCGGCGAACGGGAAGCTGGCTGACCGTGACTATACTGATGGGCTCAGCAACACCGTTGGCATGGCAGAAGTGAAGGCTTATCAACCGCGGTTCCACGACGCGACTCTTCCCGCGATTGCCCCGACGACTCCAGCCGCCGTGGCTGGCAGTATCTCCGGCGGTGCGTTCGCTGGTACCGGGCACACTGAGTGGGTTTGTGGACGAGCCATTCATGCCGGGTTCACAACAAACTTCGTGCCGAACACCGTGGTGCCATACACGACGGGCGGAGTTAACTACGACATTGATGTATGCAGCAGCCGCGAAGGTGCCAGTGCAACGCTGATTACTTATGGCATTATCACAGCTCGCAGCTATCACACGGGAATTGTTAACACGTTGCTGATGGATGGTTCATGTCGGTCAATCAGCAGCAACATCGATCTGAACACCTGGCGCAACCTGGGTGCCCGCTCAGACGGCAATGTGATGGGTGAGTTCTAAGTTCGGTGGGCTGGGTGATTTTTCTTCAGGTAAGCCAGTTTTTCGGAGTTCGTCGCCGATGTCCAAGACGCTTTGCGAAATGAAGAAGATGTTGAAGTCGGACTTCACGCTTTACAAGCAGTTCGTATGCAACGCCAGCCATGTCTGCACAAAGTGCGGGCGCGCGGCCAACGACAAAAAGCTGCTCTGCAAGCCGGAACGGTTGAAGGAATAGATGACTCCGGATCCCTCGCAGTTGTGTGGCGGATCTGTAAACTTCTCGAACGGCTACGCAGCATCCGTGGTTCCGGTGAAATGGACCATCAATGCTGCGTACTTTTTTTGGAGTTCCGCAGGTTGCATCCAGTCGACGAGATGCCGGAACTCATCGTCCAGCATTGAATGCTCCTCGAGTAAGGCTGTCATGATTCGGACTTCCGCGCGTTTATTGTTCCTTCTGTTTTTGAGCAACCTTGCTGCGTTGGGATCGAGCCCGTCGATCCTCCGCGCTGATGATGCGACCGGCTTTGATTTGCCTGCCACGGATGATGGTGTTCCGGGGGCAGGGCCAATTCGACGTGCTGACTGGTTCAAGGGGCTCTGGAAAGAACGTCGCGCGGCATGGGCAACGAAAGTTGAACAGGATCAAAAGGCCGTCGTCTTTCTGGGTGATTCCATTACGCAAGGCTGGGGCGATGATTTTCAGGGTTTGTTCCCGGGCATGAAGGCGGCCAATCGCGGAATCAGTGGCGATACGACTCGAGGCATGCTGTTGCGGCTCAAGCAGGACGTGCTTTCGCTCAATCCGTCGGCTGTCGTGCTGCTGATGGGAACGAACGATCTCGAAGAGCAGGCTGAGCCGCAGATCATCGCCGACAACATCAAGCTGATCGTTGACGAATTGAAGAAGCACAATCCGGAGTTGCCCATTATTCTGTGTCAGGTTTTCCCCAGCTCAGCCACCAAGAAGCGTCCGGCCGACAAAATTCGGGAAATCAACAAGCTGACGGCGATGACGGTCAAGGGTGATCCGCAAATTACCGTGCTTGATACCTGGGCCCTCTTCGCCAATGAGCAGGGCGATGCCAAGGCCGAAGAGATGCCGGATCTGCTGCATCTGAATGAGATCGGCTACAGGAAATGGGCCGCTGCTCTTACCCCGATTCTGGCGACTTTGGGATTTCTGGAGACTGAGCCCGATCACTTTACGCCGGAAGACGGATTTGAAAGTCTCTTTAACGGAAAAGATCTCACGGGCTGGGGGCATGACGGCAAGACCGTGACTCCTGATGGTCGCTACGTCGCAAAGAATGGACGTTTCATCGTGACAACTCCCGCCGAGGGTAGTCGCGTTCAGCAGCTCTACACAACGCGTGAATTCCCTGGCAACTTCACCTTGAAGCTGGAGTTTCGAGCGACACCAAATGCCGACAGCGGCGTATTCATTCGCAAACCGCAATTGCAATGTCGTGACTATCCTCTGGCTGGCCCGTACAAGACATTGAAGAATTACAAGGCCGGCGATTGGAACGAGTTGATCGTTGTCGTCAACGATGGCGTTGCTCACTGCACTTGCAACGGCGAAGTGATTGAGGAAGCACTGCAGGTTCCGGAGACTGGCCCAATCGGACTTGAAGGCGATCGAGGACAGATGGAGTACCGTCGGATTCGCGTCTCAGTGCAGAAGGCAAAATAGCTGCTGGGGGCCGAATAGAATTTTCAATGAGAAGCGAGACGTCGCAGAGATGCTGATCGTTCTATTCGCATCGTCCATGTCCCGCATCGTCCATGTCTCGCAGAAGCTATCTCAACGATTCCTGATCAAGCGGGACATGGGAACTATTTGGAGCCGACAATTCCTGCAATCAGAACGTCCAATTCGCCGCCAATCTGTTGAAGTTTTTGCGGGTTTCCTTTGGGTTGCAATGCCGCAAGCTCCATCAATTTTCGTCCAGCTTCGGTGACGTTGTCTTTCAAGCCCACGGAGGTCTCAACGACGGGCTTGATTTTCTTTTCAACAGTCGAACAAAACTCCGTCCATTCAGGCCCTGCGGGGACCGCACTTCCAAAGTTTTTGAATTCGAGGTAGCAGGCCACCACGGTACCAGCGTCGCCAGGCAGCGATCCGCTGGATGTGCCGAAAGGGAGTGTGATCCAGCCTAAACACACCGCGACAACCAGTAGCGCTGAAACCAGACCCCCTCCGACGATACCGATCGTTTTCGGCTCGGGCATCTGGAAAGACCTTGATGGACGCACGGGAGTAGGTTTGGCGACTGACTGAGCGTAAGAATTGATTTTCGCCGCCTCCGACGAAAGTGACGGATTCGACGATAGTGACGGATTCGACGATAGTGACGGATTCGAAGCCGCGGAAGAAGTTGAAGCGGGCCTCGTCGTCACGGTGGCTGTCGTTACGGTGATTGTCGACGGGGCCAGTGCGGACTGAAACGGCGCCGTTGGCACAGCAGTGGCCGAAGGAGCCATGGAAGGGGGAGACGCTATTTGTTTTGACGCACTTGTGTTCGACGGCGTTTCCGGCTTGCCGCGTTCTGAAAGCTCCCTGATAATTTCCTCAAGCAATGGGTCTTCTGGCGTTGTTGTCGTTTTCCGTTTGGCCTTTTTACGTGGCACGGCTGCTAATTGTGGAGCTTGTTCTGGCGCTGGATTGGTACGAGTTCTCCGGTCCGCAGTTGAATCCTGACCACTGGACTGTTCCTGAGTCGAGTCTTCTACGGAAGAAACCATGTCTGAAAGATCGGTTTCAACCTCCTGCACGACTTGAGCACCATCGCCTGCAGGTGGCTTTGGCTGATTCAACGCCGAGTCAACACCCGCAGTGATCCCAGGGTTGTTGCCAACTCCCACAACCTGACGGGCCTTCCTGTTGGCACGCTCCATCTCGGAATCTGCTGAAGAGGCTTCTGCAAATTCAAACGTCAGATCATCCAGCGAACCTGCCACTTCCAGGTTTTCTGAGAAGTCCCGGTTGAGCTCTGTTCGAAAGGCATCGACCTTGCTCAGAGAACTCCAAACAGTCGCGTTCTCAGCACGGATTAAATCGGAGCCTGTGAGAATCTGCGATTGAATCAGCTCGATCACCTGTTCTCCAAAGAGAGGCCCAAATTCCTCATTGTTCAGGCGATAGATCCAACGTGCAGACATAAAAATCTGTCCTCAATAATTTCCCTGAGGCCTGGTCAATTCACAGGCCCTTATGGACCATACTCCGCCGCCAATATCAGCGGAGGTACCGAACGCAGACTCAGGATTCAAACATTGTTTTTCTTATTTCGCGTAATGGTATACAGAAGTAGTTTACATAGTATGCGTAAATATTAACTGTTCGGTGAATTGCTACGTTTTGCGCTTGCTGCCCTCCCTCGTTTCCTGGGCTTCGTGTCGCTCACTTTCGCGAGGATTCTCTTTGGGGAATGGAAGAGGAAACGAGGTGGCCAGTAGATACTGAGAGTGATCACAGCATCCTGTTTCCATGTGTTCCATGGATGATAATGCAGTGGCGGTCTGTCAAGGTTCAGAAAATGGGTCCTGCATCTGGACCGGCAGCATGAATCGCGTGGCCGGTGAAACCTACACGTTGCGAAAGACGCAATCCCGGAAGCTGATTCTGAACCAGTAGCCAACGGGTCGGTTCATGTCGGTCAGCCCTTGATCGGCTCTGGAGCCTTATCCGGGAAGAATCGGCCGTGTTCCAGAAAGTGCTGAACGGCCGAGATGACTGTGGCGTCGCTCATGAGCAACGCATGAATCTTCGGGATTCTCAGAAAGTCAGCGGCTCCGGGAAGTCGCGCACTATCGACGGTTACAGTCCCGTCATCATCGCCCGGCAGAAGGCGATTGAATCCCTTGTCATCGCCCTTGCCTCCCACCACGATCCCGAACTCAAAATTCGGAGTCGGTAACGATTTGATCGGCCCCAGCGGATCGCTGATCAGTTGCTGGCCGGCCGGGCCATAGATGGCTTTGAACAGCAGGTTTCGTTTCAGCATATCCGCCAGTTCAGCACCACCATTGGGTGTCCCCATCATCACCATGCGATGCAGTCGAGGATCACGTTGGTCCTTCAGATAACGGCGAACGACAAGACCTCCCATGCTGTGAACGACAAAACTGATCTTCGTCACATCGGTCAGCGAATCCATTACCGATTTCAGGTAAGCCGCGGCCTGTTCCAACGGGACCTGGGTACTGGGATACTCGAACGGAACATGAGTGAAGCCCTCTTTCGGCATGGCCTTGATAATCGGTTGCAGTGACTTTGATGAACGAGCGATGCCGTGAAGATAGATCACGGCATGACCAGTATCCGGAGTCAGCCCCTGAGTGATCCGGAGCTTCTCCAGAACTTCATCACACTGCTCAATCGACCCCGACGCATAGCGACGATTGTTGACATCCAGCAATCGATAGTGCCCCGTCAGCACATTGCGCTGAATCCGATAGCCTCGAAAAAACGTCAGGTCTCCCCAGAACTGCATGCCGCCCAGAGTCGGCAGGCCAGGCTGAGGACTTTTTTCCGTCGATGTTTCCTGCATTGGATCTGGCCTCTGTACGCCAACGTCGTCTCTGGCCGTGACACGATCTGATTCTGCAGCAAGCTATTTTGCCAGCGGCAACTGGTACCCTTCGCGATTGACACGGATCTGATACAGGCTTGCTCCGGCCGTGATATAAAGCAGGTTTGCATCCTTGCCTCGTCCAAATCCCACGTTCGTGGGGACTTCGGTCTTGATGTAAGCCAGCTCTTTGCCTTCCGGCGAATACACGCAGATCCCGGGACGATTCTCAGCTCGCACAGCCACATACAGATTTCCATCCTTGTCGACGGTGAGCCCATCCGGGCCATCGTAAGGAGCATAATCAACAAGCGTCTTTCGGAACTTTGCCGTCCCGTCTTCGGCAAGGTCATAGGCCATCAACGCCATCAGGCCTTTGTGCAAAGGAATACCGACACTGGCGGCCTGAGCCTGCTTGTTGCCGCTGGCGAGTCGTTCGATTGCCGTTCCGCCGTTTTCGTTGCTGACGACATAGAGCGTTTTCTGGTCGGGTGAAACACAGACGCCATTCGCTTTGCCGGCATCGGTGATAATGCGATGCAGGGAACCGTCCGGATCGATGCGATAAACACCAACCACTGGCTGATCGATCGCTTCATGGCCCAGATAACGAGGATCGCTGAAATAAATGCGCCCCTTTTCGTCGATCGTAATATCGTTAGGGGAATTCAACTGACGTCCCTCAAACAAAGCCGCAATGATCCGAGACTTGCCGGTCTTCATGTCCGTCTGAGTCACACGGCGACCACCGTAGTCGGCTCCTTCGGCCACAATCATGTTGCCAGCCGCGTCAAATTTAATGCCGTTCGACATACCGCTCGGTGATCGGAAGATCGACGTTGTCTTTGAGGCCGGATCAAACTTCCAGATGAAGCCCGCGTCGATGAAACCTTTGGAATCACGCGATTTGTGGGAGAAAGTAATCTCGCTGAAGTACACCATGCCGTCCGGAGCAACCGACACGCCTTCCGTCAGAACTTTTCCTTCAAAGAGTTTTTCGAGCACGGCATCTGGTGCCACAATGGGTTCATCGGCCGCCATGATGTTTGTGCTGG
>CAMAXD010000240.1 GCA_945861975.1 Candidatus Kuenenia stuttgartensis | reverse complement strand
CTGCACCCGGCCTGCCGCGTCGGGTTAAATTAACACCGGAACAACGCGCAGCAGCGGACACAGAATCCATGGTGATGATCGACCAGTCGACCGGCGAACAGCCAGTTTCCACCGGCAGCCTCGGCCAGTCTTCCCCGCTTGCCTGACTCTGGTAAAGATGTAAGGATTGCGGGGATTGTGCGGGGGGTCTCATTGGCCATGAGAGTAGCTCCTGATACAGAGGTGAAGCCGTGCGAGATGGACTGCCGCTTCACGAAACAACTGTAATTACACTCCAGTAGGATCAGTCAATCAGACGAGCGATCGCATTCCAGACTACGTTGAGTCCTGGATAAATCATGATCACGAGGAATACCAGGGAAGCGATGAGAGAGTACTTTGCGAGTTGACTGCGTCTGCGGGCGAGATGCAGCGTCGCTCCACAAATGCCAAGAGACGTTAATGAGGTAATCGCGTGCCTCCAGTAATCAACAGCACCACGAGATGTGATGTCTTTAACTCCGGCCAGTTCAATCACAGACGCAACCAGCACCAGCAGGTAAATGGGAATCAGAGCCACGTTGGCGGCGATGATTGTGGCCCCGTCTCGCGAATGCTCATCGGCCTTTGATTTCGCCGTTGGCCTCGTGGGAGGCAAATACGGGTTTTCTGCATCAGTAGGTGTCTCGTTGTCTATATGAGTCTTCGCCATGCATTCATTTTCGATTGGTAGGGATTGCTGACAACATCATAACCAGATTTTTTGTTCCGAACCTATCAACTCCGTCAACCTGCAGGGACTCACCCGTTGATTATGCAGGAAATTCACCGTATCGTCTCAGCACAGGAGACTGCTATGAAAACAATAATCCCATTTGCGATCGTCTTACTTGCCTGCGTTTCAGCTTCGGTTCTTCATGCTGAAGAACCATTGAAGATCAGCGGCAAGACGATGGGATCTTACTATGCCATCGTTATTGATTCGCCCGGCAGCTCAGATGGGGAGCGGTTGCAAAAAGAGATTGAAGAAAAGTTCGCTGATATCAATCGGCAGATGTCGACGTGGGATGAGTCATCACAGATCTCAAAATTCAATCAATCAAAGTCCACCGAATGGTTTGAGGTCGGAACTGACTTTGCGGTTGTCGCACAGGAAGCCAAACGATTGCACGAGGTGACTCAGGGAGCGATGGACGTTACGGTTTCGCCTCTGGTGGATCTGTGGGGCTTCGGGAAGAACAAACGACGAAAGTTGCCGACGGAAAAAGAGATTGCAGCGGCTCTGAAGTTTGTTGGCATGCAGCACGTCGAGGTGCGTCTGGATCCGCCGGCCATACGAAAAGATCTCCCGGAGATTCAAGTAAGCTTCTCTGCTCTGGCTCCTGGTTACGCCGCCGATGAAGTGTGTGAAATCCTGCGATCTCATCAAATGAAATCTTATGTCGTCGACGTGGGCGGTGAAAATCGAGCTGGTGAAGCCAAAGCCAGCGGCGACGCATGGCGACTGGGTGTAGAATCTCCGCTGGGCGGCCTTCATAAAGTCCTGGAACTTACCAATCAGTCGATCGCGACTTCGGGCGACTATCGCAGCTTCTTTATGGCCGGTGGTAAGAAGTACTCGCATGTTCTGAACCCCCAAACAGGTCGACCAGTCGAGCATCCTCCGGCCAGCGTTTCCGTCATTCATGAATCGTGTATGACAGCCGATGGGCTCGCTACCGCGATGATGGTGCTTGGTCCGGAAAAAGGCATTGAACTCGCCAAAACTGTAGGCGTCGACGTCATGTTTCTTGATCTCACACAGGATGGCCTGTTGACTGAGCAGAGCATTGGCGCTTTTGCCGCGGAACAGACGACTCCAACGAAGAATCCATGAGATGAAGGCCCGACCGTGTCAGAACAAGCGACTGTCGATGGGGCCGGAGAGATAGCAGCGGGGCATGGCGCGGATGGTCGACCGAGAGCGATCGCTGTTGGAGTCATTCGATTAATGGCGACGCTGTGTCTGGCTGCGACAGCCCTCAGCTTGTTGGCTCGTTATTGGTGGCTGGCCGATTTGATTGCCAATCTGCGAGTTCAATTGATTACTGGGCTGATCTTCTCACTTGTTTGTATTATTTGCGTGCGGCAGAAACGGCTTGCAGTCTGCGTAATGTTGGCTTTGATCTGGCACTGTTCATGGATCACGCCGTATCTGTTTGCTCCTCAAAAGCCGATTGGTGTTCGTTCGTTGAAGATCTGCACTGTGAATGTCCTTACGCAGAATTCGCAACACGATAAGGTCCTTGCGGTTTTGAAGACTGCAGATCCGGATGTGATTGCCGTTCTGGAGCTGGGGACAGCGCTTGAATCTCGCTTCATCGAAGAACTGAGCGATCTCTATCCTTATCGAATCACACAGCCCAGTGACGGCGGGAACTTCGGAATCGGCCTTTGGTCGAAGATGCCTCTTCAGGATGAGACGATTTTTAATCTGACAGTTCCACTGGTGTCGTCGATCTCAGCAACGGTGAGCTGGGAGGGGCAAGTGGTTCGGCTGTTTGCAACGCATCCGATTCCTCCAATCAACGCGCGATACTTTCAGGCCCGCAATCGGCATCTGGAATTGCTGGCGGACAGAATCCGGAAGCAAAGCGAGACCACAGGAGAGGCCGGCACAGTGGTGGTTGGAGATCTCAATTTGACGCCGTGGTCACCGTGGTATCAAAAATTCCTTATGGATGCGAAAGTGGAAGACTGTGCTCGTGGAGATCGAATGGCGTCGCTAAGTCCGACTTGGTATCGCTGGCCCATGTTTCCATTTGGACTGGTTCTGGACCATGGTTTTTGCGGTGGGACGCTTGTCTGTTCAGGTCGAAAAGTGCTGGAGGACATCGGATCTGACCATCGTCCGGTGCTGTTGGAGTTCATTCGCCGCCGGGAATCTCCGCATCTGGAAGTCGAGAATCTGGAGAAAAAGTGACTGGCAATCCCGGAGTCTGCCGATAAGATGCCCCGTCCCTCGCACGGGGTAAGAGCCTGTGCGACTTAACACCCAACAAATAGCGATCGCAGTCCATCAGAAATATGAGGCCTGCAAGCAGTACACTGTCGCGGGGTGGAGCAGCCTGGTAGCTCGCGAGGCTCATAACCTCGAGGTCGTCGGTTCAAATCCGGCCCCCGCCACTTAAACCCCGGTGTCGAATTCTTTTCGACCCCGGGGTTTTTTCATGCGCCGACGGTGAGCCCTCACAAAACCGCCGCCCTATCCCGCTTTCCCGCAACAACTTGCGACGAGCCTCGTGCTCGGCTGTTTGTCTCATCTGAAAAACAGAGACACCCCAAAACGGATCTCTCCGAGCGTCTCGGCCCCCAAAATCGCGTTTTGTCTCTCCAAAACATAGACACCCCCGTCTCGGGTTATGACCTCCATTGGCTCCACTAAGCAGTTTCGGAATTTCCAAATCGCGTTTTGGGGTTATGCGACCGCGAGGTTATGCCACGTGACTGGAGCCTACGTATTCACGGAAATCTGGTCGACGCCGTTCCACGTAATTGGTATCGTTGAAAAGACAGCGGTCACGTTTTTCGAAAAGGTCATTCGGTATGAAGAAGAGTCAAATTGAGCAGGTCGTTTCTAACCTGCCTGAGACCGTCGACGTCGACGCTCTGATTGAGCGGCTGCATCTCCTCGATAAGATCGAGCAGGCCGAGAAGCAGTTGGCTCGCGGTGAGGGAGTCTCTCATGAAATGGCTAAACAGAGACTGAGCCAGTGGCTGCAATAGTCTGGGCGCCTCGTGCTCTTGATGATCTTGAGGCACTCGTCGATTACATCAGTCGCGATTCAGCCGTCAGAGCGAAACGATTTGCATCGCGATTGATGATGCGAGTTGAGGCTCTCTCTTCACAGCCGGAATCAGGATCGTGGCTGCCGGAAGACGATTGTCAGCGTTATCGACAAATCTTCTAGGGAGCATATCGCGTGATCTATCGTCACGAGAACGACATCGTCTTGATTGTCGCCGTTCATCACGCGGCTCGACTATTCACTGACGAGAACCTCTGACGAATCCGGTAGCACCTGCGGCGAAGCTGAGGAGCACATGTCTATCGCGTCGGCGAGCCGTCGGATTTCGCGGTCATGATTCTCTCAGCTGCATCGTCCACGAGCGTGACGACAATCGCCCCTGCATCCGGATCGAAGATCACTTCTTTGATGATTGTCGCCAGCAGATTTGTCTGGGTTCGCATGTTGAGTTCACGCCAGGCACTGCGGATCGCCTCCAACGGAGTATTTGCAGATGACTCGTGCTCTTCCTCGCTCTGTTCGAACATGGAGCAAATAAAGTGTTCAATCTCAAATGCTCGAAGGCTGACATTGCGGCAAGGAGGTTTTCAACCTGCTCTCGACCGACACCGATAGAAATAATCGCGAAAGTACTTACGCTGATTCATGCAGGGAGTCATAGCACGATGACACCGGCCACATTTGATTAACCTTCTGAGGGGAAACAGAATACTTGCCGGAGCATAGGCGGCTTTCCGCGAACGACGAGAGGCACTCACCGCTCTTACCTGCTCGAACATCGCGTGGTCCACGATTGCTTCGTGCTGTCCTGGCAATCTCCCCGGACCATGGTGAATCATTCCCGCGTAAGTCGGATTCGATAACATCTTCAGAACCTGTCGCGCGGTCCACATCGCTCCATCACGACGCGTCTGCCATTTCCGACCATTTGCGTAGTCAGCAATCTCCTGAGGTCGCTTGCCACTGACGGCCAATTCAAAGATCTTCCGGACGCGCTTCGCTTCCGTGGGATCGATAATCAGCTGCTTTGAGTTCCTGTCGGTCACGTAGCCATACGGGACTCGCCCTGCCACGCGACGTCCTTTTTGTTTGAGTGCGGCTCTTGCCTCTGCCAGTCGCTCTCGTGTGAGATCCTGCTGGAACTCACTGGCAGCGGCGATGATATTGGACATCAGCCGAGCGCTGGCGGAACTGCCAAAGTGCGGATCGGTCACAACATGCAGGGAAACATCATGCTGTTCAAATGTCTGCAGAAGAACCTGAAGATGCAGTAATTTTCGAGTCAACCGGTCGACGCTGTAAACAATGATGCGATTCACTCCACCAGCTTCCACGGACTGGAGAAGTCGCCTCAATGACGGACGATCGAGCGATTCACTGGATCCACCGACGTCTTCGAATGTCTCACAGACCTCCCAGCCAAACCCGTCCGCGAAATCTTTGCAGATGCTTCGCTGCATGTCGCAGGATGAGAACACTGCGTTCCGGTCACGCGACTGCCGCGTGTAGATCACTGCCTTCCGTACCGGCCGCAGAACATCAGATGCTGGTTTTTCCCGTTTTTTGGCCATATCACAGAATCGGCAAATAACCCGAAGGTCACCACTGTGTCAGCCCAAATTTCCACTTAAACCCCGGTGTCGAAATCATTTCGACCCCGGGGTTTTTTCATGCGCCAACGGAGAGACATCACAAAACCGTCGCCCTATCCCGCTTTCCCGCAACAACTTGCGATCAGCGGCGTTCTCGGCCATAAGCATCTGACCCAAAACAGAGACAAGACCAAACTCAGATCCTGGGACTTTTCGGACTCCAAAATCGCGATTTGTCTCTCCAAAACTCAGAGACACCCGCTCCGGGTTAAGACCCTCGTTGGCCTCTCCCGTTCGCAGTCAACAGTGTGGGTTCGTTTCGGCGAATCAGAGACATCCCCGGCTCGCGTTATGACCCCCATTGGCTCCACTAAGCAGTTTCCGAATTTCCGAATCGCGTTTTGGGGTTATGCGACCTTGCGGTTATGAAGCTTTGAATTCGACGTCGTCTAACGCACTTTTGCCCACCGAAATCCGCTCGAGCCAAAGCACATTCATAGGTATGCCAAGCTCAATGCCGGAGGCCTGGATCTCGCTCTTTGTCACTGGGCGTTGACCGGCTGATAAGGGTCTGGCGTGCCCATCAGGATCAATGGATGCGTCTTCACACTGTTTTCGAAGTCGGCCACAATTTTCAGCACCGGGCCCACGACCCACGAATCAACTGCCGGCTTCTCTTCGCGTGGATCGGTGAACAGATTATAGATTGTTGGCATGGGATTCCTGACCGGAGGGTCAAACATGGTGTCCTGTCGGTAAAAGTGGAGTTTCCAGTTCCGCCATTTCACCGCCTGCAGCCGATCGTCGCACCAGATCGGGAACCCTTCTCTCGCTGATTTCTCTGTCTTTCTGAGGATGAAATCTGACTGATCGATACTGTCGAAGGGCCTGTCATTGGGCACTTTCGCTCCACCGAATCGGGCCAGCGTGGCGAAAATGTCGACTCCATGAACAATATCATTACTTTCACGACCCGCCTCAATCCTGTTCGGCCACCGAATCATAAAGGGCACGCGGATTCCGCCTTCCAGCGCAGTAAAGTACTGTCCTCGCCATGGTCCAGCCCAGCCATCCCACGGCTGAATGAACTCAGGTCCATTGTCGCTGGTGAAGATGATAATCGTATTGTTGCGAGCTCCAGCATTATCAACGACATCCAGAATCTGGCCCACATTGGAGTCCATCTCGGCGAGCATGTCTGCCCAGTCACCATTTCCGGTCTTTCCCTTGAAGGCCGGATTCGGCTCAGTAGGAAGGTGCGGTTGTGTCAGTGCCACGTATGTGAAGAACGGCTTTCGGGCCTCTGCCTGCTCCCCGATGAACTTCACGCACGACGCGTGATCTCAGCATCGATTGCCCGTCGCTGTGTGACATCATACACGCCCAGCGCCCGACTCTTCTCGCCCTTTTTACCCTCCATCATCTGTTCTGCCGGCATGATATCAGGAGACCATCCGGGCGATGTTGGCCAAAGCGATTCGTCTGTCGTTCTCGGGATTCCATACCATTCATCAAATCCCTGGTCGTTGGGGAGACGGCCGTCATGACTGCCCAAATGCCACTTGCCGTAATAGCCAGTTGCATAGCCCGCATTAGACAGGGCTTCTCCGACGGTCACTTCCCACTGAGTTAAGCCATCGGCAACGCCTCCAAACGGCACAGAGTGAGTTCCCGAACGAATCGCCCAGCGACCGGTCATCAGACTTGAGCGACTGGGAGTGCACTGCGTTTCCATATTGAAGTTCAAAAAACGCATGCCATCCTTTGCCAGCGAATCAATCCGTGGCGTCGGAGCACCGCGCGTCAGCCCGCCACCATAGGCACCTAACTCGCCGTATCCGAGATTATCAGCGAGAATAAAGACAATATTTGGTTTGTCGATCTGAGCAAAAATCTGCCCGGACATGAGCAGACATGTCAGTCCAACCAACGTCATACCTGGGGATGCGTGCCGTCATGATACGAACCTCGACCTTGCTGACTGGTTGTCGTTTGCTGCCATGGAGGAATTAGAGCGGAACAGAAAAGCCAAACACGTCTTTTGCTGGCGAATTCTGGACGATTACATCAATCTGTACGGATGCAGGCGACGGCCGGACAATGATTCAAGCCGCTGCTTCTTCAGCAGCATCGACTGTTCGTTTCCGGTGCCTTCTTGCGAACAGCCCGCTGCTGCGGCGGAGCTTAATGAACAGGACTCCCTTTTTGAAGAAAATCGGCCAGACGTTTCCTCCTTGAGGAGAAATCCGGCTTCAGCCGGAAGCCGCCTGCCATGCTCGTACGCTGGTGTTCGATGGACGGCTAATCATTTGCGAAGCAACCAGCCGTTTGCCTGTGGACGCTGACATTCGAAGCTGCTTGGAACGGTTGGGGTTTCACGTGACCGATATCGATCATGAGGCGCAGTTCACCTTCATCCGGGCAGTCCGGACAGACAGAGAACCGGAATTCGAGTTGTCACTGGTCAGCCAAAAAACGTTATGAAGACCCTGTGAGTCCGCGTGATGGTGCATCCTTTGATGAGAGCTGGGAATACCACGTTTCATCTTCCAGCCCCCGCATCAATGCCTGTCCGTGATAAGCTCCCGTTGATCCCCAGCGGAAGACGTAGGACGGACTCGCCATCGTGCAGGGGTCTGCAGCAGGGCCGACTCCGTTGAGTCGTGCGATCAATTGCTGGTCAAAGTCACCTCGCAGCGTCAGCGGCCACCCGCCAACCTGTTAAAAGGCCTGTCGGGAAAACGCGAGGCTAGCGTGGAAGCGGCCGGTGATGCGGGGAGTTGCAGTCAAAACACCTGCGCAAAATATCAGCGATTTCACCTAAAGCTTCGTGGAACGATTGATTTTTCTGGTGTGTCTTTGGGATCGTTATGAATGCGTGGGACGAATCTCAAAACAGGGAGAATAGCATGCCCGGAGTTGTATCTATGAATCAGATGATTGCAATCTGCTGGATCCTGATGGGGCTGTTTTTGGGCGGTTGCTCATCTCCGCAAATTGATCCGGAAGAACAAGGTGGTACGAAAGAACGAGAGCAGATCACCAACAGTATCGGCATGAAGCTGTCGTTAATCCCTAAGGGATCATTCATGATGATGTCGATACCCCATGACGTGCCGCCTGAAGGTAAGGCACCGGAAGTGCCGCATCAAGTGACTTTAAGCAAAGATTACTATCTCTGTACGACGGAGGTGACACAGGGCCAGTATGAAAAACTAATGGGAAGCAATCCGAGTGTTTTTCAGCAGGGTAAAGTCGGAGGAATTGATACCAGCACGCATCCCGTGGACCAGGTTTCCTGGGAAGCGGCTGTCGAATTCTGCAAACAATTGTCGGAACTTCCGGAGGAGAAAAAGGCGGGCCGTGTTTATCGATTGCCGACCGAAGCGGAATGGGAATACGCATGTCGCGCTGGGACCACGACGGCCTACTATTTTGGAGACGATCCAGAGTCGCTGGACGATTACGGCTGGTACGAAAAGAATTCTGGACGCAAGACAACTATCGTCGGCCGAGGTCTCCCGGTGACTACCGGAAGTCAGACACAAGCCGTCGGCCAAAAGCTGCCGAATGCCTTCGGGCTCTATGACATGCATGGCAATCTC
>CAMAXD010000239.1 GCA_945861975.1 Candidatus Kuenenia stuttgartensis | reverse complement strand
CGGAATGCCTCAAAGCCTTCAACTTTGTACTCCGGCAGAACCGTATTAATTCGCTTCTCGATATTTGTCAGTTCGCCACCCTGCTGCAACGTAACAAACGTGATCGCTCGACCGTTTTCGGCCGAGGATAATCGCCCCGTTCGGCCGACGCGATGCACATAGTCATCACAGTATTCGGGGATGTCAAAGTTGATGATGTGCGAGATCCCACTGACGTCGATGCCGCGTCCTACCACATCCGTCGCAATCAGCAGACGAATCTCACCTGCGCGAAGTGACTTGATAACCTTGTCACGCTTTCGCTGCGGCAAGTCGCCGTGGATCGCTGCAATTCGATCAGACTTCAGTCGTTTAGAAAACTTGAGATGCAACGCATCGGCACCGCGCTTCGTGCGAGTGAACACGATCGCCTGGCCTGGCTTTTCCTTCGCAAGGACTCGCAGCAGCAAGGCCGTCTTCCGATCTTCATCAACAGTGATGTAGTACTGTTCGATCGTATCAACAACAACGCGGTCTTCTGACAGATCCACCATTTGTGGAGATGACATAAACTTCTGAGCCAACTTCTCCACAGGCGGAGGCAACGTGGCCGACAACAACAACGTCTGGCGTTCTTCCGGACATGACTTCAGGATGCGTTCAATGTCAGGGCGAAACCCGATGTCCAGCATTCGGTCGGCTTCATCCAGCACAACGACCATCAGATTTTTTAGTTTCAAATGCTGTCGACGCAGCAAGTCGATCACTCGACCCGGTGTTCCAACTACGGCCTGAGCACCACCTTCCAAATCGTCGATCTGTTTCCCGATCGGACGACCACCGGTTGCAAGAGCGAACTTCAGCTTATCTCCACCGGCCAGCTTCTTGGATTCAGCATAAACCTGTTCACTCAACTCACGAGTCGGAGCGAGCACAAGCACCTGAACTTTAGGCAGGCTCAGGTCCACGCGTTCCAGCGCGGGAAGCATAAAGGCGGCAGTCTTACCGGTTCCGGTTCTGGCCTGACCAATACAGTCTCGCCCCGTCAACGCGACAGGAATGAAGGCCGATTGAATCGGACTCGGCTTTTCGTAGCCGATCTTTTGAAGTTGTTTCAGAGTCGAGGCTTTTAGCCCCAATTGTTCAAACGTCGTTTCCAACAGGACTTCCAATGTATTTCCAGGATCATGCGCCAATATTTTGCGTCCTGCGGCTTCGACTCATTCAAAAATCCACCGCACTGCAGGAACTTGCGAGGCCGAATGGCGGTGCGGCCTCACTTTTTTGGTCAATATGTCTTCAAACTCTAATGGAGAACGCCCCAATTCGTCAACACGCTGCCGCTCGCATTCGACATTCCTTCGATTGTATGGAACACGGAACCGCACAATGATACGCGATCGCCCCGGATTTGGCCGACTTATGACGCCCAATGTCAACTATTCCCCTCGATAAGCCGCTGTTCATGGCCAGTTTATTTCCGCACGATGAAATTGATAAACTTCAGGAAATCACTGAACTCCGCCAAAAGCTGGAGCGGCACAACCGCCGCTACTACGTCGACGCCAAGCCAGAAATCACGGACCGTGAATATGACGCTCTGATGTCCCAACTGATTGCTCTGGAGAAAGCTCATCCGGAGTTCATGACGCCCAACAGCCCCAGCGTCAAAGTCGGCGGAGAACCTATCGCCGGTTTTACGCAGGTCTCCCATCGCATTCCCATGCTGTCCATTGAGAATGCGTTTGAAGAGCAGGAATTGGTCGACTGGGATGCCGGCCTGAGGAAAACGCTGGACCGTGAATCACTCGAGTATTCCGTTGAGTTCAAGATCGATGGCGTCGCCATCGCGTTGATCTGGGCGAATGGCACACTCGTTCGTGCAGCAACTCGAGGCAACGGAACTGTCGGCGACGATGTCACCAACAACGCAAAAGTCATCGCCGGAATCCCTCTCCGACTGATGATAGAAAAGCCCCCGACCTCACTCGAAGTTCGCGGTGAAGTCATCATTCTGAACGAACAGTTCGCAGCGTTTCAGGCCGAGCAAGTTCGCGCGGGCGAAGAACCCTTCAAAAATCCTCGCAACGCTGCCGCCGGCGCATTGAAGCTGCTGGATCCGGGACTCACGCGACAACGCAAGCTCAGATTTCTGGCTCATGGTGTCGGTTACGTTGAAGGAATCTCATGGACATCGTATGGCGAATTTCTGGACTCCATTCGCAATCTTGGTATTCCGACGACTCCCAACGTGTCCCACGCAAATGGCTTCGAAGAACTGTTGCAGGTCTGCGCTGAGATGATTGCGCGAGTCCCTGAGTTGCCGTTTGAAGTCGATGGTCTTGTGATCAAGCTGAATAATCTTGCCGATCGTGAACAGCTTGGAGCGACCTCGAAACATCCTCGCTGGGTTCGCGCCTACAAGTGGGAACGCTACGAAGCGGAAACACGAGTTCGTGCGATCACGATACAGGTTGGAAAGACCGGCACGCTGACTCCGGTGGCAGAACTGGAACCCGTCGAAATCGCCGGAACCACAGTCTCCCGCGCGAGCCTGCATAATCGAGATGAACTGGATCGACTTGGGGTCCGGATTGGCGACACGGTTGTCGTTGAAAAAGCCGGCAAGATCATTCCTCACGTGATGCGTGTCAACGAGTCCGCTCGAACAGGACAGGAGCAACCATTCCTATTCCCAACACAATGCCCGGAATGCAAATCCCATGTGCAGAAGGATGAGGGCGGAGTCTACATTCGCTGCCAGAATCCCGCCTGTCCGGCTCAATTGCGTGAGACGCTGATCTTCTTCGCATCTCGACCGGCGATGAATATTGACGGCCTCGGAGAAAAACTGGTTGAGCAGTTGCTCGCAGCAAAACTGGTCGATGGCATCCCGTCACTTTATCGCCTGAGCAATCGTCGAGACGAAATGCTGCAGCTGGAACGTCTGGGGGAAAAATCCATCGTTAAGCTTTTGTCCGGACTGGAGCTTTCGAAACAACAGCCGCTCTGGAGGCTATTGACGGGAATGAACATTCGCCACGTCGGCCAGACGAACGCGCGAACTCTGGAACGAGCCTTCGGCACGATGCAGGAAATTGCGTGCCAGAATGTCGAATCACTGTCGCAGGTTGATGAAATCGGCGAAGTGATTGCCGCGTCCGTCGTACAATTCTTTCAGTCAGAGTACGGAAAGGATTTGATTCAGGAACTTGCGAATCTTGGCCTCAACATGGGCCAGGCCGTTGAGCGATCCAGCATCACGACAAGCGGTGACGGAGCGAAACTGGCAGGGAAAACGCTTGTTGTCACCGGCACCATGGTTCGCCTGAAACGTGATGAGATTGAACAGCTCATCCGCGATCAAGGCGGCAAAGCCAGCGGCAGTGTTTCGAAAAAGACAGATTACGTTGTCGCGGGCGACGCGGCGGGAAGCAAACTCACCAAAGCTCAGGAGTTGGGAGTCAAGGTGCTGACAGAAGATGAGTTTCTGGCAATGCTGCAGACAGAATAAGAAAGACCACCAGCCGTCAATTCTGACATGCTCGTGGTCCGTGAAGTTCGAATTGTTCGATGTTATGAACGCTATTGTGCGGCAATGCAGAACAGATGTTTTTCGCCGCGAATAAACAGTTCGTTGTCCACCGGGGCCGGAGTTGCGTCAACGGTCTCTTCAACATTGTTCGTGGCAACAATGTTCAGCTCCGCAGCATCAGAAATCACAACCGTCGTGCCTGCCCGCGAAGTCAGGTAAACATGACCACCGGCTGCAACCGGTGACGCATAGATGGAATCCAGCCCCGGAATTCGTTCGGCCGTATAAAAAGGCTTGCCGGTAACCGCATCCACGCACGACAGTTGTCCGTTCTTGCCCTTGTGAAAATAAATGCGTCCCGACGTCAGCAGCAAAGAAGCAATATCCGGCGTGTCGTGGTCAATCGTCCAGACAACTTTGTCGCTGCCTTTAATGTCTCCCTGACCATCCAGCCGGAATGCTCCCAAAAATGATCCACGATGTCCGCTTCCAACATACACAAGTCCGTTCTCTGCGACCGGCGAGGCACACGGACGTTCGGTTTGCCCCGCACAGCGCCACAGTTCTTTTCCGGTTTCCAGATCGTAGCTGCGAGCACACGTCTGACCGTTAAGAACCACTTGCTGCTTGCCTTCGAAAGCAACAACCAGTGGCGTAGACCAGCAAGTCGGCTCATCGCGATCGGTCTTCCACAATGTCTTTCCGGTGAGCTTATCAAGGGCGAACACAGCCGATGGTCCCTCATGGTCCCACGGCACGATGATCTTGTTACCCGCGAGCGTTGGAGAACTTCCTTCTCCGAAGCTGTTGCGAGTATTCATCAGACCGAAATCATCCCGCTTCCAGACGAGATCACCTTTCATCGTGTAACAATAGAGGCCCCTTGAACCGAAATGAGCATAAACATGTTCGCCATCGGTACAGGGAGAAGCTGATGCAAAGCCATTGGTTGAATGGGTCTCCTGATGCGGAACGGAAACGACAGCCGTCTTTTCCCACAACAGTTTTCCGTCAGCACGATTGAAACACAGCAGTTTGAATTCCAGGTTCGGCAACTTCCCGCCAGCCGCCTTCGCAGCCGGTACCGCGCTTGTCACAAAGACCTGTTGATCCCAGATCACCGGTGACGAGGAACCTCGCCCGGGCAGAGCAATCTTCCACTTCACATTCTTTGTGCTGCTCCATTCCGTTGGCGGAGCCGCATCCGGAGCCGCCCCATTCCCCGATGGACCTCGCCAATGGCCCCAGTTTCCGGCGAGTACAACATTACTGAAGCAAAGTATCAGCACTATGACAGCGACAAGGCGGCTGAAGAGCGATGCACATAAAGAAGCCATCATTAAGATCCCATCCGAAGAATTCGCGAGTGACTCAGCGAGCGTGCCAAACATGGCCCGCCGACTATTAACTGCAGGTTGAGCGTGTTATGCCTTTAGGCAAACAATCAGTCCAGCCAAATGAAGAAGTCATCGCGATCAGCCTTCAGAGGCGTCGATTGGTGGTCTGCACACCCGTTCCCTCCCACACGCTTCATTTGTCGTCGAGCTGGGAATTGGCTCAGATTCGCCTCAAAAACAGGGATTCGGGCAATCCATGGAGACCGCAATCCGGAAAACCCTGGGTGTCTGGAGAGTTTCCTGGAGGATGGGCCCAAAAACGCTGGCTTTTTTTGGAGCTTTATGGCAAAAAACGGGGTGCGGAGTGAGACACCACGGAATACCGTGAGATTCCCTCTGCTGTTTTCAACTGAATGACCAATGTCAGGTCTTTGAGTCTGATCGATCTGTTCTTTCCGGAGGTAATCATTAAACGATCTCGTCCAGCAGCAGCTCCCCCGCAGAGCAATCTTCCGCGCATGAATGAGCGGATTCGCATTTCTCCAATTCGAGTTGTAAGTGCGACCGGGGAAATGCTAGGTGAAATGGAAACCGCAGTTGCACTGCGGATGGCCCAGGATGAAGGTTTAGACCTGGTTGAGGTAAGCCCGGAAGCTCGTCCTCCCGTCTGCCGTATCATGAATTACGGCAAAGTGATTTATGAACGACAGAAGAAGTCCAGTGGTCCAAAACAACATAAGACTCAGTTAAAACAACTGCGTCTGCGTGCCAAGACCGGACAAAACGACATTGATGTCAAGATTCGACAGGCGCGCGACTTTCTGTCACGACGTGACAAAGTCAAAATTAACGTCATGTTCAAGGGTCGCGAAAACGCGCACCATGAGCGTGGTATGGAAATGCTTCAGGAAGTCGTGAAGAAGCTGGAAGACATTGCAACGGTCGAACAAGCTCCACGGATGGAAAGTGGCAAGATGATGTCCGTGATGCTGACTCCGATCAAACACTGATCATTGTCAGATCATTTAGTTAGCTGGAGGGCACGCAAACCGCGTGCCCTCTGTCATTCGAGGAGCAGGAAGAATGAAGTCTGTTAATCGTTTCATGCTCGTTGCGGCTTTGGCAATGCCGTTCAGCGGATGTGCTGAAGGGCCTGAGCCGAATGCGGTTGAGACAATCTCATCCGCAGTTGTTCAGTCGGACACAACCAAAGCCCATGAACCGGCGGACCCATCCGAACAGAAAGCCGACGAAATGCCCCCAGAGCCAGCCCCAACGGAATACAATGAGCTGACCAATTTTGAAAAGTACGTGATCCTTGAAAAGGGCACCGAGCGAGCGTTCGTCGGTGAGTATACCGACCTGAAAGATCCCGGAACCTACATCTGTCGTCGCTGCAATGCAGCCCTGTACAAATCCGATGACAAATTCAGCAGTGATTGCGGTTGGCCAAGTTTCGATGATAAGATCGAAGGCGCCGTTGAAGAAACTCCGGACGAAGATGGCCAACGCACGGAGATCACCTGCAAGAACTGCGGCGGTCACCTGGGGCACGTCTTCCTCGGCGAACGTATGACGAAGAAGAACACTCGCCACTGCGTGAATTCGGTCTCCATGAAGTTCATCCCAGCAGGCAAAGAACTGCCGCCGGTCGTCAAAAAGCCTGCTGAGTCAAAACCCGAAGAAGTTCCAGAGCAGGGCTGAGGTACTTCTCACCACAATTGCCCCCTCTTTAGCATTGCCCTCAGGAGGCCCTTGCAGAGTGAACCCGATGAATCCGCCCCAGCAATTCCTCATGGGGCGGCAAATCGCGTAGTGCATGTTCATTCTGTGCTTTGATCGAAGCCAGTCTTGAATGAACCACTTCTGAATCAGCCGAAGCCGCCAGCGCAGGGGTTCGCCGCGGCAGGCGTTTGTTCCGAATCAGCAGATGGAAGTCACTGGTCTCAGTAAATGCTTCTGCCTGTGAATTGTCCAGCATCCCGAGCTTCTTCCGCAACTGCACCATGGAAATCACGGACGCTTCACCAACGCCGATTCCACGCGGACCGGACGGCTCGATAACAGTCATGGATTGCTCGGATGATGCATCACCTGTGACATCAGATCAGCCGTCATCCATCCGGATGTCCCGCCACCGTCAATTACGATCTGGTTTGTCAACTCTGCGACTTTGCGACTCATCGGAAACCAACCCCGTAATTCTATTGAACGCAGTAAAACTCAGCTCGAAGATGCTCTTCTCAGCCCGTCAGCAGCAATGCCTGATCGACCGCCATGATCAGGCACTCCTCGGAAGAGGCTTCAGCAGGTCTTCATGCCAGCCGAATTCTGGAACGTACGCCGCATTCAGCCCCCGACATTGCCGAGAACCGCTGAATGATGGAAGCGTATTTCCGGGGCGATTTTCAAGAAGAGAAGTGCATGGACTATTCAGTCTGTCCGCGATGTGAACTCGATTTTTCGAAGGCGGCGCCAACTCCCTGGACGGAACTGGTCCGAAGCAATAACGTCTGCAGTTCATCCAGACGTTCTCCTTCTCCCTCTGAATTCGCTGACTCCGAAAAAACCAAAGCGCATAAAGACTCTGATGGTTGACGGGGTTGGGACTGCACGAAAGTAATTGTTTATGCCAATCGAGATCCGATGTCAGTGCGGAAAACGCCTGAAAGCTCCGGACAATCTTGCGGGACGAACAGTATCCTGCCCCAGCTGTAAAGCCGCGATTCAGGTCCCTGCACTCGCTCCAGCTCCGGCTGATGACGACTTTGAAGATGATGTTGAAATACGACGAGCCCGCTCCGCAGAAATCAGTCTTCGGATCACCCCCCGCCTTTTCTTCTCCGCGAAAGAACTCTCCGCCACCAGACAATGATCAGCGTTACTCATTGGCCGAGTTCGTCGAGGAGACATCTCAGCAGGACCATGGTCACGGCTTCTTTGAGCTGGAAAGCCCGTACATGCTTGAGGTCAATCTGAATGGGCCGGTATGGACAAAAATGGGTTCGATGGTGGCCTATGTCGGGAATATCAAGTTTACGCGAGAAGGGCTGCTGGAAAAAGGGCTGGGGAAGCTACTTAAGAAGGCCGTCAGTGGAGAAGGTACAAAGCTGACAAAGGCTGAGGGACAGGGACGACTTTATCTGGCGGATTCCGGCAAGCGGATCAGTATTCTAAGCCTTAATCGCGAAGCAATCTTTGTGAACGGCAACGATCTGTTGGCACTGGAAACGTCTGTTGAATGGGACATCAAAATGATGAAGTCCATCACAGGCATGCTGGCTGGAGGACTCTTCAACGTAAAACTATGGGGCACCGGGATGATCGCTATCACGTCCCATTTTCAGCCGATGACTCTGCGAGTGCGACCTGGCCAGCCTGTCACGACGGATCCGAATGCCACAATCGCCTGGTCAGGGAACCTGACGCCGGAGTTCAAAAAAGACATCTCGCTCAAGACGTTCTTTGGCAGGGGCAGCGGCGAATCAATTCAGATGCAGTTTCAGGGCGACGGATTTGTCGTTGTTCAACCGTACGAGGAAGTTTATTTCCAGGGGCAACATTGACAGGAAAAGAAAAAGACTGAGCAACCCCGATGGGCCGCTCAGTCTTTTTAAATGTTCAGAACTGTTCGAATTCAAATCGAAGCCGTTCAGCAGCAAAAGAGGTTCAGCCAAACGACATCCTAAACTAGTTCAGGATCTTCTCTGTGTCTTTTACAACCTTGGCGATGGCTTCAGCGTTAAGCTTGCCATCTTCGAATGCGTAGTTGACCTTGACGTTGGAATCAACCCACATCATGACGGTGACAGAAGCCTTTTCGCTGATCTTGTACTTAGCAGGACCCACTGCGTTTTCGAAAACAGTCAGCGGAGTGTGCTCAATCTTCTGCTCTTCAGCAGCCTTCTTCAAGGCGGCTTCCTGAGCATCTGGATCGTCGGTCAGAACAGTGACGAATGCTGCCATCTTCTTGTCTTCCGCATTCTTGCCAACAACGGCATCAAGTTCTTTCACCAGCTTCAGAGTATTCTCGTCCATCTTGCGGATGAAAATGCTGATTACCGGACGAGCACCGTACTGGCAACGGTAGCAAAGCTTCTCACCAGCCGATGGGCCGGTAATGTC
>CAMAXD010000238.1 GCA_945861975.1 Candidatus Kuenenia stuttgartensis | reverse complement strand
CCTCTGGTCATCAGCGCTGGTGCTACGAGTGCCAAAGACGTTTCATTGAACGGCGGAGTCATCTCACACGGTGAAGTGTCGCAGACACTCCATCAGCGATCGTTCCATGCAGCCAAAGACAGCCAGTTCAAGCAGGGCCGATCTTTTGTAACTGAAGTGAATCCTCAGTACGAAGTGATGCGGAAGTTGCTGCTGAAGAAGAACGAGCTGTACTTCCATCGCTGGCGGCCGCAAAACATTACGTATCTGTTTGGATTCCGAAAGCACGAGCAGGGAAACAATGCGGCGGATATCGCCAAGTTTGACCCGTTCATTCAGGATCTCGAAAAGCAGATTCACGAACTCCAGCAGCCACAGTGGCGAACGGTGGTTCTGAAGACGGCCAGATAGTGCTCTCTAAGGCGCGACCGTTTTGTAGCTGAAGTCGTAAGATTTCAGAAAGCACGCCCGGCGCAAACTCCGTATTCAGAAGTGAAATTATCACGCGAAGCCGCGAAGAGAACAGTACGGATTTTTTGTCTTCTTCGCGTCTCCGCGCCTTCGCGTCAGTCTATCTTCAGAAACATTGTGATCACGAAACAGCAGACCGAACTCTCACGAGTTCGGCTACGGTTTGATGTCTTAGTAGCTCAAGATGCTGAGTTGAGTACGAAAATTCTGCGCCGTCCCTGATGACGATATGGATCGGGCCGCGTACACTTATGCAAACTGATTCTTTGAACCGTCCTGTTTTGCTTTAGACATCCCAATGCCTTCAAATCTCACCGACGCACAAAATGAAGCGGTGGAGCATTTCGAAGGGCCGCTGATGGTGCTGGCCGGGCCGGGCTCCGGCAAGACCCGCGTGATTACGCATCGGATCGCGCGACTGCTGGAACGCGGCGTCGCGCCGGAACATATTCTCGCGCTGACATTCACCAACAAGGCGGCTCGCGAGATGCAGGAGCGTGTCGAAAAGTTGCTGGGCGGGTTGCGAGTTCGCGTCAGTACATTTCATCGTTTCTGCTCCAGAATTCTGCGGCGATTTCCCGAACATGTGGGGCTGAAGAATAACTTCACGATCCTCGATCATTCCGATCAGGTCTCGATCATCCGCCGAATCATGAAGGACGAAAAGCTGGACGGGATGTTCCATGAGCCCGGGCGAGTTCTGGGCCGCATCAGCCGTTCTCGCAATGAAATGATCAGTGCCGAACAATTTCGGCAGCAGTTTGAGCAGCGTCCTGGGAATCCTCTGGACGCCATCGTCTATCAGGTCTTCCCGCTCTACGAAGCTCGCGTCCGGCAACAAAACGCTGTCGACTTCGACGATCTGTTGCTGCATGTCGTCCGGCTGATGGACGATGAACCAAACGTCCGCGAGCAACTCGACCAGTACTTCCGCTTTATTCTTGTCGACGAGTATCAGGATACGAACCTGGCTCAGTATCACATTGTGCATGCGATGTCGCAGATTCATCACAATCTGTGCGCGACGGGAGATCCGGATCAGTCGATCTACGGCTGGCGTGGAGCGAGGCCCGGGAATATCTCGACATTTGAACGAGACTTTCCGGACGTCCATATCGTCTCACTCGATCAGAACTTTCGCAGTACACAATGCATCGTGAAATGTGCAGATCAGCTGATCTCGAATAATCGCCGACCGCATCGCGGCAAGCTGATCACAGAGAATCCGGAAGGCGAACCGGCTCGACTATTGTTATTCGAGAACCCCGACGCTGAAGCCGACGGCATTGCGGAAGAAATTGCGGCACAGGTTGCATCCGGGGCTCACAAGTATTCTGATTTTGCCATCTTCTACCGAGTCAACGCACTGTCTCGATTGCTCGAGACGGCACTCAGTCGCCATGCGGTTCCCTATCAGGTTGCGGCTGGCTATTCGTTTTTTGAACGAGCCGAAGTTCGCGACCTGATTGCGTATTTGCGGTTGATTGAAAATGAGTCGGATGATGCCGCGATGGAGCGAATCATCAATCGCCCGGCGCGGGGGATCGGCAACACAACGCTGCTGAAGCTGCGAAACTACGCTGAAAAGCATCGCATCAGCCTGTTCAGTGCGGCTCGTGAAGTTCGAAGTGTTGAAGGCATCAGTGCCCGAGTCCGCAAGGCCGTGGACGGCTTTACCGATTTGATCAACAAACTGCACGAGCAGTCGGCTGAAGGTCGAGTGTCCCCGCTGATCGAACGATTGATTGCAGACATCGACTACATGTCGCTATGGCGAGACGACGAAGACGAAGAAGCGGATGTCGATCGAGCGGCTAACGTCCACGAATTGATCTCCGCGGCTCGGCATTATGACGCTCTGTCGGAACACACAGAGAATGAACATGAAGAAGAAGCTGGCCTGCCTGCATTTCTGATGGAAGACGATCGAACGTCATTGCAGGGATTCCTGGAGCTCGCCACGCTGGCCAATGAAACTGACAATCTCGATGCGAGTCAGGGCAGTGTGACGCTGATGACTCTGCATGCATCGAAGGGACTGGAGTTTCCTTCGGTCTATATCATCGGGATCGAGAGTGGCCTGAGTCCTCACGAACGTGCCGTCACGGATGGCAATATTTCCAGTTTCGAAGAGGAACGGCGCCTACTCTTCGTCGGGATCACTCGCGCCATGCAGAATCTGACGTTAACGCAGACGTCGGAGCGAACGTTTCGGGGCATGCGGCGAACGACGATTTCCAGCCCGTTCATTGCGGAGCTGCACGGCGTAATTGATCGCAAGGCGTCCATGGCGACACCTCCACCAGTTACCGCCGCGCTGCTGGATGAACGCCTCGAGCAGGCTCGGCGCAGGTTTGAGGCAGCTCAGAAGATCGGTGATCGCAAGCTGATTATGACGGCTGCGGAACTGGCAGCGAAGAAGGGTCTTCCCGATGCCGCAACCACCACGGACTCACCTGGAGTCTTTCAGTTTCAAACCGGCATGCAGGTCCGTCATCCTCGATACGGTCGAGGAATAGTGACAGAACTGTCTGGCGGTTCAAGCCGAGCGACGATCAGCGTGCAATTCGAAAACGATGGCCAGACCCACACGTTTGTCGCCAGCCGGTGCCCATTACAACCCGTGGGCTTGCCGTAAACATTGACTTACGCCAGCAGCTTCTCCACAACATTACCGGCCACATCGGTCAGACGAAAATCGCGTCCCTGATGGCGATAGGTCAGACGCGTATGATCCAGACCCAGACAATGCAGAATCGTCGCCTGCAGATCATGCACGTGGATCCGATCTTCGATAGCGTGATAGCCCAACTCGTCGGTCTTGCCAATTGTCGTACCCGCCTTGATGCCACCACCGGCCATCAGAATCGAGAAGCCAAATGGATGATGATCTCGACCTTCTTTACCCGGATTCACGCCGCGTCGAATCTCATGCATCGGCGTTCGCCCAAACTCACCAGCCCAAATCACCAGCGTCTCATCCAGCAGACCTCGTTGTTTCAAATCCTGAATCAACCCGGCCGCCGGAAGATCGGTCATGTCGGTATTCTTTTTCAGATGGTTATTCAGATCCGAATGATCATCCCATGTCGAATGATACAACTGCACAAATCGCACGCCACGTTCGACCATTCGCCGAGCCAGCAGACAGTTCGATCCGAACGGCCGAGTCATTTCCTGATCGAGACCGTACATCGTTCGAGTCGCCTCGGTTTCCTTTGAAAAATCAACCAGCTCTGGTGCGGCCGACTGCATACGGTAGGCAAGTTCATAAGCTTCAATTCTCGCGATGATTTCCGGATCGCCGGTCTTTTCGAATCGAGCCGAGTTCAGTCGCGTAATTGCTTTCAGTCGCTGTCGCTGCATCTCGGAGGATAATCCATCCGGATTCGACAAATGCAGAATCGGATCGCCCTGATTTCGAAATGTGACGCCGCGGTAATTCGATGGGAGAAATCCGTTGCTCCACAGTGCCGTGCCGCCGTCAACGCCTTCTCCGGAATTGGACAACAGCACCACGAAGCCCGGCAGATTCTGAGATTCACTGCCCAGACCGTACGTCACCCATGAACCCATACAGGGATGTCCAAACAGCGTCGATCCGCACTGCATCAACAACTGGCCGGGATCATGGTTGCTGGTGGTTGTGTACATGGATCGGACCATGCACAGATCATCCGCACGAGAACCAAGATGCTGCGCATAATCCGAAAACTGCATACCAGACTGCCCGTAACGTCGAAACGTGCGCGGGCTTCCAAAGCAGCGGGCATCACCCTTGATTACGGGGTCCGCCAATGTTTCAAGAAACGAGGATGGGACCGCTTGTCCGTGGAGTTGATTGAGTTTGGGCTTCGGATCAAACAGGTCCAGATGACTGGGACCACCCGACATGAAAATGAAAATCACATTCTTCGCGCGAGGAGAAAAATGAGGCCCGGTGATCGGTGATGTGTGTCCGTCCGCCGCAAGCATCTGGCTTAAAGCGATCGAGCCAAATCCAAAGGCGGAGCTCTGAAGGATAGCACGACGATTCAGTCTGGGCTGCAGGTCCATGGAAACAACTCCCCGACTCAAAAAATGCCGTTCGCACTTTCGGTGACAGGCATCTTAAAAGCGTACCTGTGGAAAGACATGCGAGCATTGCACCATGGAACCGGAACGCCGTCAATCAGAACGAAGCAATCAATGCTTCATGGGCGCAGTTGCCGATTTTTCATGGGCGTCTCACCTGAGGCCAGGTTTTCTCGCCCCTGCCTGTCCCTGCAAGTGGCTTCTGCACACAGATTTGATTTGCGGCAGAATTTCTCTTCAGCAGAAAGTGCTCAATGAGTACGTGGAGACTCAGGAATAAACTGCAGCACTTTCAACTTCAGACCCGGCATCAAACAACTTCGGCAGCTCGGGCCAGATCTTCGTCTTTGCCAGCGACAATTAACGCGTCAGATTCTTTCAGGACGGTATCCGGGTCTGATGTGAATGACATTTTGTCTGACAGAACATCGTGAATCGCCACGACCGTGATCCCGTAGTTTTGCCTCAGAGCCAGAACCCGCAACGACTGGCCATTCCAGCTGGAAGGCACTCCCATTTCCTGAATACTGAAGCCTGTGCCGATTGACACATAGTTCAGCAGGCCGACTCCTGACATGCGTTTGCCGAGGCTCAATGCGGATTCACGTTCCGGAAAAATCGTTTCGGAAACACCCAGCCGCTCCATAACTCGCGCATGGTCCCGAGAAATGACTTTCACGTAAACATCGCGAATTCCCAGATCATGCAGAGCCATCGTCGTGAGAATGCTGGCCGTAATATCATCGCCGGTACTGACAACAGCCGCATCCGCACCTTTGACGCCCAGCCGTTCGAGAGTATGAATATTCTTGGCGTCGCCAACAGCCGCACGTGAGACATACGGAGCGACTCGATCGACGGACTCCTCGTTCATGTCGATGGCGATGACTTCATGCCGCTGCGAAAACAGAGATTCTGCCACGCTGGAACCGAAATTCCCCAGTCCTACCACAACGAATCGTTTCATCACTTACCCCACCACAACATCTTCATAAGCATATCGAAAATCTTTGGCCCCGGCGCGAGGCACAGTGAGTGCTGCCGCGAGAGTCAACAGGCCGACTCGTCCAAAGAACATGAGCAGAATCGTGGTCCATTTTCCGACCACAGAAAGTTTTGGTGTGATTCCCATCGACAATCCCACCGTGTTGAAAGCACTGATGGCTTCAAACATACACTCAGTGAGCACACTGCCATCAGGCTTTAAGTGGCCTTCGGACATTGTCAGCAGCAGAATCCCCAGCAGCGAAACCGCCGATGCAATCGTAAATAATCCCACGGCACGCGACGACGTTTCTTCCGGAATTGACCGATACCAGATTGAAGTTGTCTGCTGTCCTCGCAGTTTCGACCACGCCATGATAATCATCAGGGCCAGCGTGGTCGTCTTAATCCCGCCCGCTGTCGATCCCGGTGAACCTCCAACGGCCATCAACAACATCGTGACCAGGTTCGAACTTTCTGCGGCCTTGCCGTAGTCGATCGAATTAAACCCGGCCGTGCGAGTCGTCACGCTCATCATCAGACCATTCACGATCTTATGATGCACCGGCAGTTCATTCAGTGTTCTGTCCCATTCCAGAACTGTCAGTACAATCCAGCCGCCGACAATCAAAACCGCCGTCGTGACGATCACAATTCGGCTCTGCAATGACAGCCGATAAGCTCTTTTGGCACGACGAGACTTTACGATCTGCAATAATTCTTCGTGAGTCAGAAAGCCCAGCCCTCCGAGCACGATCAGCCCGGACACGGTGATCAGAATCATCGGTGACTGCTGAAACCCCATGAGATTATCGGAGAACGTTGAGAACCCAGCATTGCAAAAAGCACTGATCGAATGAAACACGGCAGGCCAGAGTGCTCCCTGCCATCCCTGCGTCGGAACCCAGAATGCATACAGCAGGAGAGCCCCGACAGCCTCAAAGATCAGAGTGTAACGCACGATGTTCATCGTGACCTGACCGGCCGTCAAATGCAGAGCTGTGTCGGGAGTATAAATGCACAAAGATTCTTCTCGCAGCGACAACCGCTTCCCCAGCGCGGCGATGATCAGACTGGTAAAGGTCAGAATGCCGAGACCTCCAAACTGGACCAGTATCAGGAGCACCGCTTGTCCCTGGAAGGTGAGTACTGTCCCGGGATCGACAACAGCAAGCCCCGTTACGCAGACCGCGCTGGTCGACATAAACACAGCGTCGACCCAACCCAAAGGTGCATTCGTCGCATTCCCCGGAATCAATTTTAAAGCTGCCCCACCGGCCGCAATCAACAGCGCAAACGATGCCACGAACATCTGTGGTGGCGTGATCTTTTGCCAGATCGCCAGCCGACTGCCCTGAGGTAATTCCCATCTCGTCTTCGCGCTTTGTCGAAACATGAAGGCCGGATCTTAGATGACACGAGGATTCGATTAAAGCGCAACACAAATAGAATTACAGAGCTTCCTCCGCGACATGTTCTCGGGGCGGAAATCTCAGCCGCTTTGGCGAGCAATCAACTGGTCCAGCTCGACTCGCAGTTGGGGCAGGATTTCATCGTACGGGAAGGCTCCCAAGCTATCCTTGCCGCGTTTTAGATTGACGTGAGTCGGCCCACACCAGAGCCCGAGATCAGCGTCGTCGGTCTCGCCCGGGCCGTTGACGCGACATCCCATCACAGCGATCGTGATCTTGTACTGCTCGGCATAGCGAGTCATATCTCGAACTTGTTCGGCCAGTTCGATAAAAGCTTCGTTCTCAACCCGCGAGCAACTCGGACAACTGATAATATTGAGCGTTTTGAGGCCATAATCCACGAAGCTGCGAACTCGACCGGCCGCAATGTCATCCAGAATGTTTCGCCCGGCTGCAATCTCTTCAGCCTTGCGATTGTTCGCGACCGTCAGAGACACTCGAATCGTGTCACCAATCCCGCGGCTGATCAACTGTTCGAAGGCGATCCGAGTCTTAATGATTCCATCAGGCGGCATCCCGGCTTCGGTGACTCCCAGATGCAGAGGAACATCCGGACGCTTTTCGGCAAATCGCCGATTGACTTCAATCACTTTCTGCGGGTCAGAGTCCTTCAAGGAAACGCAGTATCGAGTGAACCCGAGATCATCCAGCAACTGGCAATGCTCCCACGCACTTTCCAACATCGGCGAGATCGAATCGTGCTCATCAAATTTTGATTTCACATCCGGATCAACTGAACCGCAATTCACGCCAACTCGCATTGCGCAGTCATTGTCCTGGGAAACCTTCACGAGATACCGAACTTTGTCCTGCCACGGTTTTGATCGTTCGTGATGATAGAGGTGGCCGGGGTTGTAACGAATCTTGTCGACATACGGTGCAATCACCTCGGCAAGGCGATAATTCTCCTGCAGATCAACCGAAAGGTTGCCTTTGACCTGCCGCCGAATCTCCATCAAGGCTTCGGCTTCTTTCTGATTATCAATCGCGACGCGGACAACATCTGCGCCGGCAGCCACGAGATCGTTGATCTGACGAACGGTTGCGTCAATGTCGATTGTCTTCGTCGCGGTCATACTCTGTACCGCAATCGGCGCGTCGCCACCAATGAAGCGATCTCCAATAGCAATGCGGCGAGTCGGATTGCGGACAATCGTGAACTTTGTGTCGTTGGTCATGATATCGTCTGTGTTGAAAGGTCTACGTTTTCAAATTACGGTCAGGCCAGAAACTGGCGGGGCGAAGAGCCTTTTATGCAGGTCCTGCCGGGCAGGACTTCGCGGCTTGCCGCGACCTGCGTGCACGTGAACAATCCAGATGGGCTGCCATTCTAAATGACATGCGACTGTCTGTTCGCCTAATCGGCGAAAGTCCTTTCCGGCAGAAAGGACCTACAAATAAAAACGCCTGAATGCACCATGTCCTACGCCCCAGAACCCGAAAATGCTGGGGTTTGTTAACTACTCCGCACAGTTTGAACAGTCTTCTTTCCGGAATATTCTCAGTGCAGCACGATCGCTCGGCCAGGACTAGCGTGAGCATCTCGAATACGAACCGGAGCAAACAGAAAATACGATTTTTCAGGAACGTTGCCGACGTTATTCAGAAACTCAATCCCAACCATGTCGGCACTTCCCATCGCCCAATAGGTCATCAAAGCTCGTCGTGGATCCACGCCGCCCAGGTCCGGAGCATCCGTCGCGACGCACCGAATTCCCTTGCTGCGCAGGTATTGAATGGCGTCCGGTCCCGGAGCCGGCCAGCCTTCCGATTTTCCAGTGAGCGGATCGATCCAGACTCCTTTATCCTCCGGAGCTGGTTTCAAATACTTATCGATGTGTCCCGTCTGTAAGATCACGATCTGCCCCGGGGTAAATTCCCCATGAGCTTTCTCGTAGGCCTTCAAATGGTCAACGGTCACTTCCGGTGAAGACGGCCACTTTGCGCGATCCGTTGTCCCGACCAAAGATCGCACATCGACAACTCTTGCATCCCCACAAGTCC
>CAMAXD010000237.1 GCA_945861975.1 Candidatus Kuenenia stuttgartensis | reverse complement strand
CCTTTGTGTCGATTCAGGATTCTCTGAATCTGCCCAATTGCATCCGTCCGCCGTTCGACTCGATATTGCAGATTTGGTCGATCAAATGATCCAACCAGAATATCGCAGTTCGTAAGCCCCAGCTGTTCCACTATGTCCGCGCGAACCTGCTCGGTCGCGGTAGCCGTGTAACCGTGAACGGAAATGCCAGGAAAGATTGTTTTCAAATTCCGAAGCTGACGGTACTCGGGACGAAAATCGTGTCCCCACTGACTAATGCAGTGAGCTTCGTCGATCGCCACAAAGGAGACGCCGGCACTCTGAAGGAACTCGACGGTCCTGGTTTGCACAAGTCGTTCCGGGGCGATGTACAGCAGCTTCAGTTCTCGTCGACGAATCTTGTCGGCGACTTCGATCTTCTCACGATTCGTCTGCATACTGTTGATGCCGGCCGCAGAGATCCCAACGCTCTGCAGCGAATCAACCTGGTCCTTCATCAGCGAAATCAAGGGTGAAATAATCAGAGCCAGCCCGTCCCGAGAAATCGCCGGAACCTGATAACATAACGACTTTCCGCCGCCCGTGGGCAGCACGACGAGCGAATCCTGATCACTCATGACCAGCGACATCGCTTCTCTCTGCAATGCGCGGAAACCGGGATAACCCCAATACTGCTTCAGATTGGACAACAATGGCTTTACGAAATGCGAAGTGTCCGCTCGACCAGTACTGGCCGAATCGTCTTCTGCGGCAGAAATTTGAGAACCCGGTTTAGTCATGGAGCATTGTCATTCGGCGATTGAAAGCGATACTTGAGATCAGCGCTGACGTTCAGAGGAATACGCAAACGCGTCGATCAATAAATCGACGGCAGTGCATCCTGACTGCCATCGGCATGGAGAAATCGAAAGTCACAGCCCTCATGAGCCTGAGTGGTCTCATCGAAGTATAGCTTGCCGTAACCTCGACTGAACTTCGCGTCCGGAGCGACCCATTTCGCACGGCGTGAGTTCAGCTCCTCTTCGGAAACTTCCAGTTGCAGCTTTCGACCGGCCACGTCCAAACAGATGATGTCGCCATCCTGAACCAATGCCAAAGGTCCGCCGACATAGGATTCGGGGGACACATGCAACACACAGGCTCCATAACTGGTGCCACTCATTCGCGCGTCGCTGATGCGAACCATGTCGCGAACTCCCTCCTGCAGCAGGTATTTCGGAATTGGCAACATGCCCCATTCCGGAATTCCCGGAGCTCCCAACGGACCGGCATTCTGCAGCACGATGACATGATCTTTTGTCAGCCCCAGCGCGGGATCATCGATGCGAGCTTTCAGGTCCGGATAATCTTTGAAGACTGCAGCCGGACCACGATGCTGCAACAACTGAGCTTCCGCAGCGGCCGGCTTAATCACGCATCCGTCCGGTGCCAGGTTGCCTCGTAACACCGCCAGGCTTCCTGTTGTACAGATCGCGTTGTTTCGCCGCCGAATGACATCATCATTCCAGATTTCCGCTTCGCCGATGGCTTCCTTGAGCGACTTCCCTTCGACCGTCACCGCATCCAGATGCAACAGATCCGAAATCTGCGCCAGCAAAGCATTCAGCCCGCCCGCATCAAAGAAATCTCCCATCACATATTTGCCGGTCGGGCGAAGATTGGCCAATACCGGAGTCTGCTGCGAGATCCGATCGAAGTCTTCCAGAGTCACCGTGACTGCGGTTCGTCCGGCCATCGCCATCAGATGCACAATCGCATTCGTGGATCCGCCAATCGCCATCAAGGTGGTGATTGCATTATCAAATGACTCGCGATTCATCAGCTCGGCAGGCTTCACATTGTACCAAGCCAGCTCCACTGCCTGACGGCCAGTTTGCGCGGCCATTTGCGCGTGGCCGGAATGCGTGGCCGGAACAGAACTGGCTCCGGCCAGAGTCATCCCCATCACTTCAGCCAGCGCGGTCATTGTGGAGGCGGTGCCCATCGTCATGCAGTGACCGGGAGACGCGGCGATATGGTCTTCGAGTTCACACCAGGCTTCGCACGACATTCGGCCCGCGCCACGTTCCGCCCAGAACCGCCAGACATCTGTGCCGCTGGCCAGTTGCTCGCCATGCCACGACGTTCGATTCATCGGACCGCCGGGCATTACAATCGACGGCACATCCGCACTGAGTGCTCCCATCAAAAGGGCCGGCGTGGTTTTGTCACAACCGCTCATCAGCACAGCCGCATCGATGGGATAAGTCCTCAGCACTTCTTCGGCTTCCATTGCGAGGAAGTTGCGATAGTACATCGAGGTCGGCTTCATGAACGTCTCGCTGAGTCCCATCACGGGGATCTCAACCGGGAAGCCGCCCGCCTGCCAGACTCCACGTTTAATCTCTTCTACACGCTGGCGGAAATGAGCGTGACAGGAAATGAGATCGTTCCACGTGTTCAGAATGCCGATGACCGGCTTCCCGGAGAAGTCTTCTGTCGTGAAGCCCGCTTGTTTCTGGCGAGACCGATGACCAAACGATCGCAGATCGTCAGGTCCCAGATAACGATGACTCCGAAGTTGCTGAGCAGTAAGTCGTGTGCGAGATAACATGGGGCTCTTGGATTCCGTGGAGTATTTTCAGCCTTCCGTTCTCAGATGCCCGGTATTCGTGACAATTGGCATCGAAACAGTGCGTGCATCATTTCTCATCCCAACAGAATTGTCGAATGAGCAACGTCATGAACAACCAGGAAACGCTGTGAGTGAACGAAGGCCGCCGTCGAGATCAGCATTCCCCGATTATGTCGGCGGCGGCACGATACGAAACATGAGCTGTCAAACTGTTTTTTTGCGGATGCTGCGTCCATTTGCCACCAAAGAAGGTTATTCTATGCCATTCTTTGTCAGGCAACCCGGGTGGCTCATGCATTTTGCTGAGGAGCTGGTTTTCCGATCGCGGCTCCAAACACTCAAACGAAACATCAATGCCACACGCCTCACATCACGACACGAATTTGGAATCTCAGCCGCCCACAATAGAGGGATCTGATAGTCCTCCACCGAACGTGAATTTTGCCTGGCTGCAGCTTCGCATGGGCTGGCCGACCGTGGGGAAAATTCGGCTCGACCAGGAAAAGAAGGATGCGATTGCCTCGATCATTTCCCACTATCAGCAGGCAGGAACGCCCGATCGTGGTCGTGCAGAATTCGACCAGGTGCTGCAGCGGCTGGAAGAGGAACACGCGATGCGGCTGAGAGAGCTTCTCAAAGAACAGCGACGAGCAGCAAAACAGCAGAACAATCCAATCCAGATCATTCAGGAAACGAATGCTTCCAAGGTCCAGAAGCGGGTCGAACTAACCGAGGAAACGCCTCCCTTGATCGAAGAATGGAAGCAACTGATCGATCGGCTGTTCTGACAGCGAAAAGACGGAAGTTTTCAACCTGTCGGGAACATGTGGCGAACCGGGTGACAAGCCCTTTGAGCCGCGATAAACTCTCGTCCCACGTGTTCCCCGCGTCGTAAACAACATTTTGAGACGACTCATATGATTTCTCTGAATCGCGAGTTTCTGCAACGCACCGGCATTGTTGCAATGCTGATAACAGGCCTCTCTTTGACGATCTCTGGTTGCCAGAACGGCGGCAGCGATGAGATCCTGATTGGCCATTACGGTTCTCTGACTGGTTCTCAGGCGACGTTCGGGATTTCGACCGACAACGGAATCAAAATGGCGATTGAGGAACTGAATGCTGCGGGAGGCATCAACGGTCGCAAAGTGAAGCTGGTCACATACGACGACAAAGGCGAGGCTCGGGAAGCCAGCACCGCCGTGACTCGTTTAGTCACGAAAGACGGTGTCGTCGCAGTCATTGGTGAAGTGGCATCCGGACTTTCTCTGGCCGCCGCTCCGATCTGCCAGGAAGGTGGCGTGCCAATGATCAGTCCGTCATCGACAAATCCCAAGGTGACCAAGGTCGGCGACATGATTTTTCGAGTCTGCTTCATCGATCCGTTCCAGGGCAAAGTGTGTGCGAAGTTTGCTCGTGAGCACGAAAGTCTGAAGGCTTCCAAAGCCGCCATCGTGACCGATCAGGGCTCACCGTATTCTGTCGGTCTGGAAGAAGAATTCGAGAAATCGTTCGTAGCGTTCGGCGGCACAGTCGTCAGCAAACAGACGTATCAGGCGGGTGATCAGGACTATTCTGCCCAGTTGACATCGATTCGTGCTGCGGAACCGGATGTCATCTTTGTGCCGGGTTACTACACCGAAGTCGCCAGCATGATTCTGCAGGCGCGAAAGCTGGGGATGACTCAACCGTTTGTTGGAGCTGACGGATGGGATTCAGCAAAGCTTGGTGAGATTGCCGGTGACGCCATCAACGGCTGCTTCTATTCCAATCATTATTCGCAGGAAGACCCCAGCCCAAAAATCCAGGACTTTATCGCCAAGTACAAAGCGAAGCACAACGAGACCCCGGATGCACTGGCCGCACTGGGACACGATTCGGCAATGATCCTGTTCGATGCGATGAAGAAAGCAGGAACATTGGAGGGTGCTGCGATTGCTGCGGAATTAGCGAAGACAAAAGACTTCGATGGCATCACCGGAAAGATCTCCATCGACGCAGAACGGAACGCCGTGAAATCCGCCGTGATGCTGGAAATGAAGAACGGTGTACCAAAGTACGTGGCCACGATTCAGCCGGGTGAATAACAGACCGCGCCGCATCGTTATTGTAGCGTTTCGATAATTCTCTGGTGCTTCCTGATTCATGTCTGACTTTGCTCAAACGCTGATCACAGCCATTGCCATCGGCAGTCTGTATGCGCTGATCGCGTTGGGCTACACGATGGTATACGGGATTCTGAAGTTCATCAACTTCGCCCACAGCGATATCGTCGTGCTGGGAGCCTGGGGCAGTTACTCGCTGTCTGTCCGAATTCTTCCTGCGCTCGGATATGGTCTGAACGAAGTCCCGCCGGTCTGGGTCGCACTGATGATCCTGCTGTTGGCCATGATCTTCTGCGGAGCAATCGGCTTCACCATCGAACGTCTGGCTTATCGTCCGCTGCGGCGCGCGCCGCGGCTGAACGTGCTGATTACCGCTATTGGCGTGTCGCTGTTGCTGCAGAACGTGGGGCAGTTGAGCTTTGTGTTTGGTGCCAGTCCTCAGGACATGCCACCACTGCTGTCTGACCGAGCCCTCGCGACATTTTCGTTTGGTGAAGGTGAGTCTGCGCGGCAGTTAGTGATCGGCATGGTCGACGTCGTGATCTTCGCCACGGCCACGTCACTGATGCTGATCATGCAGTACCTGGTCTTTCACACGCAGCTCGGCGTGGCCATGCGAGCTGTCTCGTTCAACACCGACACGGCTGCGTTGATGGGCATCCCCGTCGATCGCGTCGTATCGTTTACGTTTGTGCTGGGATCAATGCTGGCCGCTGCCGCCGGGTTTCTGATCGTGATGAAGTATCCCAGCATCAGTCAGCCGGCTCATACAATCTGGGTGTTGCTGGGACTGAAGGCGTTTGTTGCCGCAGTCATCGGTGGCATCGGGAATGTTCGCGGAGCCGTGCTGGGCGGATTCGTCATCGCCTTTGTTGAACAGTTCGGCGCGTTCTATGTTTCGTCCAACTACCGCGATGTCTACGTCTTCACGCTGCTGATTCTGATATTGCTCGTGAAGCCCAGTGGTTTGCTGGGTTCCACGTTGAGAGAGAAGGTGTAGCGATGGCGCGCGGAACATCTTCTGTCGGTTCTGATGCGGCGGCGGCTGTAAAGCCTGAGGCCGCGGAGGTTGCGGTGAAGGGCAACGGCTGGACCGGTCTGATCCCGATCGCGATCGGCATTCTGATCGCTCTGGTGCTGCATTTTGCTCTGCCAGCGCCGCAGCGAAGTTATAACACTCAGATTCTGCAGATCATCGGCATCGTGATCGTGCTGGCCGTATCGCTGAACATCGTCAATGGCATGACCGGGCAGTTCTCCATCGGTCATGCCGGCTTCATGGCTGTGGGCGGCTACACGGCCGCATCCATCACATATTACGGTTCGATGCTGCTGTGGGGTTCCACAACGAAGCACGGCGGATTTCTGGGTAGTGGTGACTGGCTGTTTCTTGGTTCGTGTCTGGCTGGCGGACTGGTTGCGGCGATCGCTGGCTATGTAGTCGGGCTGCCGTCACTGCGGCTGCGAGGCGATTATCTGGCCATCGTGACACTGGGCTTCGGCGAAATCATACGCGTCGTGCTGCAACAGACGGGACCTCTGATCGAAGACGTCAAAGCACTTCAGAGCGTCGGGCTGAAGCAACTGGTTCCGCCACCGCTGGGCGGGTCGCTCGGCTTAAGCGGAATCCCGAAGTATACAAATCTGTTCTGGGTCTATTCGATCCTGACAATCACTCTGGTTGTGGCTTATCGACTAAAGAGTTCCAGCGCGGGCCGCTCGATGATTTCTGTTCGCGAAGATGAACTTGCCGCGCAAGCGATGGGAGTCAACATCGCGCGGCAGAAGGTCACGGCCTTCGTTGTTGCCGCCTTCTTTGCCGGTGTCGCGGGAGGACTCTTCGCGCATTCGACCGGCACAGTCAGTCCGAAGGATGCTGGTTTCCAGCAGTCGTTTGACTATGTCATCATGACCGTGCTGGGCGGGCGAGGATCGATTTCCGGTGTAACGCTGGCGGCTATTTTTCTGACGGTGCTTCCCGAACTGCTGCGGGATTTCGAACAGTATCGACTGATCGTCTACGCACTGCTGCTGATCATCATGATGCTGGTGCGACCTCAGGGCTTGCTGGGAATTCATGAAGTCTGGGAGATGTTCAATCGTCGCCGCCGGAAGGCTGAGGTGTCAGGTTCTGATGTTTCGCCAGCGGAGGTCGGCCCATGAAATCATTGACCGGGGGTTTGGCAGCGAAGAGCGGACTGATCGCAGGCGGAGCGGCCAGCAGTTCAGATGTTCTGCTGGATGTGCGTGAGATCGGGATTTCGTTCGGCGGCTTGAAAGCTGTCCAGAAGTTTTCGCTCCGACTGCCTCGCGCAGGTTTGTACGGGCTGATCGGTCCGAACGGCGCGGGCAAGACCACCGTCTTCAATCTGCTGACCGGTGTCTATCAGCCGGACTCCGGTGAGATCCAACTGGGTTCGCAGCGACTGGGTCAGGGCAAGCCGCATGAGATCACTGCAGCAGGTATCGCGAGGACATTTCAGAACATCCGTCTGTTCCCAAGTCTCAGCGTGCTGGACAACGTGCGATTGGCAGGGCAGCTTCACAATCGACATGGATTGCTTTCCACGGTAATTCGAACGCGAGGCTATCGGTGTGAGGAAGAACTGCTGCGTCAGAGATCACTCGAGCTTCTGCAGATCTTCGAACTTCAGGATCGAGCCGACGAACTGGCCAGCAATCTGAGCTATGGTCATCAGCGAAAACTGGAAATCATTCGCGCGCTGGCGACGAATCCGAAAGTGTTGCTGCTGGATGAACCGGCCGCCGGACTGAATCCGCAGGAGAAGCTCGCACTGGCGGAGTCGATCCGGCAGATTCGCGATCGCTTTCAGGTGGCGGTGCTGCTGATCGAACACGACATGCCGCTGGTGATGAAGATCTGCGAACGGATCACGGTGCTGGAGTACGGAATCACGATCAGCGAAGGGACTCCGGCGGAAGTTCAGAACGATCCTCGAGTGATCGCCGCCTATCTGGGCGCCGGACTGGAGGATGCGTAATGTCACTTCTCAGCGTCAACAATCTTTCGGTCTCTTATGGCGCGATCGAAGCGATTCGAAACTGTTCGCTGCGAGTCGAACAGGGCGAAATCGTAACCCTGATCGGCGGCAACGGAGCCGGCAAGTCAACAATGCTGCGAACGATCTCCGGACTGCTGATACCGAAGCAGGGGACGATTCAGTTCGAAGGCAAAGAGATTCAGGGACAGCCACCGCATCGCATTGCGCAGAGCGGGCTGGTCCATGTTCCGGAAGGTCGTGGAATCTTTGCCAATCTGACCGTCGAAGAGAATCTTCAGCTCGGTGCGTATTCACGCAACGACCACGCTGAAATTCGCAAAGATCGCGAACGAGCCCTGGAGCTGTTCCCACGAGTCCGCGAACGTTTGAAACAGGCGGCTGGTACACTCTCCGGCGGTGAACAGCAGATGGTGGCGATTGCGCGAGCGATGTTGTCCAGACCACGACTGCTGATGCTGGATGAGCCGTCTCTGGGACTGGCTCCACAGATTGTGCAGACGATCTTTCAGGTGATCCGAGAAATCAACAACTCGGGTACGACCATTTTGCTGGTGGAACAAAACGCCTCCATGGCGCTCAAGGTCGCACATCGCGCTTATGTGATTGAAGTCGGTTCAATCGAGATGGAAGGTCCGGCTGCAGAACTAGCATCCAGCGATGAAGTCCGCAAGGCGTATCTGGGTGCTCATTGAGTTGTGCGCAGTCGGCCTCAGCTTTCAAAGCACTGACAAATCCAGGGAGAATAGCTCCAGACCGTTTGCATTACTCGATGCCACAACATCAAGCCCTTGTCCCCACAAGAAGCATCGTCTTCGGAGCACTGTTGTCGGAATCACCGCTGATGTCGTCGACAAGGATTGGTCCAGAAATTGTTCCGTCCGACTTCCAGATCTCGTATCCACTGGCACCATCGTCCGCGCTAAAAAAGACAGCGTCACCAACATTGATCAGAACTTGAGGATCTCCGCTCACAGTCCCGGGATTGATGTCTTTTACAAGAACTGTGCCGCGGCAGTTCCATTACTTCTCCTCAACTCCGTCCCGTGACTTTCTTTTGTCGCAACGAAGTACACTGTCAAACCAACGGTCGTAAACTGGCTGGGATTCGAGCCGACTGTATTCAACTTCAGGTTGATGTCTCGCATGAGGTTAAACTCTGCAGCCCACAATAGCCGTGACTCCAGCGGTTCCGTCTGAATTCTTCTCCCGGAACGTCAGTGGCCCCGAAACCGCCAGCCCATGACGACTTGCCGAAGAATTCGAGG
>CAMAXD010000236.1 GCA_945861975.1 Candidatus Kuenenia stuttgartensis | reverse complement strand
GTGACTCGCATATCCTGAACAGCCGCGTGCATGAGTTCGACGCGAGCCAGATGCGTCGGGATGACTCCAGTGATCAGGCCGTTCTTTTCAAGTACGGCATCGGCGATAGCTCCCATGATGCCTGTACTGCCTCCGCCATAGATCAGTCGATGGCCGGAGTTCGCAAGATAAATCCCAAGAAGACCCGCGGCCTCAGCGTATTCCGGGCGATCTCCGGAACGCGAGCCACAAAAGACGCAGATGTTGGCCATGGTGATCGGCTTTGTGTGAAAGTTGAAGGCAGGGGGGAGAATGGAGAGCTTCAGTCAGACAGCCAGGCTCGGTCAGGAGACCCGCCAGAACTGGAGCAGCTCGGCCAGGACGCGCGGCGCGCTTGGTAGTCCGGGCAGAACACAAGACCGGTGTCGTCAGACAAACCGTTCAAAGACCAACGGGCTTCTTGCTGATCGACCAGGTGTTTTGCAGATAGCCAGCCAGTTTCTGAACGCGCTCCGGATGGCTGGACGCCAGATTCTGTTTCTCATGAGGATCCGCTTCCAGATCGAATAACTGCGGAGTTCGCTCATTCACCGAATAGACGAACGCATAGCGATCTGGCGGACTGTCATAACTTAGAATCAGCTTCCATTTTCCTTCGATACACCAGCGATATTGCAATGTTGCTTCGTGCTGATCCATATCGATAATGTCATGCGAAAAGCTTTCGCCACATAAGAACGTGCGATCTAAAGGAGTCTTGTCCTTCAGTAGCGGGAGCAAATTGACACCCGGCAAACCGACAGGAACGTCCAGCCCGGTGGCTGCCAGCAGAGTTGGAAACACATCCAGCGTGCTGGCCAGTTTCGAATGATCACCGGGAACAATTTGGCCTGGCCATGAAATCATGATTGGCGTACGAATTCCGCCTTCATAGACGGTTTGCTTAGACCGCGGAGCAAACCCGTGATTCCAGTCCGGCCCGAGTTTCATCTCCGGAGTCGCCTGAATCCAGCCGTTGTCTGTAACATAGACCACGATCGTGTTGTTGGTCAGTTTATGTTCATCAAGATGATCCAGCAGATCCCCGCACGTCTCATCAAAGAACTCACACATCGCGTAGTATTTTGCGAGTGCTTCCGGGCGGCCGGGCTGCTGATATTTGGCCAGCAATCGTTCCGGCGGGGTATGAGGCGTGTGCGGCAACATCGGAGCATACCACACAAAGAACGGCTTCTTTTCCTCTGTCGCATGTTGGATAAAATCAAAGACGGGCTGCATTCCTTTGCGGCCAATCTCGAGGCCATCATCGCCATGCCGTCCGCCTTTCTGAGGAAACCCGCGAGTCATCCCGTGAGTGAAACCACCTCGCGAATAATTGCCTTCCCACCACTTTCCGGACTGCATGCTGACGTAGCTTTTCGCGGCCAGCAGTTTGGGCAGCGTCGCTTGCGGATCGATCCTCGAAATCAATTGTTCCCGCAACACGCCGTATTGAGCGTCGCTGAGGGATCGATCGGGCTTCGGATCATTGCCGGTGACGCCATGTTGGTGCGGATATTTCCCGGTGATCATCGACAATAGCGAAGGGCGACAAAGCGGAACTGGCGTGTAGCCTCGGCGGAAAACCGCACTGCGAGAAGCCAGGCGATCCAGATGAGGAGTCTTGATATCTGGATGCCCCATCAGGCCATAATCGGTCCACGCCTGGTCGTCGGACAGGATCATCACGATATTGGGGACGGTCGGAGTTTCCTGAGCTCGCAGTCCTGGAATGGCTAAGAAAAGTCCGGGTGCAATCAGGAGGACGAACGTGCGCAAGTGGCTCATCAAACACCTTCAGGAATTTCAGCGGGTGGAGAAAAATCGCGAACTTCAGATTCTCCGACGTAGGTTCTGGAATGGGAGTGATCGTCGTCAACGAAAATCAGACATTTTCATATCCCAATCTACAGCAGAACAGAAGTCCACGCGAGCGTTGACTTGTCTTGACTGGAAAGTGGCAGGTTGCCCTATCCTCCTCCGCCGAGATGAGCCTTAAACTATGCATCTGGCGCTGCCAAAACCGACTTCCATATTCAAACGGCGTCCATGAGACGGTGAGCAATCCCTTGTCGTGAAGAGGCTCCGGACTCGGTCTTGCGTCAAAAGGTCACTGGCAAGTCGTAAGCTACGGAAAACGGCGACCGCATCCGGCTTGGCGTGAAGTTGGACGGACATCTTTGCGTTTTGCCGGGAATCAGATTACTCTATCCAACCCCTCCCGAAACCTTCCTTCCCATTTTCATCAGTGTGATCCTCATGAAAATCAGGCTGCCCGTTTTTTTTGCTCTGAGTATTGCCGCTGGCTTTGTGCTTGCGGCTGGTGGTGTTGAGTCTGCTCAGGCGGCTCCCCAGGATGCCGCTGCAGCTCAGAAGAAGATCAGCTATTACCGCACCGTTCGCCCGATTCTGCAGCGACGATGTTCCGGGTGTCATTTTGATGGCAAACGGGAAGGTGGGCTGTCGGTCGTAGCCGTCAGTGAACTGCTTAAGGGTGGAGAAGCCGGAGCCTCGCTGGCCGTCGGAAAGCCTGATGAGAGTCCTCTGATCCAACGCATCTCCGGTGAAAAACCCGACATGCCGTTGAACAGTGAACCGCTCACGGCCGAGCAGGTTTTGACTCTGCGTACCTGGATTGAACAAGGTGCTGAAGATGATACTCCGGCCGATGTTGTTCAGTCGATTACTGCCGAGCGTCCGCCGGTTTATTCCTCGCCGCCCGTTGTGACCTCTATGGATTATTCTCCCGACGGAAAGCTGCTGGCTGTTTCGGGATATCACGAAGTCCTGGTTCATACTCTTGATGGAAGTGCTCCTCCAAAACGACTGGTCGGGCGATCTCATCGAATTGAGTCCGTCGTCTTTTCACCGAACGGGCAAGTTCTGGCTGTCGCTGGTGGAACTCCATCACTTTTTGGCGAAGTGCAACTCTGGAACGTTGCCGAAGGTAAGCTTCTGCATTCGATCATCTTGTCGTATGACACCATGTTCGGGTTGTCCTTCAATAATGACGGGACGCTGGTTGCCTTCGGTGGCGCAGATAATCGAGTGCGAGTCGCCAAGGTGGAGACTGGTGAAATCGTGATGAGAATGGATGCTCATTCGGACTGGGTTCACGGCACAACGTTTTCTCTGAAGAACGACCACTTGATCAGTGTTAGTCGCGATCGTTCGATGAAGCTGGCCATCGTCGCCGGTGGTCAGTTTGTGGACAACATCACCAGCATTACGCCCGGAGCACTCAAGGGCGGACTTGTGGATGTGCAACGTCATCCAACCCAGGAAATGGTGATCTCTGTGGGCGCCGACGGGGAACCTCGTATGTACAAGATTTTCCGTGAGCAGGCTCGTCAGATTGGCGACGACTTTAATCTTGTCCGAGCCTTTCAGAAGCTGCCGGGGCGATTGTGCGACGTGGATATTTCAACGTCCGGAAGCAAGTTTATTGTGGGGTCCAGCACAGCGGTGGGCGGGGCCGCTCGCGTTTATTTGACTGAGGATCCCGCAAAGATTGTGGATATTCCGGGCCTGACAGCCCCGGTGTTTGCGGTAAGTTTTCGACCGGATGAACTTCAGGTTGCAGTTTCCGGTTTCGACGGCATGATCCGCCTGTGCAATGCAGAAACGGGAGCCGTCGAAAATACGTTCCCAGCCGCGCCGGTTACCCCGGCCACTCCTCCTGCTGCAACTCCTGCGGCCGGTGGTTAGTTCTGTTCTGGAATGGCTTCCGTCGACGGGAAATGCCTCCTGTCGACCGCAGTTTTTGTGACTGATCAAGAAGAGATTGTATCCATGATTACGATGACCAATGCACTTCGCTGGATATCTTTCGTTTGCGGACTGGGACTTCTGCTGGCATCTTCAGCGCTGGCTCAGGAGCAGCCAGCGGCGGAATCCACCGGGCCTGCTCGCACGTTTACCGCGATTGAAGTCTATCCGCCGGAGTTGACGCTTTCGTCAATCCGCGATTCTCGCCGAGTTCTGGTGACCGGGGTGATGAGCGACGGGCAGCGGATTGATCTCAGCTCCAGGGCCACGGTTTCCACTCAGTCTCCAGTTTGTCAGGTTGACGCTGCTGGCTTTGTGGCTCCTGTTGCTGCTGGTGAAGGGGTGATTACGGTTGAAGCGGAAGGACAGAAGGCAGAGGTTAAAGTTCATGTGACCTCGGCCGATCCGATAAATGTCGATTTTATCAGGGAAGTGAATCCGATCCTGAGCAAAGTTGGATGCAACCAGGGAACCTGCCATGGATCTCAGGCTGGCAAGAATGGCTTTAAGTTGTCGCTTCGCGGATATGATTCGGTCTACGACTATCGAGTACTCGTGGACGACATTTCCGGCCGACGGTTTAATCGTTCGGAGCCTTCGCAGAGCCTGATGTTGCTTAAGCCTACGCAGGGAGTGCCTCATGAAGGCGGCTTTCTATTCGATGAAGAATCCCGCTACTATAAGATTCTCGAACAGTGGATTGCTGAAGGGTGCCAATACAAACCGGACGCGGCTCGCGTAACCGGAATTGAAGTCTACCCGCCGACACCACTGCTACAGTTACGTCATGATCAGCAACAGCTGATTGTGATCGCAAAGTATGCCGACGGCACGACTCGCGATGTGACGCGCGAAGCCGTCTTTGATGCGAGTAACTTCGAAGTTGCGACAGTGTCCAAACAGGGACTGATTACCGCCGTTCAACGGGGTGAAGCGGCAGCTCTGGTTCGCTTCGAGGGCAATTATGCGGCGGCACCAATTTCTATTCTGGGCAACCGTGATGGTTACCAGTGGGCTCCGCAGCCGGAACACAATTACATCGATACGCTGGTCAACGGGAAGTTGCAGCGAATGAAGATTCTTCCATCAGCCGCAGCGGATGATGCCGAGTTCCTGCGGAGAATTTCACTGGATATTTCTGGTGTACCTTCGACCAGCGAAGAGGTTTTGGCGTTCGCCGCGGATCTGACTGACCCGGTTACCAAGCGAGCCGCAATGGTCGACAAACTGCTTTCCAGTCCGATGTACGTAGAGCATTGGACATTGAAATGGAGTGATCTCCTGCTGAATCGTCGTAAGACAGTGACGGAACGAGGAGTCTGGGCCTTTCGGAACTGGATTCGACAATCTGTTGCCGGTAACAAGTCGTTCGATCAGTTTGCGAAAGAGCTGATCACCGCCAATGGCAGCGCCTATGAGAATCCAGCGGCCAACTATTTCCGTATCGCTCGCGAGCCAAAGCTCGTGATGGAGAACATGACACAGGTGTTCCTGGGAACTCGCTTCAACTGCAATCAATGTCATGACCATCCTTTCGAACGGTGGACTCAGCGCCAGTATTATGAGCTGTCGGCTTACTTTGCTGATGTTGGTCGACGCCCATTGCCGGAAGGTGATGAATTTATCTTTACGATGGCATCGCCTGCGGCTGTTGTGAATCCAGATACCAATCAGCCTGCTGATCCGAGGTTTCCGTTCACTCATGCAGGGGCTATCGACGTCGCGTCGACTCGGCGAGAACAACTGGCTCAGTGGTTGATTGCGAAAGAGAATCCGTACTTTGCTCGCAGCATCGTGAATCGCTACTGGAGTTACTTCTTCGGTCGTGGAATCATCGACCCCGTCGACGACATCCGCGCAGGCAATCCCGCTTCCAATCCAGAACTGCTGGATGCGTTGACGAAGGATTTTGTAGACAGTGGATACGATCTGAAAAAGTTGATTCGCACTATCTGCAACTCGGCGACTTACCAGAGAAGTCTGGAAGCGGGACAATGGAATGACGACGATACGATCAACTTCTCCCACGCGTTGCCGCGACGACTCTCTGCAGAACAACTCTATGATGCAATCATTCAGGCGACGGGCGCTCCACGAGCCTTGCCGGGAGTTCCCGCCGGGTTCCGCGCTTCCGAGTTGCCCGACTCCGATGTCGAAGTGGCGTTTCTGGATATGTTCGGCCGTGCACCTCGTGAATCACCATGTGAGTGCGAACGTACCAGCGATGTCAGCTTGGGCCAGACATTGAATATGGTGAACGGGCCGACAATCGGTGATGCGATCGCTCATCCGCAGGGAGTCATCGCAAAGACCGTCGCTGCTGGCACGACGAACGAGAATCTGATCGAGACGATCTATCTGTCGGCTCTTTGTCGTAAACCATCGCCTGAGGAGTCAACACGAGCCGTTGAATACTTTGCAACGGCTGGTGATGCGAAGGCGGCCGGTGAAGATTTGATGTGGGCTCTGATCAACAGCCCCGGATTCCTGTTCAATCGCTAGTCACGGTTCCAGTTCGCTCACTGCATTGAGCCGGCTGAGAATTCGAGACCTGAAACAAAGAGCGACGCAGAACGGCGTCGCTCTTTTCGTGCGCGGCCCCAATGTTTCGAGTCTGGTTTCCACAGCCAATTGAAACTAACCACGCGGCGAGTGTTCAGCAGTTGCGACGATTTTCCAAGCCTGATTGCGTAACGCCTGGAGGTGTCGGCAGGGGCCATTTCGGACCCCGGATTTGAAATGCCAACTGCATCGGCACTTCCCCTTGCGGACCATTCCATCGCTGTCGATCAGAACTTCGCAGGACTGATTCTCCACTTTGCCAGTAACAATCCAGCCCCCTCGCGGAGCTGGAATTTGTGTGTCAATTTTTACGCCGCCAATTGACATCCGGGTTGCTGCTTCGATTTCCGGATGCGCCGGTCCAAGCTCCCGATCTGACAAGGCCATCGGAAGAACCTGACGCCAGCGAAACAATCCCGCATGCAGGTCGTAGATGGCCTGACCTCGCAACGCCAACTGGTTCATGATGGCCATGGATTCGGCTGATGAAGCATTAAGTTCTGAGGACAATCTTTCCGGAGAGATGGTCCGAAGCTGGCTCAGTCGTTCTGCTGCTGCCGCCACTTTGGACAGACTCGCGGCCGCTGGTGGCAACAACATCTGCACCGCGCTGCCTCGCGTCCAGTCGTTCGCTGTCCAGCCACTCAAGCCAAGCGTCAGTCGCATGGTTCCCATCTGAACTACCCAAAAGCTGGGCAGACCAGTCCCGGTCAGATAGACATCCACATGAGACGCGATGGGCAGCAATCGAGCCAAACTCAGCAACCGTCGTCGTCCCCAGATGCGAATTGGATCAGTCGATGATCCCCGATAAGCGGGGCCAGCATTCTCAATCGGTACGTTCCATGGCTCAAGAACCAGTCGTGGAGAGTGACCATCCTGTAGCTCAAAACGGATCGCTCGTGGTCCGCTCTTTTCACGATGGCGCTTCAACCAGGCGAGAAGCGAATAGACCGCGGCGATGCTCAGCGTCACCTTTTTCATCGGCAGAGCCATCGCGGCCTGGAGCTGCATGAATCCTCTCAGCCAGCCATCGGGAAGCGCGATCTTCTCTTCGTGGTAATCCGGACGATCAGTCGTCTGAACAGTGAAGCCCTCGGGATTGATGTTGAATCGAGTTTCTCGATATGTTCGCAGAGACTGAAAGTTGTGATAGAGATCCCAGGAGTAGTCCACATTCGTCGTGCCCATCGCGGCATGTTGAGTTCCGCTGAATCCCGAGTCACGATCAACCGTCAGACAGCCGTAGCTGGATTCGTCGGTTGAGAAACATTCAAAGAACACGACATCCTCGGCCACAGTGATCACCGGATCATATGGCATGAGCCGGCGCCAGAGTGTCTGGTTCTCGTCACGAAGTCGAGTATTGAGCTGACTGCGAGCTTGCCAATATCGAGCCAACGCGGATTGATGTTGCTCCTTCTGTTCCGCCGTTGCACGAGGAACGTTACCAGTTCTCACAGTTTCGCGAGCCGATTCCCGAGCCTGTTTTCGCAATGCCGATTCGCGAGCCGCCTGTTGTTCTTTCCAGTCTTCGTGCCCGGATTTATCGCGAGAAGTAAACTTCAGATCGTTGATCACCACCTCATGCAGGGTGCTGACGGCTTCTCGAAAGCGAATGGGATCAGCGAGGCAGGCGTTGAATTCGACTTTGTCGCGAGCCAGATTGGGGGCGAGGTCAAGAATTCGTTCTCCGCCGGACAGCAGTTTCAACTGACTGCGTCCTGCATAACTCATGCTGACGTCCACAGAGCCACCTCATCCATTTTCCGGCGATTCAATGCAACAGAATATGAATATATAAGGTGTCAGAACGGTGGATCAAGCGACAGCCGGCTCTGAAGTGAACAATGAGATTTGTGGATTGAGAATGAGTATCGCATATTTGAGGTGAACAAGGTGTGACATCAGGATGCCGAAGTTTTCCCGGTATCAACGCAGAAACGGCGATGAATCAGGAAGTGATTCATCGCCGTTCTGTTGTTTTTCCAACGGTTCCACCCTGTTGCTGATCCATTCTGGTGGAACCGCTGTTTCGGGTGTACATCCCGTTGAGCGTGTTCCCCAAGTGAGTTTCCTCACGATCCTCAGCATCGTCGGGGCGGAAGGCTGGGCTATTAACCGTGACTCAGGCTAATCTGCCGCCGTCCACTTGAACTCCTCAATCCGCACGATCGAAACTTTCAGGGACGGTAGAGAGCGAATCACGACGTTCGCTCTCTTTCACCGTCAGACTCTGAAAATCACGTTGGCTAATCACCGCACCTTACGCCAACCTGATCTCAGTTACAGCCACCGCATGGTGCTGCACAGGTTGGGTCGCAAGCTGCTGGTGCACAGCAAGAAGCTTCGACTGGAGCACAGCAGGTTGGCTCGCAGCAGTTGTCGCCGCAAGATGAACCGCAGCCTAGCTTAGGGAACTTGAACTTTGGCAGCTTCAGCTTAGGCATCTTGAACTTAGGCATCTTGAACTTAGGCATCTTGAAGCAAGAGTCGCCACAACCATTTCCACAGCTGTCACCGCATGTGTCAACTGGAGCACAGCAAGTTGCTTCAGCTGGAGCACAACCATTGCCACAAGCTGCTGGAGCACAGCAAGTAGCTTCAACTGGAGCACAACCATTGCCACAAGCTGCTGGAGCACAGCAAGTAGCTTCAACTGGAGCACAACCATTGCCACAAGCTGC
>CAMAXD010000235.1 GCA_945861975.1 Candidatus Kuenenia stuttgartensis | reverse complement strand
GCCAGCTATGTGCCTCAGCATCGGGAGCGAATTTTCATCGTAGGCTTTCGACGCGATGTGTTCGGCGACAATATTCCCTTTCGATTTCCCGAACCACCAGAAGGCAAACGCCCGAAGCTATCGGATGTGCTGGAGAAGGAATCGAAGGTTCCGGAGAAGTACATCCTGACTGAGCATCTCTGGAACTACCTGCAGCAGTATGCAATCAAGCATCAGCAAAAAGGTAACGGCTTTGGCTGCAGCGTGGCTGATCGCAAGGGGATTACTCGAACCCTGAGTGCTCGCTACTACAAAGACGGCTCCGAGATCCTGATCCCGCGCGGCGAAGGCAAAATTCCTAGAAGATTGATGCCACTGGAAGCCGGACGACTGATGGGTTTCCCGGAAGAACTTATCAGAAAACAAGTCGTCTCAGACACGCAGGCCTATCGTCAGTTCGGCAACGCGGTGGTTCCCAAAGTGGCCGAAGCCGTGGCACACCAGATCGCGGAAATTCTGGCGAGTCGCAAGCGACGAAGGTAGCCCTTTCTTGGACTGCGGCAGCCTGCTGCCGCTTTGGTGCAGGCAGCCTGCTGCCGAATCACGGGTTTGAGAGCTCGTTCGAGTTCAGATCGGTTGTCCACAGCAGGCTGTGGAGCGGAAAGCGGCAGCAGGCTGCAGCAGTCCAAATAGCGGAAACAGTGCGCATTTGACCGAAATATTTAGTCACCGAAAAATTAGGCACAAACACCTGTCTGCGATTAATCTTTCTGTCACAAAATTTTCCTGTCGAATGGATCTCTGCCGAGCGCAGAAAACAACATAGAGCACCCAACTTCAAAGCCACTGGCGACTTCACTCCTCAGATGCCATGCGCAATTACGTGGCATTTCCTGTGAAGAGTGGCGTGATGACTTCGCCATTCAACAAATGATTCGGACGGCCCAGTGGATCAATCACCTGAGCATCATGAGAGACGCCCAGCGAATCGAAGATTGTCGTCCCGACATCCGCTGGGCTCCACGATCGCGACACAGGATAAGCAGCAATCGAATCCGTCTCACCAATTGTTTGACCACCTTGCACGCCACCACCAGCAAACAACGCTGAATACGCATGAGCCCAATGGTCGCGACCGGGAACAGTTTGCCCCGGCAGAATCGACACGCGCGGCGTACGGCCGAACTCACCCATGACGATCACCATGGTTTGATCCAGCATTCCGGTCGACGCCAGATCATCAATCAACGCAGCGAGCCCCTGATCCAGCGATGGCAACAGGGACGTCTTCAATCGGCCCCAGTTATCCACATGAGTATCCCACGTCTGCACAATTCCCATCGCCGCCTGAATAACCGGAACTCCAGCTTCGACCAATCGGCGAGAAAGCAACAACGACTGACCAAACTTATGACGTCCGTATCGATTACGAGTACTTTCAGACTCCTGATCAATTCGAAATGCGTCGGCAACTTTTGCAGACGTCAGCAACGAAAACGCCACATCCTGCTGCTCCGAGAATGCTCGCAGTCGGACATCGGCCGAGTTTCGTGGATCGACCTGGTTCAAACCATCCAGCAACGTTCGTCGAGAAACCAATCGCTGATTGTTGATCTCCGTTGGAAGCGACAATGAGTCGACTCGAAACGCCGCATCATTCGGATCATGATTAATCTGCCAGGGGTCGTGACGAGTTCCCAGGAATCCAGCATGCTGTCCCGGCCACGTCAATGGGCCTTCGATGAAATAGTTTGGCAGAGAAACTCCTGTCGGAATTCCATCGCGACGTGGTTTCAGAAAATCGAGCGCGGAAGCGAAGTTCGGAAAGTCGTGGCGAGATTCGACGCGATCCAGATCGCTGCCTCCTCGCGGAACCGGCGTGGGCCGTCCGGTCAATGCAACATGAGTCGCGAGGAGATGATTGTGCTCCGGATGAGCCAGAGTTCTCAGAATCGCCCAATGCTGAAGTCGGGCCGCCAGCAGCGGCAAGTGCTCACAAAGACTCACGCCCGGAATCGAAGTCGACACGGATGAAAATTCTCCGCGAACTTCCGCAGGCGCTTCCGGCTTTGGATCGAATGTATCCAGCTGGCTGGGACCACCGCTCAACAAGACCAGAATCACGGACTTCACACGAGTCGCGGATTCGGTCGCGGCAACTGGACGATGTCTCGGTAACCCCGACGCCACGACTCCGACAGCAGACGCTCCAAGCAGCCGTCGACGATTGATCAGAAATTTTGGTGTAAGCATCGGCTCGACCTCAAGCAGGGAACGCGAACAAAGATTTCGCGATCATCTTCCGGGGAAATGTTTCCGCCAAGTATGCAGGACGATTCAACCGCAGGCAATCCGACTTCTGGAAAACACGACCCAAAGCCAGCTCAAACGAGCAAATCCCGAGATTTGAAGATGGGGCTTTCAAACGAGGCGAATGCACAGCAGCAGATTAACAACCGCATCAAACGGTTCGCCGACGAATTTCTGGTGACAACCATTCTGCGGAATTTCCTATGGCGACGATTGCGACCTCTATCACAGGCAGCAGATTGGTCCGTTCAGGCACACCACGCTCGACTCGAACGGTCTTCTCCTGCAGTTGTGACAAGATGCGATGCAACGTGTCTTTCATTACCTGCTGGAAGGCAGCGCACTCTGAAGGAGACAGATCGTATCGCAGAAGCTGCACTTCCGATTCGTTACGAACGCGTTCCAGTCTTGCCAGGGCGGAATGTTGGCTGCGAAATAGAAAGCCACCCACAAAGGCTCGGCGAAGACGACCGGACGGATCGAACTGATAGACCGGGTCCTGCCCCACAAAAATGCTCATCGCACCATTGCTGCGGAATCCGATCGTGATCAGTTCTTCGAAACCAGGTACGAACAGTTCGACTCGTTCTGTCAATGCGACCGCCTCGCGCATCAGGTCTTCACGGTCGGCTTCATTTCTGGCCATACAAGACTTTACTCGGAACCAGGGAACAGTCCCGACAAAATGTCCGGCTTAAATCAAATGGAGTCCACACCGGTGTGACAAGTTCGCCCCGGCGAACGCAGGCACACCATTCACGGACATTACTTTGAAACAAAACTTAGAACAAAACCGGCTTACCAAGTTTGCGGCGGACGACGGTACCTTGACCAAGGTGCATCATGATATGGTCGCTCAGCAGACCGAACGTGTTTCCGAGCGTCGGACAAAAGTTCGCCAGGTTCCCGAGGGTTGGTCGATCCAGATCGGATTCTGTCAGCTTCTGCAGTTCAGCAATCGTCACAGCACGAGTTGCCTCGAGCTGTTCCAGGTACTCGGCCAGTTTGAAAAAACCGGCAGCATTTTCTGAGGAAGCGGTTTCCTTCGAATGAGCCGCGTCAAACCCTGCAGGCAGATCCGGAAACTTCGCGTTCGGGAGTTGTTCCAGAATAATATGTCGCTCGGCGGTGATCAGATGCCCCAGTTGCCATGCCATGTGATTGGCTTCCGGCACCGGACGAACCAGAAGATCGGCGTCAGAGAAATCTGAAACGATCCATGCCAGCATCTTCTTTGATGATTCCAGAGCCGCTGTCAGAAGGGCAATACTGTTCATAGGACTTTAACTTTCCAAAACAGAGTTCACTGAATAAAACGCGCTGGGAATTTTCCTGACCGATGTTATTTTTTCCGCAGGATGTACACGACATCTTCTGTCGTTCCGGAGACTACGTGCGGATTGCGAATGTCGTATGAAAAATCGTAAGTCTCTGCGATTTCGAGTTTGGGCACTTTTTTCAGCAGCGACATAAACTGACTTTGGTTGTAAGTGCGATACTCCATGTGATCCACGATGCGCATACGCTTTGTGGGAGTAAACACATCCACGTGCAGACCGAGATGCTCAAGTCGGGTCTTACGATCAATCCCTTTGGACCACATGTAAGAGTTCACAACCAGATTGCCTCGTCGCGCAGACCAGCTTTCTTCCTGCATCGCCGGGCAGGCTGTTGGCTCCAGATGTATACCAAGGACATACAGTCCGCCTTTGGTCATTCCGTTCGCCATGCATTCAAAATGCCCGACAGCCTGTTTCTCGGTTGCCAGATGTCGAAACGAATTGATCATGTTGAAGGCCGCATTAAACTTCTTTTTGACTTTGAAGTTTGACATATCGCCAACAACAACAGTCTCGGGCAGGTCGTAGCGGCGAAGACGCTCATTACAGAAGTCGACGGCTTTGGGATTCAGGTCGTTTCCACTAACTTCATAGCCAGTTCGCCCCAGCTTAATCAACAGGCGACCAGTCCCGCAGGCGGGCTCAAAAATTCGCTTCACTTCACAACCGGCGTGTTTGGCGAAACAGGCCTTCAGAAAGCGAAACTCAGCCGCCACATCAGACCCGAACAACAGATCGTAGTACTTTGGATAGTCATAAATGCTGGCTTCGACCTGATTGGACATGATCAAAATTCTGGAGCAAGAGTTAAAACAACCTGCATAACCGCCTGCAGCAACTTACCACAATGCATCGGCAAAGACAGGACATCAGTGGACTGATGATCGAGGAGGATACAAAGACAGAGCCGGGAGTTCATCCGAATGCCGCAAGCGGCCGATTGATTTTTTCGCCGGAGCCAGCAGTGCGGGCTTCAGCCGGCATTTGATTGGGAATTCAGCAACAATGCCGACTGAAGTCGGGACTAAGAACGAGGCCGACCAAACCAGATCCTACGGAAGATCGCTCAACTTCGGCGTTTCGCCATCGGGCTGTTTGTAGAAGCGCGTCAGATCGATGCCGCCTTTGACTTCCATTTCATTGATCTTGAGTCGCTGCTCAATCTTGTTCAGACGAGCTTCAAGAAACGGTGGCAGCTTTTTGTTTTCATCGGCTTCGGCCTGAGATGAACGAGGAACCGCCGGGTAGTTGAGTTGTCTCTGCAGCGCCGCAAAGAAGTAGAGAGGGTCGCGACCGATATTGGCTTTCGCAATTCGTCCTTCCTGATCGCCAAACAAGGCCATCGGCGAAGGCGAGGAAGATCCTTCCTCTTGTTGTTTCGCAGCGGCCTTCTCAGCCGGACTTCGCGCGGTGCTGCGGCGGTTCAGAAGGTGTTGAGAAGCACCGTAGACAATTTCGGCCAGTTCGCGTTCGCCAAGTGAAGCGGCCAATCGAGCAATCCAGCGACTCCACTCTTCCGAGTACAGCGGGTCAGCCATCATCGCTTTGAGTCCTTCGCTATAACCCAGTCGATTACGTGCGATACATTCGAACTGAAAGATAAACAGCCCCGGCATAGAGGGACTGACTGCTCGAAAATGCGCTTCGCTCTCAAGGATCTTCAAAGCCGTCAATTGTTCAAAGCGAGATTCATCCTCTTCCGCACGGCTGATCACGAAGGCCTGGAACGGAGCGAAATAATGCGGCAGCCGAAACATGGCCGTGCTGATCTTGCCACTGTGCAGGATTTCCGCCCGCATAAAATCGATCGCCATCGGGAGCCGTGTCGTGGCGAGGATTTCCTCGGAAATCGTCTTCAAGATCTCCTGGGACGGTACGTTTTCCAGTAGCCGCTCCCGGTAAACCCGAAAGAAATACTCCTGTTCGATGTACTCTTCTCGATCCAGTACCGGGCCGCGCATGTATTGACCGTTTCATCCAGAACCCTGAAAACCGTGACTCTCCCAGTGTGGTACCCGCTCGATGGAAACGCAATCCCTGCGAAGGATTGCGCAAAACTGACGGGGTAGTAAGCGGGAATTTGCGGGACACTTCGCCCGCTCCCGCTTGGAAAAAACTTGCTCCGCCAGTTCCCGAGAGTACGATTGCAGCAGTCATACTGTCGATATGATCAGTACAGGATTCCGGGTTTTGCCCGGGTTCTCTGCTTGTAACGGGGTGAATACTTGGAGAACATATGAGAGGACGCGAGTTTTCCAACGTTTTTTGTTCAGACCGAGCAAAAGTCCCGGATCATCGTGTCGTGGAACCGTTCCCGTTCCCGATTGCACATGTTGGGCACTTTGAGATTCGTCGCTTTGTCGGAGCTTGCTTGTGAGCACTATTCACGCAAATTCAGCAACATCCGCTTCTCCTGAAACACTCCCCGAAGAGAACAGCGTGGTCTGGTCCATCTTCGATGCGATGCCAGCCTGGGGCGTGAGCCTCCTGGTACACATCGGGATCATCATTATCGTCGCGATGATTTCGCTCCCCGAAATTGTGTTGCCAGAGTTCAATCTGACTTCCACTGTTGAGATGGAAGAAATCGCTCAGGTGGAATATGTACTGGACACGGAACCGTCAGAATCGCTGGGCACAAAGAGTGACCTGAATATCGCCAGCCCCTCTGCGGCTGTGGCTCAAAATCGCGGTTTGGATAATCATCGCGAAGAGATTCAGCAGATCGAAAGCTCCGTTGTAAATCCCAAGATCCAGCTTAACGAAACTGTGTCGACTCCCAGTGAAGCAGAAATGCTGGAGAACATCGATCTGACCGGTACTACGGAACATGCCGGTGGAACTGATGGAGCAGTCGACCGGATCACGCTGGAAATTGCGAACTCGCTTCGTCAGCGGAAGACGCTTCCAGTATGGCTGATGGACGAATCAATCTCCCTGGAATCTCGTCGCGAAAAGATCATCGAACGATTTGAAAACGTCTACCGTCAGCTTGGCCTGATGGATGATATCGACACCAAAGATGCGTTGAAGACCGGGATCGTGGGCTACGGCAAAGACGTCCATGTTCTTTTGGATGAACCGTCCAGTGACATCGCTGAATTGTCCAAAGCCATCAAGACGATCAAAAGCGACACGTCGGGCGTGGAGAATGTTTTCGCGGGTATCAATCAGGCCATGAAGGTTTATGGACCGGTTCGCAAGAAGATGCGAGCGAACATGATTCTGATCATCGTTACCGACGAACGCGGTGATGACTTTGGTGAGAACTACACGGTGCTGGAAGAGGTCGTTAAGCGACTCAGCCGTGACGGCGTTAGAGTCTTCTGCATCGGCAATACTTCGCCGTTTGGTCGTCAAAAAGGCTTCGTCCATGTGAAATGGAAAGGCGAAGACGGGACGGATTACGAAGATGATATCGGAGATGCGGACCAAGGGCCGGAGAGCCCGCTTCCAGAGGGCCTGCAATTGCCATTCTGGACGGCCGACTCCCAGGGTCTGGAACGCATGTCGTCCGGTTACGGGCCTTACACACTGTCGCGACTGTGTGCCGAAACCGGTGGTATCTTTTTCGTCGCCGACGACACATCCCGCAAACAGTGGGATCCGCAGATTATGCGGCAGTATGCTCCTGACTATCGTCCGGGAGCCGAGTATCGTCGACAGCTCCAGGGCAATCTGGCAAAGCAATCATTGATTGCAGCCGCTCAACTGGCTGTGACAGAACCCGTACCAATTCCACAGCGAACTTTCCAGGCGAATAACGACAATGTTCTGCGTGAGCAGATCACGGAAGCCCAGAAGCCACTAGCTGTGCTCGACTACTTCCTTGAACGAGTTCACACGGCTCTGGAAGCCGGCGAAAAGCATCGTGATAAACTGGACTCGGATCGCTGGAGAGCCAGCTACGACCTGGCTATGGGCCGAGTTCTGGCCATGCGAGTTCGAGCATTTGGTTACAACGCCGTGTTGGCCGAAATGAAATCGAATCCGAAACGATTCGAGAAAGCCGACAGCAATCAATGGAAACTGGAACCCTCAGAAGCCATTGACGCTGGAGCCAACGTTCGCAGAATGCATGACAAGGCTCTGGAGTATCTGCATCGGGTTATCAACGAACATCCGGGAACGCCCTGGGAGTTTCTCGCCACGATGGAGCTCAACGAACCACTGGGATGGGAATGGAAAGAGGGACATATTGAAATCACCGCCATGAATGGCGGTGATGGTCGCCGAGGTCCCCAGTTCGCTCCCGAAGAAGAGGCTCGTCGTCGACAGGCTCAGGAAATGCAGCGGAAGAAAGAGGCTTCCAAGCCCAAGATCTGAAGTCCCTGGCAGCAGCCTCTTCGCCTCTGATTGTCACAACCGAAACCTCGATAAGCCCGGCATCTGCAAGGATGCCGGGCTTTGTTTGCTTTGGCCCCGGGTATTCGTCAAAGCCCCATGCATCACGCAGACGAAGTAATTGGGAGAGTCGCTCAAGTGCGACAGGTTTTCAGCCCGTGATTGTTCTGCTTTCGTGACCAGTCTTTCATTCCTGATCAACAGTCGAACACGCTATCCGTTGATCATACAGACCGGGACGACGAACCGAAAAGGTTGTTGATTCTGAACGTTGAGACCGGTGCTTTCGCGGAGTTCCGCAGGTCGTTCCTGTACAGGAGAACTTCGTGGCTTGCCGCGACCTCTGTCCACGTCGGCCAACGAATCGGTCCGCGATCCTGCCGTCAATTGCACACCAGGGTTCGCCTTGCGGCGAAAGTCGTTTCCGGCAGAATTCTGTTCCGGCAAAAAGGACCTGCAATGACAATCTTCAGAGACTACACCGTGACGGATGAGTAGGCCTACGGCAGCAGTCCCTGAGACTTCGCAAGCACATGCAACAGCGTCTTGTTGTCCAGAAACGGTTCGTTTCCGACAGCAGCCCAGATGACCTTCCCGCTTCGGTCAACCACAAATGTTCCGTGCTTCATGAACTCTGGCTTGTCGTCCGTCTCTGGCTGATACACGCCCCACTGCGTGGAAACGGCATAGTCGATATCTGCCAGAACCGGAAATTGAAATTCTCCATACTCCTTGTACTTCTCCGCAGTGTGGTCAGAAGTATCAGAGCTGATCGCAACGATTTCGGCATCCAGTTCACGGAAATAATGCTGATCCTTGTCCAGTGCAAGTAACTGGGCGACGCAATGACTGCAGCCGTAACCAAGATAAAAGACAACAACAAGGGGGCGATCTTTCCCCAGATAGCTCAATTCCAGGGGCGATCCATTCACATCAGGCAAACTAAAATTCGGGGCCGCCTGACCAAGCAAAGGATGTGATTGAGAAGCCTCCGGGACGAACGTGGATTCCGCCAGAACAACGGAAAGGCCTTCGGTCAATCGTCGCTTCTGTGCAGCTTGAAGGTAGGCTTCTGCGTCATTCCGAATATGGCCCGTGGAAACAAGGCCATACTGCATACAGATCTGACGACACTGCTCAAGTAGTCCGCTGTTCTCTGC
>CAMAXD010000234.1 GCA_945861975.1 Candidatus Kuenenia stuttgartensis | reverse complement strand
AAGTCTACGGGCCAAATTGCGGCAAGCAGGGTACTGCAAGGCTCGTCTCGGCGGAGCGAGACAGCGACTTTGGTTGATCCCAAAACTACGCGCGACCACGTCAAATGAATGTTCGTTCCGAGGCGGCTCGAACATAATTCGAATGTCCTGTCCTGCCCGGCCCGGCTGGCAGGTAAAGTCTCGGCAACGACCGTTGAAACATTGATGGATGACTAGAATCCATCGGCTCATGAATCGGCTAAATCAACAGACTGCTAACGGACATCCTGCCAATGGAGTTGACCGGCGGAGTCACCTGCAAGGATCTGTTGATGGCCGTTGGCGAAGACAGAACGTAATGGAACTACGCGAACGGAACGCTTCTGAGTTTGTTTGTTGGAGTCGCCATGAATCGAAAAGGAGGCTTTCGAACTTCCGTCGGTGGACCAGATCCGAATCTGGCCATCTCTTCCGCAGGTGACCAATTCACCTGCAGTACTAAACGATGCATCCAGAACTCCATTTGCGATTTTGCCATACGTCCCGGCAGGACGTTCAGGAGGATGTGCCTCGGGTTTTGATATCGCGGGCCAGCCTTTTGAAATTTCCCACCAGACAATCAGTCCGTCTTCACCACATGAGGCGAGCATCTGACTGTCAGATCTCCAGGCCAAAGCTTTAATGGCCCCCTTGTGTTCGGAAAGCGGCAGTACCACGCCTCCACTTGTCGCATCCCACAGATGAATATTGCCAACTCGATCTGCACTGGCGAGAAGTTTCCCATCCGGACTGTAGGCAACAGCCGTGATCCAGTCCGTATGTTTGACGAGTGTATGCTGAAGTGTGCCGTCGCTTGTTGAGAATACTTTGATCGTGTGACCGGATCCTCCGATCGCCACAAGTTTTTCGTCCGGTGAAATATCTGCAGCCATGATGGAATCTGTTTCATTGCCAATCTCAGCAAGACGACTCCCCGTTCTGACATCGAACAAAACTGCACTACCGTGTTGTACCGGGCGACCACCGGCAGCAAGCAGAACCGTTCCGGAAGAATTAAATCGCAGCACGTGTGGTTCACCTTCGGGGAACGGCAATGAACCGATGACAGTTCTCGTCGCAGTGTTGATGAAGTCGATTCGCTCGTAGTTGGCAATGGCCGCCAATTCTCCTCGCGGACTCGCAGCCACAGCAAGAACAGGAAACGGACGATTCAATTTGATGGCTGGTACCGCCGGCAGGTTTTCCGGCATCGGAGCCGGACCATCAGTGGTCGCTTCTGCAGAAGGAACAAAGTTCATCTTTCGCGATGGCACAGCCGCGCTTCCGCGATTCTCTTGTAGACCAGTGTCAATCCATTTTCGAATCATGGCCACATCGTCTGCTGGCAGAGGATCATTGTTCGGAGGCATCCGTTCTGCGGGATCTTCCGCTGTGACGGCCTGAAACAGACGACTGCCGTTCGAGCGTTCCGGAATGAGCACTTCTCCGCCACTACCACCCTTTATCGAGGTCGCGAAACTCGCAAGATTAAGGCCGGCCTCCTGCTTCGACTCACCATGGCACTGAAAACAGTGCTTTCGGAAAATTGGGGCAATGTGGTCGTCGTAGTTGACCGCGATCTTTTCATCACCATTGGCTTCGATGGCAAAAAAGGTCAGCAACATTATGGTGAAACGGGCGGTTGTCTTTGTGTGGAGCGTCAGCCGTTTGGTCTTCATGTTCAATGCCTTTAGGGACGGTTTGTTCGAGCACTTCACGAAAACGATCTGGAGAAGAGCACATGAACGCCAAAAGGCTCGTCAATGATTGAATACGAACTCTGTCGAATTCAAAAGACTCCAGAAAATATCCTCGTACACCTTCGGGTCTGAGACATTGTCGCCGATCAGTTCTTTCAGGGCTGTTTGCTCGAACGGCGTGGGGCGACGGCAAAGTGTGCGAACATAAAGCTGCTCAATGATTTCATCGGGCGTCAGTTGAGATTCGAGCAGGCTGGCAACGTGCGCATTTGCGGCAATTCGGTCTCTGACGGTGTCGCCCACGGCCATGTGCAGCGTTTGCGATAACGTCGGTTCTTTTTTGGTTTCGCATGCACAGACGGTTCCTCGACTTGATCGGCCGAATGTTGCGAAGAACGGATCGCCAAAATGTGGTCCCTCGGTGTCACCAGCTTCACGCGGGTAATACTCAATGGCTCTGGTCCCTTCCGGGAAACCATTAAATCGGCGACCAACACCGGTTACAGTCACCACAGAGTCCATCAATACGTCCGCGCGCAAACGTCGCAGATGGGCGTGCGAAAACTGACGTGTGTCTCGTCGATTCGAATCGTTGGGTTTCGCGCTCAACTGGTATGTGCGCGAGTTGCAGATTTCTCTGACGAGACTTCTGAGATCAAACCTGGCATCAACCAATCGTTGCGACAAGGCATCCAGCAGAGGACCATTGACCGGCGGATTGCTGGCTCGAACATCATCCACTGGTTCGATGATGCCTCGTCCCATTAACTGAGCCCAGATCCGATTGGCCAGATTACGACTGAATAAATCATTCTCGGGAGCAGTCAGCCACGTGGCCAAAGCAGTGCGAGGATCACCGCCTGCCGGAACTGGACTGATTCCGCCCAGAACTTTCGCCGGCATGGGGCGGCCATCCACGATATGTCTCGCTGCAGGAGCCGTCAGATCACAATAGATGCGACGTTCGCGAGGCTCCACACCAGGCTTTCTTTTCATGCCTGTAAAGAAGCTGACGAAGCTGTAGTAGTCATCCTGAGTCCAGTGATCAAACGGATGATTGTGGCATTCGGCACACTGAATCTGCACACCAAGAAATACCTGAGAGAAATCTGCAGCAAAGGCTTTCGGATCGAACTGAGGCTTGTGAACCAACATGGTGTAGAGATTCACTGGACCGTTTGTCAGATTGCTGCCGGATGAATCGACCATCTCTGCGACAAACTCATTCATCGGTCGGCCCGATTCGATTTGCCGGTGAATCCACGAATAGAAGGCATCGGCCGCCTTGATGTCAGTGGCATCCGGAGCATAATTCCCGCCGATCACTCTTAACTGTTCGGCCCAGAGAGCCGTCCAGTAATCCGTAAACGCATCGTCAGCGAGCAATTGATCAATTCTGAGGGCTCGCTTATCCGGTCGAGTATCAGCCATAAACGCATGAAACTCTTCCAGCGTTGGAGTGCGCGCGGCGAGGTCGAGTGTCACGCGTCTCAGAAAGGTTGCATCGTCGCAAAGTTCCGACGGAGCAATTCTCAATTTCTGAAGACGATCGAAAACAAGTTGATCGATGTCGTTCGCTTTCGCTGGATCTGGCCATGCGAAGTCGTCGTTCTCGGGCAGCACAATGACCTCTGCGCCGACTGTGAATCGACTGAACCGAGCAAACACATGAGTATCTCCGGGGCCAACGGCGGTGATCTTTCCATCAACATCAATTCGCGCCACGCTTTCGTTGTTGGAAAAGTAGCGGGCCAGTCGAGTCACATCACGCGAAGAGTCATCACTGGCATGAGCCATCACGGTTGCGGCTTCCTCGAGCTTCGAGGCTTCAAATAGATAGCGTTCCTTCGAAAGCACCACTGATGTTGTCACGGGGACGTCACCAGCGTCATCCAGTGCACCGACAGCGATCCATTGCAGAACTGTCTGGTAATATTCACTGTCTTTCGAAAAGAGCTTTCCTCCCGAATGCGGCACGGCTCCAGTCGCCTTCAGAAGCAACAGGCTCTGTTCCGGTACTGCGGGGTTCACTCTTCGTCCAGGGATCTCATTGACAATGCGTTCATAGTCGCCGCTGGCATCGTAACCAAACAAGGAAAGCATGAATCCATCTTTGCCGCGAGCGGAACCGTGGCAGGTCCCGGCATTGCAGCCGGCTCGAAACAAAACCGGCATGACATCACGTCGAAAGCTGATCTCGTCTGCGACCAGATCGCCGGCACAAAGAATTGTGAGCAGCCATCCCACGCCGAAACATCGCACGAATCTGGAACATTGAACTCTGTTTGTCATAAATGTTCTCGGTCCACTAAACTCGGTCCACTACAGACGTCAGCCGAAGTCGATTCCGGCAAACGTGCCAGGGTGTTTCACATCTCTTTTCAACGGCCAGCCAAAAGTCATTTTCCGGGGGAGTTATTCAAGTCTCGGATCAATTCGAAGTGTTCCATTTCCGGTTCGCTGTCGAATCTCCTGACCAGCGCTTTCCACTGTGATTTCGCATGAGAGGCCTCGAACACTGCCCAGCAAAGCTTCATTCGTGGCCTCGATCTCAAAAGAGACTTCCTTGCTGTCGCGAGTCAGCATCGGAAGAGGTGCCAGTACGTTAACGCCGCGAGGCAATCCCAGTAGTCTGATCGAGGCACTGCCATCAAACGGACTTTTGTGCTCAATGGTCCAGTTGTACTTCTTTCGTTCGCCCCGCCGAACCGTCTGCGGTTCACTGCTGAGTTCCACGAAGGGTTCGGCAATGATCAATTCAACGAGCGAAGAGGAGACTCGTATGCGACCTGTGCCGAGGTACGCGTCCAGCTCATCACGAGTCGTTGATGCAGAAAGAACAATCGGACACTTTCCGAGAGGAGCATTGAGATCTCCCGTGATGTGCAAAACGGCCTCGTTGACTCCTGCGGGAATGATCTGTGCGGGCTGGACCGAGACGCCCGGGGGAACCCAGTCGCACTGGATTTCTACCGAATCATTGAATCCCTCTTGTCGAATAATCCGCACGGGAATTCCCAACTCTCCGCCGCGAACCAAAGCAGCCTGCGGAGCTGAGATTTCCACGGAGAACGGTGCTGGCTTTGTAACAGCAAAGACAAACTGATCGAGCCTCACCGTTCGCCAGGCATCGCCACCAGAGTGATTAATGAACGGGATCATCTGTTGTGAACGACTCTCAAGCTGAACGTTCGGATCGACAGATTTTGCTTCCAATGTGATTAATGCAGTGCCAAGCTGGGAAGTCTCATCCGCGACGAATTGCACAGGCCAGATTGTTAGTCCTGCGGGCACTCGGCCACTAACCATCGTTACGCCATCCGGAAGACCGTTCGCGATAAGCTCGAGTTCACTCTGAAAGGTTGTGCCCTGCCCTCGCGGCAAACTGACATTGACTGTCCAGCGATTGCCTTGCGGAACGACGAGGCCGCTGGTTCGTATGCACTCTTCCCAGTCAAACGCAGTACTCGTCAAGACGGTATGGACGGAATCAACGACACGTTCAATTTCAATCCTATAGACGGCAGTTGGACCGCTGACTCCACTCGTGTCCGAAACTTCAATCAAGTAATCACCATTGAGACGAGGCTGCCAGATGACGGACGGATCAAGAATCTCTTTCAGGCCGCCGCCACTCCGAAAACTGGTTCCAAAAACATCACGGTCGACCAATGAACAGTCATCGGCTTCCAGTTCGGGCTCTCCCTGAATGCCCACAGAATCAACAGGGCGAATCCGGATCGTAGGGTCCATCGTTGAACCCAGCGTGGCTGCATAGACACGAACACGCCAGCGATCCGTTTTGCTGACGCTGACTTGAAAGCTGTCGACATCACTCCGCTGATCGATCCGTCCGTTCAAAGCGACTGGCAGGGATTTAACGACATTGAACGCGGCCTCTGTATCCTCCATCAGATTCTGAAGGTGACTCGATCGCAGGAGAATTGGTGAAGGAGCCTCTCCGAAGTACTCAAAGGTACTGCCGGAAGCCCATTGTGATAGCGGGATTTGAATCGCCTGCTCGTAGACCCCTGAGGGATCGCCGGCCAGTTCAATGATTTGCTGAGAGCCAGCAGTGCCGCCCAATGGATACGCGATCAGCGGCCGTCGATTCGTTCCGATGTGCAGACAATAGTCTTTGTCAGCGGGTGCAAAGAGAGATCTCTTCACCTCAACGAAGAAGTCTTGATTGTCCGTCGAGAGGACAGACGCCATCGGATCCTGAAGATGCAGTGAGTTATCATCATTGGAGGATAACTCACGCCCGGACGCATCCAGAATTCGAACGGTCAGATCATAGGCGGACTCACCATAATGGATGTCGGCTATTCTGACCGAATCCACTTCTGCCGACAGCGTCTGGCCAGCCGCAACAGTCACTCGATAAACATCCACATCTCCAAGAGCACTCGCTCCCATCCGCCCTCGCACGGTCGTGTTTGGCGAGACTGGCATTGCTGTCGTGACCGTATCGTTGGAGTTATAACCCTGCTCGTTTTCGTCGATCATCCGGAAGGGTGAAACATGAAATGTTCCCAGCGAGGTGATTTCTGTGTCGGTCCGGATTCGAAAAGGATGTTCACCCGGGACGCAGTCTGGTGCGATCTCAAACACGCAACGGATTTGTTCCTCAATGCGACCACCGTGAGCCAACCCGATGGGTTGAGCAAGGTTGGGGAGTGCTTCAATGCTGATGACTCGAATGCCCGGCTTATAAAAGACGACTTCACGAGCATCCTTCAGGCACATTCCCTGAATAGTAACGTCGACCGTTGTGCCCCGCTGAGCCATACGTGGGCTCGTGGATCCGATATGCAGCAACATGGCTCCGGCGCAAAGCGGCCCCGGGAACAGTAGAAGAACCAGCGTCAATGAAGCCAGAACTCGGACAGCCCAAACAATAGAACATCGGGCCGACTCACTCTGAAGGCTGATAACGCGAGATCCTGTTAACGGTTCCGGCTTATTTCGATATGCCAGTGGTGTCATCAATTCATTTCCCTCAACGAATGTGATCTGCAGATGCGATGTCGCAGAGGTTTTGTCGAGGCGCGGAGGGCCTCAATTCGCCAGAACGTTCTGCTAGATCAGTCCTTTGGCAAGTTTGCCATCTTTGATGATCTCAATCGGTCGCGTTCCAAAGGCGACAAGTTCTTTATTGGCGTCGATTCCGAGCTGGTGATAAATCGTAAACAGCAGATCTTCCAGCACCAGAGCGTCTCGTGCTGGTTCCGCTGCAGTCGAATCACTGGCACCGTAAATCAGCCCACGCGCGAATCCACCTCCGGCCAGGAGATTTGAGTAGCATCGAGCCCAATGATCGCGTCCATTTGTGGAGTTCACTTTGGGAGTTCGACCAAATTCCGAAGTGACCCAGAACAATGTCGTATCCAGCAAACCTCGCTGATCCAGATCCGTGACTAGTCCGGCAATCGCGTGATCCAGTGCCGGCATCTGATCGAGACAATTGTTTCTGACGTCGACGTGGGAATCCCAGGCCCCATAGGTGACCGTCACAAAGCGAGTTCCGGCTTCCACAAGCCGCCGAGCAAGGATCAGGCGTTCGGCGAGACCCTTCGGATGAAACTGATTGTCCGGGCCTCGCAATCCGACAACATCCCGCCCGTAGAGCTGCAGTGTCTCTTCAGTTTCGCCGTCCAGCGTAAACGCTGCCTGCGCCGAGGCCGAGGTCAGAAGCGTGTAGGCTCTCTGGTAAAAACTGTCCATCGTCTCCAGCGTAGCCGGATCCGCCTCCAGTTCTCGGATCTGTCGCTCAATGACATCCCGAGCGGATTTACGACGAGCAAAGCGGTCTGCTGTCACACCCTCGGGAATAGAGAAGTCGCGGACTTTGAATCCTTTTTGTCCCGGGTCCGCGTTGAGATCAAATGCTCCGTAAGTACTGCTCAGGAAACCTGTGCTGCCCGAAAAACTATGGTTATTGGGGATCGCAATATAGGGCGGAAGTTCACCACGAACGCCCAGTTCATGAGAAACGATCGACCCCATTTGAGGATAATCGATCACTGCCGTCGGCGTGTAGCCGGTAAACAGATGATAGGTCGCCTGCTGATGATCGGGAATTCGGCCGACAAGACTTCGAACAACCGTGATCTTGTCCGCGATTGCAGCCGTTCGAGGCATGTTGTCACTGAAGATATCGCCATTCTTTGTCTTCGTGACACCAAACGAGCCACGATACTCCACTGGCGCTTCCGGCTTGGGATCGAGCGATTCCTGCTGTGGCCAACCACCACCCAGATGAAGCTGAATAACGCTCAGCGCTTTTGCCGGAAGTTTGGTTTTAGAGCCAACAGCAGAGAACGCCTGATTGGTCGATTCATCAGCCCGCCCCTCCAGCGTCAGCAAGTCACCCAGCGATAGTCCCAGTGCGCCGCAGATCCCTGCCTGCACGGCACTGCGACGAGACAGTTGACGAAAACCAGCGCAGCCCCGAATATCGGCGGCGGCGTTACGTGAAACATGACTCGACATTGGCATTCTCCTGTTGCGGACCTCGGCAGAGTGTCCTGCTGAAACGCTGGTCTGTCCAACAAGAAAGCGTTATTGCTGCCAAGTTCGAGTCCCGGCAGTCGTCAGGGATGGCGAATCCCCAAAGAATTCCAAAGCTACCTGATCTCGCTATTTGGCCGGCAGTGTGCGTGCAAACGTCGTGGAAAGGTCGATCCAGTGGGTCAATCGTCGATCGCTGTCGATTCCATCTGGCTCAACGATAATCCAGCCTTTCATCGGGCGACCGGTGAGGTCCATCGCGCGAACATCGGGTTCCTTCAGTGCGATGATGGCTTGCTCGATGCCCAATCGAGCGATCAACGAGTCGTTCCAGACGGCAACCAGCATGTTTCCGTTCAGCAGGAAGCAGACTCCACCGAACATTTTCTTTTCGGTAATCTCTCGACGGCTTGAAAGCAGGTGTCGAACTCGCTCAACGAGTAACTTCGAAGCAGCCATGGAGTACTCGAGGCCTGAATGAAGAGTTGCCAGCGGAACGACACAAGTGGAATATGCTGCACCGAACTCAAGACTACCTCTTATCCTATTTCGCTGGTTGGCCTGCCAGCCGGAAAGCTGTCAACAAGGGACGATGGTCGCTGGTCTTGTCACTGTCTGGAAAATCTCCAGGCCGTACAACGACATTGGAGACACCATTCCATTTTTTTGCATCGTTGGCCACAAAGACAAAATCCAGAATTGAATCCGGATAACGATCTACTCGTCGATCCTTGATCTGGCGATCATCAGACCAGTTGGAATCAACCAATGGATCAGGCTTTAGCCAGGTCCAGACATCGCCTTCCATCATCGCCTGAAATCCAGGATTCCCCTGTAGAGTTTTGAAGTCGAAGTCAAAATTGAAATCTCCAGCCGCAATAACCGGCTCACGAGAATCCATCGCCCATTGACGCAACATTCGAGCCTGCTCAGTCCGAAGGTCTGCCTCACCTCGGGCCAGATGATTGGCGATCACCCAGAACGTCGTTC
>CAMAXD010000233.1 GCA_945861975.1 Candidatus Kuenenia stuttgartensis | reverse complement strand
TCGCATTCAAAGATCTTCGGCATGCGTTCAATGAGTGTCTTGTTGTGCTCGCTGTCCCACGGTTCGTCGAGATGAAACTCCTGATACAACGCCGCTTCCTCGATATAAGGCAGCAAATACACGCGCCAGCTCAGACTTTTGTTCGTATTGGCATCTTTGCTCGCAACGCAGTAGGTAGGGAATGCTCCGTAGACATCGTGATAGTTGTGGAATGCGAGCCCGATTTGTCGCAGCGGCATTGTCTTCCCGCGGCTGGCAGCGGCTTTCTGACTTTCCGCAAATCCCTTCACGAGTTCCTTAAACGCCGGGGTGACGTCGTTAAAGAACTTTTCAGGATCGGAAACTTTGGGGATATCCAGTTCCACGGATTCTTCAACGGCTTCGATCGTGACAGACTCGAGCAGTTCAGACAGAGCTGTCACCAACTCTTCACCGACTGGAGAACTGTCGCCGGAAAGCTGACCAAGAGCCTGAATTTTCATCATCTGAAAGCCGCCCATGGCAATCGCGCTCAACTGCTGAGCACTCGCTTTATCGCTCATTTCGACATTCAGGTTCAAATGCGACTCGCTCGCCCCGGTCATATCGATCGTTGCCACCAGGCCAACAATGTTCTGAATTAGGGGAGCCATCGGCATTTGCTGTGATAATTGCTCTACCAGTTCTTCGACGGGCTCGAGGTCCACGACAGCCACGATATCGTTGGCGGGATAGAGCTTTTCAAATTCGGCCTTCGTTTCTCCGCTCTTTACTCGCGGGGAAAGCATCGCCTTCAGAGTCTTTTCGGGGCCCAGCAGCATTGTTTTGGAGTCAACGAAAGTCAAAAACATTCCGTCGGGAAGAGCATAAGCCTCGTGCCCGTCGATCATCATCGTCTCGTCTTCGTTTCTCGCAGGCAGCTTCGACAGCAGTACTTTCTGATCAAAATCACTATTTGCACAAACAATGACGCCCGGCATAGGCTCGGACGACGGCTGAGCCTGATAGTAGTCTCCAACAACATGGCCATCATGATGCTGAATCAAATGCAGCAGTTCGCCGGCTTCGATTTCTGAAGGAAGGAATTTTGCGGAGCCATCTGCAAACACCGTAACAAAGCGGTCACCGATTGCGCCAAGTGAAGCAGCAGGATCTTCTCCGTCAATTTCGAGTCCACCGGGTTTTGTCCAGACGTCTGCCTTGTCGGCCCCGGCAATGACGGCCATGATCGTGTTGCTTGTGCCGTCCGTGAAGCTGCTGATCCCCGGGGCCTCTTCACCCCCAAAAGGCGTCCCTTCACCCGTGAACACGTGATATGAAGTCATCCCTGCGTCTTCCACGCCCGCTGTTTTGAAGAACTCCGGCATCTTTTCAATCAGCGGCTTGTTGTGTTCGCTGTCCCATGGCTCATCCAGATTGAACTCGTTATAGAGTTCAGCCTGTTCCAGATAGGGCAGCAAGTGAACTCGCCAGCTCAGGTTTCCTTTGTTGTCGCCATACCCATCGCTGGCGGGAAACGTGTTGTTCGAGTCATGGAAATTATGCATCGCGAGGCCGATTTGTTTCACCCCATTCAACTTCTGAACTCGCTCGGCCTGTTCCTTCGCGCGGGATGACATATCTTCCAGACAAGCTGCATCCATGACGATGCCGAATTCTTCGATCTGCTCGACCCTGGTACCCACATTCTTTTCAAATTCCCCCAGGAGCGTCTTGAGAACTTCCTGGCCATCGGCGGCTTCAAGCAGCCCTTGAAAACTTTGGGCATTGATGACTCGCGCGGGCTGAGCCGCAACGATGATCATGGAATCATCCGGAACGTACTGCAGAAGGGCGGATTTCCCCTCCGGCGGAACCCCTTCTGCGCCTCGCACTGCCCCCCTCAGCTGTTCAGGTGCTGCAGTCTTCTTCGGCGAGGACTTCTTTTCTGGGGCCGTCTTTTCTGGGGCCGTCTTAGCCGCGGACTTCTGTGTCGTCGATTTCTGCTGTGCCACCGCTGGCTCGGCGAACACTCCCGGGAGTAGTGCCAGAATCAATAGATACGATTGGACTTGTCTCAGCATCGTGGGCGTCCTTGTCATTGAGAAACAAAAATGAGCAATTCAGACGCAAAGCAGGGAACCCTACCTGGGCACCGCTGAACGCCCTTATAACGGTCTCCTGCGAAGCCCTCAGTCTGTCAGGCTGCTCAGGAAATGCAACAGTCCGCACCCATTCTCCTGCAGGATGGGGTTCGGGAATGGTCATCTCCGGACAAAACCAGCACGGGCCACGGATCAGATGCTCTCAACATCGCATCTTGTCTGCGAATCCACGTATTTTGTGATATTCCCTGCGGGTTCCATCACCTGAATTTTTCCGTATGCCGGGACATACTGTCCCTCAGATTTGAAAACGAATCCTGGCTTTCTAGGATGCGTTCAGGGCAGATCAGTCTGTTTATGGGGCGAAATGATTTTTCGCGTTTTCCGAGTCGCAATTGATGAGGGCCTGAAGTGACATCACTTGATGCAAAGTGTCAGCAGCAGAGAGAACTGCTCGATCAACAAACTCGCGAGATGGTTCAGTGGCATTTCGGTGATGACACCGGATGCGAGTTTTGGTTGGAGAAGAAGAAAACCTTCAACTTCGATCCTCTTAAGGACGTCAATTGCTTTGACGATCTGAAGAAGTTTCCGCTCTTCGAAGATGAATGGCTTCGCGGTGGTCCGATGCGTCGCTGGGTGCCGCAGCCACTCCAGAATAAACCGATCTACGTGTTTGAAACCGGCGGCACGACCGGAGTTCCCAAGAGCCGCGTGGTCGTGGAAGATCATTGGATCGATTATGAACTCTTCAGTGAGACTTTGCCGGATGAGTCCTTCCCGAAGGGTGCGAACTGGCTGATGCTGGGGCCTTCGGGACCTCGTCGACTTCGCCTGGCGATTGAGCATCTCGCTCAGTACCGTGGCGGGATCTGTTTCTGCGTCGACCTTGACCCACGCTGGGTTGTGAAGCTCCTGAAGAAGGGCGATGTCGAAGGAGCGAAAGCGTATAGTGCTCACTGTATCGATCAGGCCCTGACAATTATGTCGGCCAACAACGATATTCAGTGCATGTTCACAACTCCCAAGTTGCTGGAAGCCCTGGCACTGCGGTTGATGGACAAGGGCAGCAGTGTCGAAGAAGCAGGGGTCAAGGGCATCTTTTGTGGCGGCACCGAGTTCACTCAGCAGTGGTACCGATTTGCTCGCGAAGAACTGCTGGGACCGAATGTGTATATCACACCGACCTACGGTAACACGCTGATGGGTCTGGCCTGCGGAAAGCCACACGATCCAGCAGACAATTACAAGATTACTTACTTCGCTCCGCAGCCACGAGCGGTCATTGAAGTCGTTGACTTTGATGATCACAACAAACTGGTCGATTATGGTGCGACAGGTCGAGTCAAATTGTACACGATGACCAAAGAGCTGTTCGTGCCAGGGTTTCTGGAACGCGACGAAGGCGAACGCGAGAAGCCTTGCGATAAGTACACATGGGACGGCGTCAGCAGCGTGAGACCTTATCACGTGTTCGCGAAAACAACGACCGTGGGCGTCTACTAATCACACCTGCATCCAGCGGTCAGCAATCAGCGGCCATCGAGCAATTCTGTTGCGAATTGTTCGATGGCTTTTTTAACGACTGGGTTCGAAAGGATTTTCTTAATTGGTGTGCCTGCGTTCGCTGGTGTACCTGCGTTCGCTGGTGTGCCTGCGTTCGCTGGTGTGCCTGCGTTCGCTGAGGCGAACTTGTCACACCCTACGAATTGCGATGTTTTTCTGCAGGCTGTGACATACGCTCAATAGCCGTCGGTAGCAGCATCGGCATCGAAGTGAATCGCTGGCAGTTTCAATCGCAGGCGACATTCATCAAGCATGGCCTGAGTCACGCTGGCTCCGATTCGAGTGACTCCGATTTCTCGACACTGCAGCAAGGCATCCATGTCGCGCACGCCGCCCGCCGCCTTGACTTGTACCGCGGGCCCCGAATGCTGTCGCATGAGCCGCAGGTCGTCCATCGTGGCTCCGCCGGTGCCATAGCCGGTTGAGGTTTTCACCCAATCAGCATTCAGTTCTGTGCAGATCTCGCAAAGCCGGATCTTCTGGTCATCGTCAAGAAAGCAGTTCTCAAAAATCACCTTAACCTTCTGGCCGGCGGCATGAGTCAGTTCAATCACTGCCTTCAGATCAGCTTTCACATAGTCCCAGTCGCCACTGAGAACTCGACTGATATTGCAAACGAGATCAAGTTCCTCTCCACCATCCACCAGAGCTTGCTTCGCTTCCGCGACTTTTGTCGAGGTGCAGTGGCCGCCGTGAGGAAATCCGATCACCGTGCTGGCTTTTACACCGGAGCCGTTCAGAATCTCGGCACAACGCTTGAGATAATGCGGCTGGATACAAACACTGCCCGCCTGGTAAATGACCGCCATGCGACAACCAGCTTCGAAGTCCGCGAAGGTCAGGGATGGCTTGAGCAATGAATGATCAATCATCCGGGAGATTTGTTCGTATGTATATTCCATGAAGAACAGCTTTCGAGCACGTCATTGAGGGAAAACAAAGCTGCGACGTGTTCTAAGCCCTCTGGGCGTTATTGACCAGTCCAGCGATGAGACTTGCCGAATTCCATGGCTCTGATCGCCTCCGACAGAATGCGTCCCGCACGATGAAACCCCAGCTTAACGTCTCGGGACGAATGACACCGGATTCCCGACCGACGGAGGTCTGCATTTAGATTCGGGACTGCATGACTCAGTAAGCATCATTACCGCAGTCAGTCAGCTCAGCCAGTCGTCTCGACGACGGCCTCGTTTTTCGTCAGCATTTCCAAAAACGCGGTTCGCATGCGTTCGACTGCAACGTTCAATGGACCGGACAGCGTTGCTCCGGATGCGAGTTTGTGCCCGCCTCCCGAAAATTGCTCGGCCAGCATGGCAACGTCGTGAGGATAACGGCAACGGAGGCTGAACTTAATTTGCGAGGTCTGCAGTTCGACGGCAATGAACGCAGCTTCCGAACCGGCCACAGTCAGGCACCGATTGACCAGACCTTCAGTGTCGGAAGGAACCGCCCCTGTCTCTGACATATCCTTCGCGTCGACCTGAACCCAGACCAGGCGTCCCTCGGCCTCAGATTGAGTTCTTCCGAGAACTCGCCCACCCAGCCGAACTCTGGACAGCGACGACTGTTCATGAACCAGATTGAACACGTAATGAGGCGATGCACCCCGATCAATCAGGGCCGCACCGATGCGCATGGTGCGGGCTGTCGTGGAAGGAAATCGGAACCAACCGGTGTCCGTAGCGATCGCTGCATAGAGCCAGTTCGCAGTGTCTTCATCGAATTCGATCCCGAACGCTTCAGCCGCCTCACAAATCAATTCGCCAGTCGCCGCGGCTGTCACATCCTTTAGTACAATCGCACCCATTTCGTCGGAGCTGACGTGGTGGTCGATAATGACTCGTTTCGCAGGCGACGCTTGAATCACTTCGGCCATATTGCCCAACTGCTGCCAGGCACTCGTGTCGACAATGACGACCACGTCTGTCTTTGGGACGTTAGCTTTGGTGACCGTATCGTTCAGTTTCAAAATCACGCTCGGTGGATTCATGAAACTCAGGTTCGCAGGCGGAGCTGACGCATTAATGATGGAAACTTTCTTCCCCAGGGCCAGCAGGATTGCTCGCAGCCCCAATTCAGAACCCAACGCATCAGCATCAGGGCGGACATGGCTAGTGATCAGGAATGAATCATTCTCGTCAATCACTTTCTTCAAAATCGTCCAGTCCATCGCCGGCACAGATGCTCACCTTGCAGAGTTTCCATTTCGTCAGAAAACCCATTTCACATGGGTTACAACGGATGGTCGAACAATCTGGCGGCTCTTGCAAGCCCGCAGGGAGCCGGTTTTCCGAAACATGAACGCCACAAAGCCTGCGGACTGCACTATCCGATCCGTCGACACCGCTTTTCGTGCTCAGATTCCATGCTGCTCTGTAATTCGTGTTTCGGCCTGGGACAGGCCTCTGCAAACATCCGCCTCCAGCAGAAAATCGTCGCCGCATGGCTGCACTCGGAAAGCGGACAGATTTGCTGTGCTGGGAATGGCTGGCAGCCCCTCGCCACCCACAGGCGATAAAGCCATCGCGCCGCCAATCAGTTTGGGGGCGACAAAGGCGTGGACTTCATCGATCAATTCCCGTTCGAAGAAGGCTCCCAACAAACACGGTCCGGCTTCGAGCATGACGTTGGTACATCGACGGCGGCCAAGCTCCTGAAGAACCTCTCCCAGATCCACCGCATCCTCGCTATTCGTCTCGAAAACCTGGACACCAAGTTCACGCATTCGACTTCTGGACGCTTCCGTGCAACGTCGCGACACGCAGACCAGTACGGCCCCCTGACTGATTGTTTTCACCAGCTTGCGATCCGCCGTTACGCTTTCCCCTGTCGAATCAATGACGACTCGCAGAGCAGTTCTCAGCCCTGCGGGGCGAGCGGTCAGCAAGGGATCATCCGCGCGGACTGTTCCGGCTCCGGTAATGACTGCGTCAACGCGGCCTCGAAGTTGATGAACCCAGGCTCGCGACTGTTCACAGGAGATCCACTGTGAATGCCTGGTGCTCGTGGCCACTCGCCCGTCCAATGTCATCGCCCATTTGGCATGCACCCATGGACGTTGCTTGATCATGAGCGTTTCGAACGGCGCAATGAGTCTTCTCGCGTCGACTTCGCAAACCCCGACTTCGACGAGAATTCCCGCGTTACGAATTCGCTCAATCCCCTGACCGGCCCCATGCGGAGCCGGATCCTGACACCCCACGACAACTCGGCGAAACCCGGCCGCGATGACCGCCTCGGCACACGGCGGCGTCTTACCGAAATGACTGCAGGGTTCCAGAGTCACGAACAGGTCTGCGCTACGAGTCGCCTTGCCAGCCAGACGAATGGCGTTGATCTCTGCATGAGCTTCCCCGAACTTTTGATGGTAACCTTCAGCGATCAGGTTTCTTTCGGCATCAACGATCACAGCCCCGACCATGGGATTGGGCTCCACAAGGCCAACACCTGTCCGCGCAATCCGAATCGCTCGCTGCATTACGTCAATGTCAGAGGAGAACATAAGAAATCTTTGTGTCGACAAACATCCAGAACACTTCGACGTTTTGTTGATTGAGCAATTGACGTTATACGAATGCACGAACTCACTGCGGCCTTCGGAGACTCGCTCCAGAACCAAGCCCTCTTCATCACTCATCCAGTCGTCGCGTCAACGCAATGCGTTTGCGATCAGCTTCAACCTGAACAACTTTGACTTTCACGATATCCCCAACCGACACGACTTCCGACGGATCGCGAACAAAATGATTGGCCAGTTGAGAAATGTGAATCAGCCCGTCCTGATGAACACCAATGTCCACAAAGGCTCCGAACTTCGTCACATTCGTCACTACGCCCTCCAAAACCATTCCAACTTCCAGATCACCGATTTCACTGACCGTCTCAGAAAACTGCGCGGCTTTGAATTCACTGCGCGGATCTCGCCCCGGGCGAGCCAGTTCCGCCACAACATCGCGGACAGTAAACTCACCGGCCTCCTCAGAAACAAACTCGGCCGTCTTGATCTGCGCGACGAGCTGTGGGTTGCCCACCAGAGCTTTCGCATCAGTTCCCAGTTTCTGAGCCATCTTGCGGACCAGCGGGTACTGTTCCGGATGCACCGCAGAATTGTCCAGCGGCTGCGAGCCACCTCGAATTCGCAGGAACCCGGCTGCCTGCTGATAAGCCTTCTGCCCCAGACGAGGAACCTTCAACAGTTCGTCGCGCGACTTAAACGCTCCGTGTTCGTCACGGAACGAGACGATCCTTTTCGCCAGCACAGCTCCGATTCCCGCGACATAAGACAATAACGCCGGACTTGCGGTGTTCGCGTCGACGCCGACCGAGTTCACGCAGCTTTCGACTTCGCGATCCAGGGCCTTCTTCAGCATGGTCTGATCAACATCGTGCTGATACTGGCCAACGCCAATCGACTGTGCATCAATCTTGACCAGCTCTGACAGCGGATCCTGAAGTCGGTGAGCAATACTGATGGCACCTCGAACGGTCACATCCAGATCGGGGTACTCAGCAATCGCCGCTTCACTGGCCGAATAGATCGACGCTCCGGACTCATTCACCATGACCTTCGTAACCTTCAAGCTGTGTTGTTTCATCAGGTCCGAAACAAACTTGTCGGTTTCACGCGACGCGGTCCCGTTGCCAATTGCGATCAGCGTGGCATTGTGCGTCCTGATCAGTTTGAGCAGCGCGTTACCCGCACCAGCAAGGTCAGAACGTGGCGGAGTCGGATAGATCGTTTCATTGCAAAGGAAACGCCCGGTTTCATCCACCACGGCAACTTTGCAACCCGTTCGAAATCCGGGGTCGATTCCAATCGTCACCTGAGGCCCGGCCGGAGATGCCATCAGGAGATCCCGAAGATTTTTCGCAAACACGTCCACGGCTTCTCGATCGGCTTTCTCCTTCAGGGTTTGCAGCAAAGCACTCTCCGCCGATGGCCGCAGCAGTCGGTCATAACAGTCGACAGCTGTCGCTTCGAGCTCCGCCTTGAATTCGAAGGCGGGATTGGTCACGAGTCGAGATTTCAGATGTCTCTGATGCGTTTCATCATCCATCCCGAGGCTGATTCGCAGCACGCCCTCGGCTTCCCCTCGCTGCATGGCAAGGAATCGATGGGCTGGCATCCGAGAAACTTTTTCACTGCAGTCAAAATAGTTCTCAAACTTGCTGCCTTCTTCGGCCTTGCCCTTCTTGACGACTGAAACCAGTTCTCCACGTTGAGCCTGTTCAAGGACCCATTGTCGAGTTGATACGTTCTCCGCCCATTGCTCCGCCACGATGTCACAAGCGCCCTGAATGGCGACCTTTTCATCGGGCACGTCTTTGTCGGCGCTGATGAACTTTCGAATGATGTCGGCCCGCGATCCGGACAGCCGCTGTTGACTGAAGAGCAGATCGGCCAAAGGCTGCAGACCTCGCTCACGAGCAATCGCAGCTCGAGTTCGCTTCTTTGGCTTATACGGCAGGTACAGATCTTCCAGCACGCGAGGATCCATGCAGGTCACGATTTGCTTTCGCAGGGCTTCCGTGAGCTTTCCCTGCTCGGCGATCGTCTTCAGGATCGTATTCTTGCGAGCGGCCAGCTCTTTTGCTTTGGCGAGCAGATCCTCAATGGCTCGAAGTTGTCGTTCATCGAGCCCCTTCGTGACTTCTTTCCGATA
>CAMAXD010000232.1 GCA_945861975.1 Candidatus Kuenenia stuttgartensis | reverse complement strand
ATGCAGTCCGAGATGCCTCACTTGCAGGACATTTCGCAGGAGACTGAGGATACTCAGAAGTTGTACGGACTCGATCAGCCGATCACGGAAAACTTTGCTCGCCAGTGCCTGATGGCTCGACGGTTCTGTGAAGCGGGTGTTCGCTTCGTTCAGGTTACGCATAGTGATTCAAAGGTTCAATGGGATCAGCACGGGGATTTGCGAGCTGGCCACAGCAAGAACGCGCTGGAAGTTGATAAGCCGATTGCCGGGTTATTAACCGATCTGAAGCGTCGAGGATTGTTGTCGGATACTCTGGTCATGTGGGGCGGCGAATTTGGTCGCACGCCAACGGCTCAGGGAACGACTGATGGCCGCGATCATAATCCAGAAGGCTTCACGATGTGGATGGCCGGAGGCGGCGTAAAAGGCGGCCTGCGTTACGGAGCTACGGATGACTACGGCTATTACGCCGTTGAGAAGCCCATGCATATCCATGATGTCCACGCGACGCTGTTGCATCTGCTTGGGATGGACCACAAGCGTCTGACGTATCGCTACGCCGGCCGAGATTTCCGGCTGACAGATGTTGCCGGGCATGTGCATGACGGCGTGCTGGCGTGAGCGACTGCGTGCCGGTCCCTGGTGAGACGATCCAGCGAGTCCGTTAGTCCGCTGCGGATCAATCCCCCTTTGGGGGTTTTCTACTGACAAGTTGTGTTTTGCGGCATCTTTCCAGAACAATGTTTTGATTACGTGCTGAGGATGGAAATTGTGCTCTTGATGTCGATTGCAACCGCGGTGAAGTTCGGACATGACAACCATTGAAGAAATTCTTGCAGTCGTGCGAGCTCTTCCGGCCGAAGAGCGGAGTCGATTGATTCCGCTTCTTTGGGATGAGTTGGCAGATGAAGAGCGCGTTATCCTTTCGCCCGATTGGATTTCCGAGATTCAACGACGGAGCGAAATGGTAGAATCCGGCCTTATGAAAACTGAAGAATGGCAAAGTGTCCGGAAACTCGCCAGGCGTGCAGCTGGGCTCTCCGAATGAGTCTCGTTCGAGTGTGTTCGGCGGCGGCTAACGACTATACGGAGTCACTGTGCTGTTACGCAGAGCGTGATTCTGATGTTGCGTTGCAGTTTGAAACAGAATTCGAGAGTGTGCTGGCACAGATTTCAGATGCACCCGACCGCCAACCGGGTGCTTGACGAAAATCACCGGTATCTTCCGATGAGAAGGTTTCCGTTTTTGATCATTTATCGTTGCTCGGGAAAGAGTTCAACAATAGTTGCCGTGGCACATACGTCGCGATCACCGGAATTCCGGCATAGTCGCTGAACCGATGCCTGTAGTCAGCGATGGATCAAGCCGCTTTCCTGGCTTTCTGCTGAAGAGCAGCCTGCTTGGCCGCATCTTTCCCAGTGGTGGCTTCGGCTTCGCTTTCAGGGCGGCGGATGATTCGCACGGGTTCCATAGAAGCTGGCTGATGCTTTGCGACGAGCACCAATAATGGCGGCATCAGGATCAGCGAAATCAACAGGCTGGAGGCGACTCCTAATGCGAGCAGCACACCGATGCTGAACATCCCCGGATGAGCCGCAATCATCAGACTTCCGAATCCAACAATCGACGTCAGCGACGTCACCAGCATGCTGCTGATGGTGTCGGCGGAGGGTTCGAATGAGTCTTTGCCGGCGGCGATCTGTTTGCGGCAGTCGGACACCAGATAGATTCCGTTGTCGATGCCGATGGCGAAGACCAATGGCAAAGCAATCAGGTTGACCGGGTTCAGTTCCAGTCCCATCAAAGCCATCACACCCAGCATCAGCACGCCACCCGCCAGGGATGGCACGAGCGTCAGCAAAGTGTCACGAAGGTTGCGATAGTCCAGTACTCCCGCGATGAGCGCAACAAGCCCCAGGCAAATCACGACCAGCAGGTTGGTGTTGATTGTGCCGTTCCGCTGAAACAGCGTATAGCCAATAAAGGCGGCCACGGCGACCGGCGGCAGAATTGTCATCAGCTTCTGCCCAGGCCGCAGGTAGTTGAAGAGCAGCACCAATGAAATCACAGCCAGAGCATAGAGCCCGATCGAGGCGTAAGTCAGATGCATCCGACCCGCAGATTCAAGATTCTGCACAGGAACTCCGGTTACCTGAGCGTCGACGGTTCGAAGTTCCTCGACGAACGTGTTCAGGGCTGCTCCGTCCCAGATATCTTCTTTCGGGTAGACTCGGAGAACCCAGCGTTGTTCTTTGGTATTACGGTCGGCCCAGACAAAGCGGCTGCTGAGTTCCGTAGGCAGGTCTCGTGGTGCCACTGGACTGAAATTGTTTGCCGATGCAATTTCGGAATACTCCAGAAGCAGCCAGCGAGCGATCATGTCGTTGTAACCCGACAGGATAGCGATCGACTTGCGTCCGGGAGTTTCAGAAAGATCAGTCAGGAATTTATCAAGTGCAGCACTTGCACGTTTAGCGGAAGGGTTCGACGATTTCCGAACAGCCGCGTATAAGGCATCAACTTCTTTCCCGATCGCAATATGGTCTGCAGGAGGAATATCAGGCACCGTACGCGGAATGTTTTCCGCACGCTGCTGAAGAGACTGCAGCAATTGCATCGTCTGCTGATCAGGTCGGTCTGGCAGTTTGCTGGCGATGTCACTGACTCGAGCCACACTGCCGAGTTTCAGGAATTTTTCACGCAGCGAGCCGGCTTCTTCCCATGTGCCCGCGACAGAGACGGCATAGAGCACAGTTTCAGAACCGGATTCTTCCAATGATCGCTCGGCCTTCACTGATTCGGCCGTCGGATCATTCAGTTTAATCAGGTTCGGATTGTAGTTAACAAGGCAGCGAACAGTACCATCAGAGTAGCGAAACGCCTGATAGCCAAAGAATGCCAGCAGTACGACAGCAAATCCGATCGAAACCGCAGGCCATGCCACCAGAACTCTTCGCAATGCTGCGGGGGAGAATGGCTGCGGTAAAGCTTTGACGTCATATTCCGCATCGGACAATGCGACGAGCGCTGGAAGAAAGATGAACGTTGCCGCCGCACACAGCAGTACGCCCATGGCTGAGATCAGGCCAAGTTCCGCCAGTCCCGGGAATCCCGTCAGCATTGCTGTCGAGAACGCAAGAGCTGTCGTGATGGCTGATACGAGGATTCCTCCGCCAGTTGTCTCGGCGGTTTCTCGCAGTGCGTCCGGCAGTTCATACAGTTCCTGACGAAGCGTCAGATACTTGTTAATAAACGAAACAGAGAAATCGATGCCCAGACCGATCAGGAAAATCGGGAAGCAGACACTGATGATATTCAAATGTTTGACAACGAGCGTTGCCGCACCAAACGTCCAGCACAGCGCGACAATCAGAGTCATCAGCGCCAGCATTGGATGCCGGATTCCTCGGAAGGCCAGAAACAGCATCGCCCCTACGACGAAGAACGCGACAATTCCGGCATTCCGCATATCGACCGAGGTACTGTGCATTTCATCATGTTCAAGAGCCGGAATACCAGTGACACTGATGGAGACATCCCCCGGCTGGGACTCATGAGCTTTCACTACTTCGGCTGCTAACTCCCGCAGACGAATAATGGCTGCGGCGTTTGGATCCTCAGTCGGCACTTTGGAGTTGCGAATCGCCGTCACCTGAACCACACCCACTGTGTTTTCAGGGTTGAGCATGTAGGCTGTTTTTGAATCCGTCAGTTTCTGGTCTGCTGCAACCTGCATCAGATCTGGCAGAGGAGAACGGAACGCAGTCTTCTCGACTTTTCCGGTTTCCAGAGCATTCTTCATGTAACCGGAGAGACTGTCGGCGAAACGTTCGACAGCCATGTAAGTGTCATCGGAAACGACACCGTCCTGCTGTCCGCGAGAGATCTTTGTCCGCAGCGTATTGGCCAGCATTTCTGCTCGAACGTAATTCCAGTTCTGGCGCTGCACCACCGTATCGTACTGACCGATCAGTTGTGCGGTCTTTTGAACTTCCCTAGGAGAAAGGAATAGAAGAGCCTTCTCTCTCATTGCGGTCAGGTCAACTCGCGACAGAACGTTGCCGAAGTGTTCGGGTTCTCGTTCCAGACGCTGTCCCAGATCATCGATGACAGATTGAATCAGTTTGCCATTTGGACCTGGAGTTTGGACTGTGATCAGAAGATCAGATTCCGCTCCGAAGGTGTCTGCATACTGCTTCCATGTTTTGGCGTGCTTCTGAGCAGGATCCATGAGATCGCTGCGACTGGTGCGAAGCTGCAGTTGAGTGACTGTGATCCCGACGCTGCCACATGCGACCAGAAGAACCAGCCACAGCATCAGTCGTGGACGCGCAGAGACTGTTGCCACTGTCCAGCCCAGTAATCGGGCGAGAAGTGACCTCGTTGTCGCGTTATCCTGCGGTCGGCTCATGACCTTCCCTGGTCGGGTGACGGGTAGAGCAAAGAAAGGAATCTCATAACGGCAGGTTCTGCCGAAATGTGTCAATTACGATCGAATCTGAAGATGCGCGCTGAGAACGAGCGCACGACAGACCCGGTCGTAGTCGGAACATCGGCATTGCGACAAGAGCGGCTGGAGCCAAACTGGAACTCTGAAAAAAGCGGTGCCGAATCTTTAGGCTCAAAATTCATCGACTTACAGAAAACCCGCCTTTTAATAGTGATGGCTCCGAATCTGACGTTTGCGAAAGCTATCAATGACCTGCACAATTCTGCCGAGAGAAGCTCACCGCTGCTGAACAATTCTTTGTGCCATATCTCTCCAAATGAAAGTTCCATCCATTGCTCCCTGAGTCACCACACTTCTCTTTATTCTCAAGCTTCCGTGTCCTCACGCCATCCGGCCCGGGAGCGGTGGCCGTGATTGAGCTCCAGCTGAACGGCCAAGCTGACATCGCATCAGTCATGCAGGGGTTTCAGGTGGGGTCTCCATGCGCGCTGGCGGAGGCACCTCAAGGGAGAATTCTTTTCGGAAGCTGGAGCGGTGAAGACGTCGTAATTGTGCGGACTGCGGAATGCTGCTGGGAGATAAATTGTCACGGAGGAACCATTGCTGTTCATCGCATTTGCCGGGACCTGGCTGCTGCCGGGTTACAAACTGACATTCAGGGCTCCGCGTCGAGTGAAACTCTCGAGGAAAAAATAGAGCGTGTCACAAATGAAGTGTTGTTGAAATGCAGAACTCGCAAAGCGGCCGGATTGGTACTTGCTCAACAGGACGGACGACTACTGAAGTTCGCCGAAGACCTACAGAGTGAATCAGACGACAGAAGCCGATCTGCTCGACAGCATCAGAAACGCTGGCAAAGTGTCGCACAGCATTTGACGAGACCTTGGCGAGTAGCCATCGTGGGTGAGCCGAACGTAGGCAAATCGTCATTGATCAACGCCATCGCCGGTCTGCAGCGATCGATTGTTTCAGCGACCCCTGGTACCACGCGAGATCTGGTTGAAGTCGACATCGTGGTTCGTGGTTGGATGTTTCGCTTGATCGATACTGCTGGCGTACGAACTGGCTCAGATTCATTGCCGGAGCAGTTGGGAATTGTGCAATCCCTGGCCCTTCTTGGCGATTGCGACCTCATCTGTTTGGTCGTTGATGCATCCGGTGGGCGGTTCGAGTCTGCTCTGATGGATCGACTGAAAAAGGTCGAAGTGCCGATCTGTGTTGTGCGTAACAAGTGCGACATTCTGAGTGATTCCGAGAAAACCGGCGTACCACTGTTCGCTTCATCGCTGGATTCCGTTAACGCCATGAAATGCATAGTCGACGTCTCCGCAAAGACCGGTTTCGGGATTTCGGGGTTGCTGACCTGGATTGCAGAAACAGCAGTTCCGGAAGAGCCCCGGACTGAAATCGCTCTGCCGTTTGTTGAACTGTTTGGGGTAGTCTGAGTGGCGGCTGCCTTCCGCGCCCAGCACCTCGAATTCGTTTTGGAAGTCCTGCAAATACAAGGAGTGTCTTTCTTCGATGTGGTCCGGGTGTGAGAATAACTGAGGAATTGGTACGGGTCATCTATTGGGTTCGCTGGTAGTTTCCAAACCGTGGCTCCGCGGACTCTGGGTTGACGGGTGCTCGGGTTATCCGTTCCAGGCGATGTGCAGTCGCTAAACTGCGTCACGGTTGCAGTGTTTGCACTGCAGGGAAACCTGCTACAGTGGCGGAGAAGGTCGGGAAAACTCAGCGTGTTGCTTTTTGATATTCGGGCACGGGATTTGTTCAATGGTTGTCTGTGAATCCATTGACTGGCAACACTTCCGAGGCTCATGCCGGATGAATGATCTTACAACGGGCGGTGCACAATGAGATTTGAAGAGTTAGTGATAATCCTTCTGATCGCTGGCGCGGTGTTGATCCTGCCGGTGGCTGCGATCGTGATGTCGATCATCGCGTTCGTGAAGACGCGTAAGCTGAAGGAAGTGACCGGGCGTCTGGATCGCATCGAAGCCTACCTGCGCGATGTTGCGAATGGTCGTGTCACGCTGCCGCAACCGAAGGTTGTTGCGGGCGAGTCGGATCAAACACGGGCTGCTTATGATGCGATGGCTTCTGTCGCAGTGTCACCGGTCGTGAACGATCCGGCGGAGAGCCTCAGCCATTTAGTTGCCGCGAGATCAGCCTCAGAGTCTCCTGCAGTTGTTCCGATGCGACCGCCCTCTCCTGTCCCGCTGCATGTGCCTTCTTCTCATCTCACGCCTGTATATTCCGCATCCGCTTCCGAGCAATCGGCATCTCCTGTGGGCTGGGAGACGTTCATCGGTCAGAAGGCGTTCGGCTGGGTGGCGGCCATCCTGTTCTTATTCTCAGCCACATTCTTCCTGCGTTACGCTTATCAGAATAACTGGATCGGGCCAATTGGCCGAGTTGCCATCGGCGAGTTATTCGGTGCCGGGCTGGTTATCTCCGGCTGTCGTTACTTACTCAAAGGCTGGCGGCGATTTGCGTCCATGTTGATGTCGACTGGCATCGTGGTCATCTATCTTGCGACGTATTCCGCGTTTGGGTTTTATCAACTGCTGCCTCAGCAGCACGCCGGAATGTTTCTGGCCATTTTGGTCATGGAATCAATGTTGGCTGCTGTCTTCTGTCGTTCGTCACTGATTGGGATGATTGCGGTCGTCGGCGGTCTGATGACACCGTTGCTGATGCAGTCTGATCATGATTCTTATTCGTCTCTGTTTTTGTATTTGTGGACCCTGAACATCGGCGTGATTGCAGCCACAAGCGTGCAACGATGGCGAGCAGTCGCGTCGGTCGCTTTTTCTGGTACGCAGTTGATTTATTTGGCGTGGTATCAGGGCAACTATCATCCGGATAAGTTTGCGTGGGCACTGGGTTTCCAGTTATCGCTGTTCCTGCTGTATCTCGGACACAGTCTGATTATCGCACGGCGTTCTGTGCGATCTGCGGACTATGAAGAGCTGGCTCGGTTCGTGATCAACGCAGTCGTTGGCTTCGTAGCCTTTCGCACATTGACGCTGGAATCATGGGGTTTGTGGATCGGTACGGCGGCCCTCGTCTTTGCGACAATCTATGCCATCGTGGGGCGCTTGATTATGGCGTGGCGGCCAACGGATTCTCGCTTGCTGATGACGTCACTGGCCGTCGCGATCGGGTTTATCGCGTGGGCGATTCCCGTTCAGGCGGATGCGCGCTGGATTTCACTCGGCTGGGCCATGATGGCGATCGCACTCTGGCTATTCGGACTACGAATCTCTTCCTCAATTCTCAAAGGCATGGCAGCGGCCCTTGCAACGCTCGCAGTGGTCCGCGTGATTGGTTTCGATTTGCCGTTTTATATCCGTGACCCATTTATTCCTGTGTTGAATCGTGATGCCTTGCCGTCACTGGCCGTGGGCCTGTTGCTTCTGGCTGCAGTCTGGAAGGCTGATCGATATCTGCCCAGGTTATCGAACAATGAACACTGGGGAATTGGCATCACGGGCGTTTGCGGAATTACTCTGGTCTGGTTGGTCTTGTCACTCGAGTGTCATGGCTACTTCGTTTCGCGATCGTTTATCAGTGGAGATGTGGAACTCTGGCGATGGCGAGCCCAGTTGGCTCTGACGGTTTTCTGGATTCTGTTTGCGACGGCTTTACTGCTGCTGGGATTCCGCTTCAACCGTTCTCGCCTGCGTTGGTTCGCAATGGGGTTGTTTGGCGTCACTGTGCTGAAGCTGTTTGTCGTCGATATGGCGAATGTGCAACAAATCTACCGTATCGTGGCCTTCTTTATTCTGGCTGTCGTTCTGGGTCTTGTGGCGCGCGGATATCAGCGATTCAAACAATAATCGGATTGATAAAGGGGTTTACTATGATGAAGTCAAAACGTTTCTTAGCGAAGTTGGCAACGGCACTTTCTGTTCTTACCGCGGTTGCTCCGGGCTGGGCTCAGGACGATGTTCTGCCGCCAGAAGCAGAAGTAGTGGCAGAAGCAGAAGTAGTTGCCGTGGACGCCGAGGTTTTGGCGGAACCGGAAATGCCGCCCGAGAATTCAGCCGATTGGCAGTATCAGATGGCACTGTCGTTGCCAGCCGGAGATCTTTCCGCATCGTCTGCCTTGCTGGACGTATTTGTTCCTGCGGAGGTCTTTCGACACGCCCGCTATGATCTTTCAGATCTGCGGTTAGACGCGGCCCATGGTAACTCGATCCCGTTTGCGGTGAGAACATTATCGGCCAGAACGGCGCTGGAATATTTGCCCTCGTCGGAGTTCAATCGATCTGAACCTGATGGCGGAATTCATGAAGTCACGCTGGAATTTTCTGGTGATGATCCAACCCACAATCAGGTGGTTGTCGAGACATCCGGTGAAGAGTTTCGACGTACTGTCGTGATCGAAGGCAGCGATGACGGCCAGGACTGGAAAAAACTCGTTGAAAGTCATCTGTTAAATTTAAACCTGGAAGAGAAGTCGTTTATTAGAAACACGTTCCATTACCGCGAGAGTCGACATCGGTTTCTGCGAATTCAGGTGAGTCCGGATCCACAGGTGACAACCTCTGAAGCGGGTAAAGATGAGTTTACGATTGGTGCCGTAAGAGCTTCACGTGAGATTGCGATTCCTGCTCAGCCCGTTGTAACGGATGCTGTGATCAGTATTCGCGAGCCGACGCGTCAATTTGGCTCACCGGGGTCTCGCTGGATCCTCGATTTCGGAGCGGAGATTCCTGTGGACCGGCTGGAGGTCATGGTTGCCGATCGGGAGTTTGCTCGCGACATCAGCCTCGAAGCGGAAACAGTGAACCTGCTGGGTCAACCGCAGTTTTATCCCGTCATGGTCAATGAAAATACAACCTGGCAGCGTCAAAAGAGTGACAAGCTAACGGAATTTGTTTTGACA